>JAEXTA010000228.1 GCA_023453665.1 Bacteroidota bacterium | reverse complement strand
GTTCTGTCAGGTTATTGTCCTGAAGCTCTGAAAATTGTACAAACTTGTTTTCGTTTAACCATATACCATTATTCATTTTACATTCACCCGGTATTTTTTCTTGATTAAATATTTTTTATAAAACTTGTTGAAGGGAATGATTTCGAAGAGAGCGTAGAGAATGAACATTACTGAGGCTAAGATTAAGGCTGAGGCGAAGGAAGATAAATTCAAAGATTCAAAGATTGAAAGATTAAATAATGCGATGATTGATGCAGATGCGATCAGGAAGCAGTGATTAATTATTTCTGTTCCTTTCATAAGCATCTTTGCAAAATGCCAGCAGTCGCTGAATACTGTTACTTCGATTTTCCAAAAAAGTATTTTTATTTTTTTAATCGGTTTACTTTGATCGCGCTCTTCATACTTGTTAAGAAAACTTAGTCCATCAAAGTTGAACCATTCATTCCATCTGAAGCCGAATATTTTTTTGTAGTGACCGGTTGAGTCTTCACGAATGAAAATTGTTTCTTTGTTTCGGTGAATAACTACATCCATCACAGCATTAAAAAAAGCAGAGAGTGATTTGAGAAATAACGTTGTAAGAATTATGAAAATTATCATGTCATCTTCCTTCCAGGAATGATTGAAATTTTACACGAGTCCAACCGAAAACAAAAAAATCAGAGAGGTGTGTCGGAATGCCGTTTAAAAATCGCACAACCCTGTTTAAAAACTTCGAGGTTTTAAAATAGCTGGTGCTGGATAACCGGAAAGAACCTATCCACCAAAGCGATTTGTGTGCGTTTGGGGGCAAAATTGGTGAAAGTGCGATTTTAGGCGATTTTCGCAATGTGATATTTTTTTTCATCGATGCCTCCGGAAAAGGAAAAGTTGGTGGCAGGTGGTCGGTAGTTGGTAGTAAAAAACAAGATGTAAAAAAATTATTATCCGCAGATTTAAATTCATTCGATTTATTAAATCAACTGATTCCCTTTTTCTTCCTGAAGCGATGTTAACAGGACCAGCATAATTTGAATCTGCTTCGAGCGCTAAACAACCAGCCCAGAAATAATCTGCGTGACTGTGTTCATTTGCATTTTCATCTTCTTCAACTACAAAACGAACAGCTCCCGATGCGTTTGTTTCTTTTTTGGGTTTATGAAAATCATCTGCAATGGTTCTGTTTGCCGGCAGTTTTAAATTTTTATCTTCAAGAACTCCCTTCATTCTATAAGCCATCACTTCTTTTATCTTTGCAGTGAAAGTGATTTCTTCAACAGTGTGTTCACCATATTTTAATCTTGCATTTTCCGCAAGCTGTGCACCAATGCCTGTAGAATCAAAACAAGCGCGTCTTATTTTTTTGTGTTGAAGTAAAGCATCGCGGAATAATTCCTGAACCCAGAACGGCATTTTCTCGAGCGCAATTACTAACCTGGTAAAACGCACCATCCCAATTCGTTCATATATCCACGCAACTGACAAATCTTTTTTTCTGCCGGTATCCCATCCAAGATAAAGCTGTCCAGATACTTCAAGTTTATTAAACCACTCTGTAAATTTTTTAATTGTCTCGTGAATAAATTTACTTTCGTAATGATCGGGACCTCTTTTAAATTCACTGCCGTTCCACTTAGCGGGGATAATATCCTGCTGCCAGATTATGTTTTCAGTTTCGCATGATGCAATGAGTTCGAATGAAAGGAATTTATCACCTTCATCTTCAGCTTCACATTCGAACTGCTGTTTCCATACAGACTCAGTCAAACAGTTCTTCCGGATTTCAGCTTTCCACTTTTCTCTTTGTTCCTGAGTAGTGGTTTCACCAGGTTGAATGATTCCCATTCCGATTGCAATTTTATCATAGAGTCCCTGATCAACTGCTGTGTGAATTGTAATTTCGTGATAACCCCAGTTATCATGTTTACCTTCTTTACATTCCTGACACAGCCTGTAAAAAAATCCTTTACCGTTTTGTGTAGAAATAATTCTTAACGGGTAACCCCACAAAGTTGCAGGGAATGCACCCTCCCACAAACCAACTTGATCTTTATGACGAGCCATTTCGTCAACGATCATAAATCCCTGTTTACCGTGAAATGAATTTGTGCTTGATGACATTGCATGAACACGCAGAATATCACCACTATCGCCAAGCGGGATTCTTAATTCAAACTTGAGAAAAAATTTATCTTCATCATCTTCATTGATTAATTCTTTGCCGACAAGTTCTGCAGCAAGATTAAATATTTTTGCCCACCTGGTTGCAGCAACAATAAATTCTTCAGCAGCTTTCTTATCAGCTGAAGTAAACCAAATATCCTTTGAAGGCATTTGTGTTTCGAAGCCCCACAGTATTGACTCAAATGCTACTGTTTCAGTTCCGCCGGTTCTTCTTGATTTATTACGAATGCTTATCTGTGAAGGGTCTTTAATCCACGCAAGCTGGTACGGAAGAAAATAATCAAGTTCTTCTTCAGGTGTTAGTTCGTTTACAATTTCGGTTGTCATTTAACTTTAAGAATCTTTTTAATTTTAGCTGCGATGTCTGCAGGAGCTGCTTTTTTAACTTCTTCACCTTTTACTTTGATGCCAAGATCGATACCCATCATCTTTGCGGTTTTAATACACTCTCGAAGTTCTTTATTATTTTTTGCTGACGGGTCCAGTAAAAAAGTGTTTGCGGCTGCATTGACTGATTCAAGAATTATATCCTGGAGATTATTTCTTTTTGAACGATAGTTCTCTCTCTTCTTTTCCCAGTTATATAATTTTTTCCATTCATCAAGCTGACGACGGCTGATCTGATTTTTGAATATTGCAGAGATAGCTTTTGTTTCGATGCCATCAACAACAAAGAGACGTTCCGCTTCATCAAGAAATTCAAGCTGTTTATTCTTTGGCATAATTACTCTCCCAAAGAAAATTTGATTTTATTCAGTTCTTTTTCGAGTGAAGAAAGTTTTTCAATTTTTTCTTTTTGCAGACGCTGCGTCTCAAGGATTTCTTTAAACTCAACTGCAGCTGCTTCAATGTTCAAATCAGAAATATATTCATCATCATTCAGGTTAAGCAGGTCAAGACTTGATCTTATTGTCCCTATGGAATTTTTACCACGAAGATCAAGAGTTTTAATCTCACGTTTTAATGATTGAATTTTTCCCTGCAGTGCATATACCTGGTTTGTTAGTTCGCTCATTGCTGGCTCCTGTTTTTAGGTGTGAGATTATATTCAAGAACAATTTTATTCAGCGCAGCAAGAATTTCTTTTTTCATTTCATCGACATCATTCTTCTTTGTAAAGTGTTCGATCTTGTCTTTTAACTCAACGAGAATCTGTGTTGTGTAACTGTTCTGATCCATCACTTTATCAATGACTTTAATAAACTTATCGATTGAATCCTGGTAGTTGCGATCCATCCTGTCTGCAGTACTCTTCCAGTTCTTATCGAGATCTCCAATTAGATCTTTGACCGACTTAACCAATGATGTATATGATTCTTCTCTCTGCTTATTGTGTGCAAGAATTCTTTCCTCACGATCAGCATTTCTTTTATCTGAAGCGGCCACAATGTGTTTGAATACAAAATAAAGCAACACTGCCATTATACCGGCTATTCCGTATTGCAAGTAAGAAGTGAATGGAAGTTCCTGGGCAACAAGGGGAAAGATCGATGCGATAAAAACAATATTTAGAATAAACATAACTCTGCCTGAATAGTTTGAGAAAATATTTTGCAAGGCAACTTATACTATGTGTTGTGCAGATTCGATTGAAGGAAATCAGTGAAGCGCATCAGTGGAGTAAGTAAGATTCGATAAGCAAGTTTGGGCAGCAAACGTAATAAAGATTTTTTAAGAATCAAAATTTTAACAGCAACATGAAAATTCCATTCCTTAAGCCAGGCACTTACACAGATATGAACGGTAAGAAAGTTACCATCAAAGCAGAAGACCTGGATAAAATAATTCTTGCCACCAAAGATCACAATTACCAGGACAATGATTTTCCATTAGTAATCGGACATCCTAAAACTGATGATCCTGCATGGGGCTGGGTAAATAAAAATTCATTGAGTAAAGATGGTGATGTTCTTGTTGCGCTAGCTGACAATGAAAAGATGGTACCCGAATTCAAAGAGTGGTTCAAGAAAAAATTATTTAAGAACGTAAGCGTAAAACTCCGTCCGGATTTTTCAATTGCACACATTGGATTCCTGGGAGCTAAAGCACCGGCTGTTACAGGACTGCCGGCAGTTGCATTTGCAACTGAAGAAGGAACCACAATTGAGTTTGCTGAATATGAATTAAGCAAGTGGTGGTTCAGAACAGTTCCAAGAGTATTCCGCTCAATCAAAAATAAAATGATTGAAGAAAAAGGAACTGAAGCGGCAGATAAATTTATCACCGTATACGACCTGGAAGAAATAGGAAACCCGCCAAGAATATTTGAGACTGTTCAATCAAGACCATTCAATGAAAACGACAATTCAACAACAATAAATTTATCAGAGGATGAAATGGAAAAAGTTCAGCAACTCGAAAACGAGAAAAAAGAATTACAAAACAAATTAACCGCTGCAGAGAATGAAAAGAAAACTTTGTTACTCGGTCAGAAGCGAAAAGACTTTTTAACCTTTTGTGAAGGTGATGATGTAAAACTGAAAATCAAACCTGAAGAAAAACAGACGGTTGTTGAAGTACTGCTTGCATTGGATGAAACCCAGGCAATTGAATTTTCGGAAGGTAACGAAAAGAAAAAAGTAACACCAGTTGAATTTGTTCAGTCACTGCTTAAAAGACTTCCTGATGTTGTTGAACTTGGTGAATCATTCAAGAGCGATGGTGTTACAATAGATAACAGATCGGATGCTGTTAAGGTTGGCGAATCAATAGCGGAAAAAGTTAACAAGAAATAAGGTTTTAAGAGTAAGAAAAAGATTAAGAGTAAGACCAAGAAATTTTTTAAAACAATTATTTAAAGGATTCTAAAAATGAGTAAGGATAAAGGCGTTACAATAATCGATGGTGCGGTAACTCAGTTATTTGCAGGCGACTTTCCAAGAGTTGAATTACCGGTTGTGGTTGTTGCTGGTTCGGGTGTACTTGCTGCAGGAACATTGCTCGGCAAATTAACCGCAGGTAATTATGGTGAGTATGATACTGATGGTAATGACGGAAGTGAAAAAGCTGTTTGTATTCTGGCGGATGATATTGATGCAACCAGCGAAGACGTAAATACTACAGCTTACTTTAGCGGACATTTTAATGAAGCTGCGTTGACATTGCTGGATGACGCAGCAAGGGTTGACTTTGCAGGAACACCGATATTTATCGGCAAGCTGAGTTAGTTGTGAGTGTAGTTACTGTGGCATTGCCACAGTAACTACATGTGCTTAAAGAGTTTTGAAATTGTGTTTGAATATTTATTAAAAATAATTTGGAGTATCTAAAATGGGACTTACCATTCCAACCTTTGGTTATGTATCGCTTACTGAAAGCGTAAGCAAAATAATTACACCGAATACTTTTCTTCAAAAGAAATTGTTCGGAAGAGTTGAAGAGCATCCTACTAAATATGTGCAGGCAGATATTATAGTCGGTAATGCGAAACTTGCACCGTTCGTTCGAAGAGGTGCGCCGGCTACCGTTGTTGGTAATCTTGGTAAAAAAACTTCATTGATTGAACCACCCAACATAAGAATGAAAAAAGGTCTTGGTCCTGAAGATCTGTTGTTTACCAGGGCAGAGGGTTCACCTATTCTCGTTGTTGGCGGATCAACAAATCCGATGGCGGATTATCGTTTGAAGAAAATTGGTATGGAGCAATTTGATTTGAAAGATAAATCTTCACGTGCAATAGAATGGATGTGCAGCCAGGTATTAAGCGGCGTTCTTTCTTACACAGGTGATAATGTTGAGTTCCAGGTTGACTACCAGATGCCTTCTGGAAACAAACCAACACTAACAGCAGGCGCATTGTGGAGCGCAGCATCCACAGCAACTCCACTGGTTAACCTGAGAGCATGGAAGCTGCTTGTAAAAAAAGCGACAGGCAAAGTTCCAACTGTTGCAATAATGACAACCGCTGTATGGAACGCATTTGCTGCAACGGCTGAAGTTAAGGCTTATATGGATTTGCGTAACATGAAAGTTGGTGAAATAAAAACTGATCAGAATGAACTGGAAATGGGGGCCGAGAAAGTTGCTCATATTGAAAACGTGGACTTCTATGTTTATGATGAATTTTATACTAATGCATCAGGTGTTGCAACTTCAATGATAGCTGAAGACAGATTTGTTTTAACTACTCCGACTACTGAAAAGAAACTTCACTTTGGAGCTATTGAAGATCTTGAGGCCGGATCAGTTATCGGTCAGTGGTTCAGTAAAGACTGGATTGAAAAAGATCCATCACTCTACTGGCTGCTGGTTGAAACACATCCATTGCCGGTTGATCATTATCCGGAAACAAACGTTTACGCAAAAGTTCTATAATAAGAACTGAGCAGATCACAGAGCGGGTTGATGCCCGGCCCGCTCTTTTTTTTAATAAGGTTAAGGATGAGGGTCACACTTCGACAGGCTCAGTGTGACAACGCGATTGTGAGAAAATAAACAGAAGGAATTTTTCAATGGTGCTTATAAAAATATTTGATGATCAGTTTGTATATGGTGAAGGCAACAGGCGTTTAACTGGAGTTAATGAGTTTTCTGAATCTGATGCTGATTATCTGCTTGATAATAATATGGGAGAAGTGGTTCATCTTGACGGTGAGGATAAGGCTAAGGCAGAGGAAAAGAAAAAAGCTGATAAATACTTTGAAAGTTTGAAAGAGCAGCTTCAGGAAAAAAATATTCCTCTTCCTGAAGAGTTGACTGTTGAAAATATGGAAGTCCTATTGAGAGCGGAAGAAAATGCTAAAGATAATTTTATAATTCCAACCAAACAGAGCAAGGTTGAATACATTCAAACCTATTTGAAACATAAAAATATTCAGTTCCCTGCTGATGCTAAAAAGGACGAGTTGTTAAAATTAGTAGAAGACTCCCAACTGAAAAAATAAATCGAACTTTTATCAAACATATCTGAAGGAAGAAAAATGTTACAAAAAATTTTAATGGTGCTTGTAGTGATGGTGACATTGGTTGCTGTTACAAACGTTAACGCACAGACGGGTTTTACTAACCAGGGAACAGTTAATAATGATGATCCTGGAGTTTACCAGGTAACAATGTCTGGTAAACTTGCAGGAACCGGAACAATGAATTGTACCGCATTCGATCCACTCACTTTCGGATTCGGAAAAATATATGATACCTGGTTTGATGTTTATTCTGCTGCAGACAGCGCCAAGCTTACTGTAAAACTTCAAGGCAGATCACTTACTGATACAAGCTGGGTTACACTTGCAACAATTTATTCGGCAAAAGATACTTCAGGATATTTTGTTGAAACAGATACACTTGCTGTAAGAACAGCAGTTGAATTAAGGTACAGGCTTGAAGGAGTTACAGGCAATGGTTATTCAACTGCCTGGAAACTTCAATATCGTGCGCGTAAGGAATAAACTTGAACACAACTTCCAGCACAGTACCCGTTTCTAATCTCCGGACGGGTGAAGAGGAGGAAAAGCTGCTGCGACTTTTTAATAACCCATTAAATCAATTTAGAAAGTGAGGGTGAAATGAAGCTGTCAAGATTACAAGGAGTGTTTATCGCTCTTTTTGTTTTCCTGGTATCCTTCTACTCTGCGGATTACTTAATACAATCTGCACCTGATGAGATCGTTTCAGTTCAATCAATCAATGATGAATCTCCTGGTTACGCAATAGTATGTGTGGCACCCGCCATACAGCAATCAAAATTGCAGGATATGGTGACCTGTGAATTCATCAAAAAAGATTTTCTGCAAACAAGCATTCCCTGGTACAAGGAATCATTGTACTGCAATGTAACAACGCAGAAAGTAATTGAACTTGAAAACTATTACAAAACTCAATCACATTATAAGCAGGCATACAAACCGGAATTGTACAAGCTTCAAAAGCGGTACCCGTTAAGGTGTTAGCTGCATAGCATCCCCGCGTGTGGATGTGGTTGTTAGAAATAACGACTCCCTAAGCATCCACACTTTTGTTCTTTGTGTAATGAAAATAAATCGCGGTGTAGAGCAATGGCAGCTCGCTGGGCTCATAACCCGGAGGTTGCAGGTTCGAGTCCTGCCGCCGCTACAAACCCCTAAAACAAATACAGATGGTTCGCGGGGTGCAGCCAGTATCGCCAGATCAAACTGGTTAAAAAAAATTGATGACATCCTGGAAAGAATAGAGATACTACAGGAAGGACGGGTTTTAAGATACACACGGTATGCACCCCATTATATAAAAACTATGTACACAACAATTGCTGAAATACTTGAATACGGATTAAGTGAAACTGAATTGATTCATTTGTTAAATGATGAGAGCAGGGACACAGCCGATATCGATCTTGATGATCCTGATGATGTTCTTGTTAAGAGAGCTGCAGGCAAAATCAAATCTGCAGAGGATTACATCGATGGATTTTTACGAGGCAGGTTTACACTTCCTTTAACAACTGTCCCAGGAATAATAAAAGACTGGGCTAACGATATATCCATTCACAAAATGCATGAACACAGGCACCGTAAAGATATGCCTGAGTCATTGATCATAAAGTTCAAGGAAATTACAAAACTGCTGCAGTCAGTACAGAGCGGTGATTACAATCCTGGTATTGAAGAAGCGGTATCTCAAGCAGATGTAATTATTAAAACAAAACCTGCAGGCAACACAAAAATATTTACTGATGAAAAACTGAAAGACTTTTAATGACCGGCGCAATACAAAAAGAGCTTGATAAAAAATTCGACTACCATCAGCCCCAACCAGGGCAGCCTGAAAGATACACCGCTTTAAGAAGCCAGTTAAAAGAAACTGCTGAAATAATTTATTCTGCTTGCCCGGAATCAAGAGAACGTGCACTTGCAATTACAAAACTTGAAGAAGCATTGTTCTGGGCAAATGCATCTATTGCAAGGAATGAGTGATGGATAAATTATTAAAGCTTGGATTTAAAGGTGATCTTCGCTGGGTGCATAATGAAGAAGGATCAGGTGCTAAGTTTTACGGTCGTTCAGTTTACTATCCTGACAGTATTGTTTTTCCGCAGACCGAAAGCGGAATTACAATTGATCCCGGGTTTGATTTAGGAAACGGAAGCAGAAAAATTGCAAACGAAGTAATAAACTTTTACCGTTCACAAGATCTTCTTACAAATATCCAGGTAAGTTATCTTAACGAAGCTATCGGGTTAAAAAAACTTTCTGCTATAAACTGGCTGAAGAATTACAAGAGTGCTTTCAAAAATAAATTTTTGGTTCCTGATAAAACCGCACTTGATATTCTGGATAAGTACACAGCACCCCACTACTGGAAACCGCTAAGTGAATACGTTCCTGGATTATTAAAAATCCGGAGTGAATATATCAAATCAGCAGTGCATACAGCATTACTTTCTATGGCATACAACAGAGGATGGCAGAAAACAGCAAAGCTTGCCAAAGAATTTGTTGAAGTGAATAACTGGGATGGTTTGGCAAAAAAGATTCACTCAATAAAACACCGAACAGAATCGCTGAATGAAAGAAGAGAGCGTGAAGGGAATCTCATTCTCGCAGCACTTGAATTCAAACAAGACTTTGTAATTATAGTTGATGAGAAGATTAACCCACGTCCCTGCACCACTCTACCGCAAGATCAGATTGATACCCTTATCCAGCAGATGATTAAAGACAGATTTATTAATGATCTTAAAAAAGTTGCTAAACCTGAGGTGAATGTATGACACTTAAAATTTTGAAATGGATAGCTGCACAGATTGAATGGTTAAAATCTTTTCTTCAGGAGAACAATGGTAAAGCTTCGATGAAAAGATTAATCCAGCTTCTGATTGCAGCAACTTTTCTTAGAGCATTTTTTAAGGATGCAGAGTTGAATGGTGTGATCAATGATATACCTGAAAACTGGATGATACTTTTAATGGGAACGATCGGTTTAGGAATTGTCGCAAATTACTTTGACAAAAAAGACCCGAATGTTCAGCGTAAAAGTATTGGCGAAAAGTTCAAGGATTTAATTTCTAAAAAAGAAGAAGCGACTGATCAACAATGAGCAAAACAAAATTCACATTGTTTTCAATAGTCTGTTTACTGATCGGATTTCTGATTGGAAAATTTATTTATCCTGATTTGCCTGAGGTGACATCTTCGCGGACCACCACCACAACAACTTCGATTGAAACAAAGATTGGTTTACCCGATACGTCGTTTAAGTATGAATCGTTTGAAGATAGCGATGTGGTTTACCCGGATTTGTGGAGAGAGTCTTCAGTAGGCAGTAGGCAGTTGGCAGTAGGCAATCGGCAAGATTCATCAACGCTTAATAAGACATTTAATCTTAAATCGGGTACTGTAAAAGTAAATGTTACAACTTACCCGGGTGTTGATAGCGCTGATATAAAAGTAAAAGCTGATATAAAGCAAACTACAATTGTAAGAGTTGATACTGTTTACAAAACAACTGAGACGACAATCACCGACAGTATTTTTATTACAACTGAAAAAGAAAATGAATGGGCTGTGCACGTTGGAAGTTTTCAGTTATGGAAAAATGAAATTGAAGTTTACAAATACGCTGAGCTTTCTTACCAGCACAAGGTCTGGTTTTTTAATGTGAGAGCTTCAGCAGGATTTTATAACCGGTTGGAAGAGTCTTTTAATGGCTTTCAACCAATGAGTAAAATTGAATTTAATATCCCTTTAAACTAATGGCTGATCCACTGGTAATAAAAATAAAAGAAGCAAAGCAGCTGCTGTTCGATAAACTAAAAACTGATCTGGGTGATCAGATTCACGTTGATATGCTGGAGAAAGGTCGTATTGAGGATTATAAAACCAATCATCAAAACGGTGCTTTAGTACTTCATTATGATGGAAGCAAGTTATCTGATCCTGCAGGAAGAAATATTGTTCATCAAAACAGGGATATGAGAATTGCGGGTCTGCTTCAAATAAGAATTGAAAAAGGAATTGGTTTCAGAGATGATATGATCGATGCAGCGATTGATTCCGTATCCGGAATAAAAATAAAAGCAATCAGTAAGGTTGACAGAGTGTATGCATCGAATGATGAATACTTAACACCTGAAGCTGATGAAAGTAAACAATTTTACGAGCACTCAATTCTGTTTATAGTGCCAACAGAATTTCAACAGATTAATTAGAAAGAGGAAACAATGGATAGTGTAGCAGGAATTGTAGATTTGCATTTAATAAGCAAAGGTTATCTACCTTCGTATGCGGCAGGTATTGCTTTACCTTCAGGTGAAACAGGATTTTCGATCGGAATAACCGGGGGTGACCGACCAATGGATACAGAGGGTTACCAGGTTCCTGTTGATTCGTTCGGTAATTCTTTGAACGGAAAAAAAGCTATAAAGTTTAGCTGGGAAAGTTTTGAGACAAATGGCTTTGCAAGATTAGCCTGGCTGTTATTATGGGCACGCACAGGCGGTGTTGATGTAATTGCAGTGAGTGAAGGTTTTTATGATTACGAAGGCAATGCATCCGGAGTACCAACAACAGGCGGTGGTATATGGTGGAGAAGGAACTGGGATAACGGAATTTATTTTTTCTCTTTCGCAAACAAAACTCACCTTGGTTTAGACTTTGAATTCAGGCTTGAAGATACACAGGCAAAAATTCTTTATACACTTGAAGCTGCATTTAAAAAAAATACTTCGATAAATATTAATTCTGCTGCATCCAATAATATTATCCGTCAATCCATCCCGCTGCCCGGATGGAACAGCGATAACCAGGTTGTACCTGATTTAGTAAAGATTGAGATACTGCGTAGCGGCAGTTATGTAGAGGTATTTACTGAAGAAGAAATTGACTCACATACTTTTTCGTTAAAGACTGTAACAAATCAAAAAGGTAAAACCAAGAGAAACAATCCTGGTTATATGGAGCTTGACATTTCAACCATAGGCACCAATGCATCCGTACAGCGATTAAATGAGTTGTGGGCTGACAAGTTGTTTGCAGCTATGAAATATACTTATGAAATGCCAGACGGAAGCCAGAGAATGATTGTTGTTAAGGCAAATACGATCAGCAACATTGCTGACTTAAAGAACAGTAAAACAAAAAGGTCACTGCCATTTATGCAAAAGGGTCAGGTATCAATACGCAGAGTGGTTGTATCGGATGACCTTAGCACATTAACAATCGGATAAGGAAATTTTATTATGCCAGTATTAAACATAGCAATAGAAAGAGGTGCCGGAGGTTTCAGCCAGGAATTTGATTTTTCCGAAATACTCGGGCTGATACCGTTAACCGGCAATGAACTTATTCACTTCAGAGTTGAACAAAAAGTTCTTACACATATTCTGAAGAAGTCAATCAAAGACGGCGGAAGCGATGAAGAGATTTCATTTAATTTAGTTGATGGAACTGTTTCTGCACATCTGACCGAGTATGAAAAAAATTATCTGATACCAGATTCAGGGTATCAGTACAAATTGATTTTCAACGCAACGGATGGCTCAACAACTTATTACTATGGTGACATAACTGCAAGCGGTGAACCACCTGCAAGTGAAGAAGATGTTGCGCAGATTCCATTTCAGAACGGCTCTGCAAGTGAAACCATAAGTGCAAACAAAACACTTGATGGTTATGATGATACTATTTACGCAGACACAGATACCGCAGCATTAAACGTTACCCTGCCCAACCCTGCAACAATGCCCACAAAGCGATATCGCTTTTATAATGATGGAGAAAATCCATTTACGATTAAGAAGCATGATACGACTGATCTTATCATTCTCCAGAATGAAGGTGATAATGTATGGGTTGAGTCAAACGGAACAGCGTGGAAGATCTTCTTCAATTAGTTTGAAATTTTTTAACGAAGGAATACTATGAAACTCCGACAGAATTTTTTGTATTTGATTTTACTTGCAGTGATGACATTGTTATTGTTTACATCTGCAGGCGCACAGCAGTATGCAGCAGAGAAAAATCTTATCCAGGTTGGATGGGCTGCCGGGAAATTTGCACCCGACACTGCAGGAATAAGAAAAGCTTTTGATGCTGCATTTAAACTTAAGGGACCAACAAACATTCCCACAGTTGAATTTGCACCTGGTGTGTATCAGCTTGACAGCACATTTATAAAACTGCGTGACTCAGTGAATGTGAGCTTCCTGGGTAAGGTTATCATCAAGGGAAAACACATCAAAGGAATTTTTTCAGATGATTCTATTAGAGTAAGAAGTATCTGGAACGGTAATCCGGAGATGATAAATTCTTCAGACACATCAAAAAAACTTGTACTGCTAAACGGTCTTTCATCAGTGAGTTATCTTGCCGGCTCTACCGGTACACCAAGCTGGGGAAGTATCTCAGGAACACTTGGTGATCAATCAGATCTTAATGCTGCACTCAATACAAAACTGAATGCATCAGATACAGCTGATTACTACGATAAGCCAATGGTAGATGCTTTAATATCTGCAATTGAAGCCGGTTCAACTTCCTGGGGAAGTATAACAGGGACTCTTTCATCACAAACTGATCTGCAGAATGCATTAAATCTTAAAGCTGATTCAACCCGATCGTACAGCAAGGCAATGAGCGATGCACTGTTAACAGGCAAACAAAATGCTGATGCTGATTTAACTACTTATGCAGGTATAACCCCAAGCGCAAATATTCAGTCACTCCTGGGAGCTGCAGATTATTCGGCAATCCGGACTCAGTTAGCTTTAACCATAGGAACTAATGTACAAGCATACGATCCTGATCTTACAACTTATTCAGGAATAACTCCGAGTGCTAACATCCAAACGTTTCTTGGCTCTGCGGATTTTTCTGCAATGAGAACTAATCTGGGTTTAGTAATTGGAACCAACGTACAGGCTTATGATGCCGATCTTACTTCGTATGCTGGTGTAACTCCTTCAGCAAATACTTTGTCTTTACTGGGCGCAGCTAATTATTCCTCAATGCGAACATTGCTTGGGTTAGTGATAGGAACAAACGTACAGGCTTATGATGCTGATTTAACAACCTGGGCGGGAATTACACCCAGTACAAACGTTCAAACATTGCTTGGCTCTGCTGATTACATTGCATTCAAAACAAGTCTGAGTTTGAATAATGTTCCTAATTATAGTTTACAGGTATTAAAAGATTCGGTTTTGAAAGAACCGGTAATTGACGGACCAATGGGAACTGAAGCCTTGTATTCAACTCCTGTTAACCTGGGAACACTGATCGCCAACGTTGATTGGAAAACAAGCAATATGTTTTATGCAACTGTAAATGATAACAGGGAGTTTAATTTTCTGAATACTCAGGAAGGGCAGGTTATAACACTTGATCTTTCTCTTACTTCAACATCTTGGACTATCACATTTACAGATACAACAGTGTACTGGCCAGAGGGTGCGCCGCCAACTGCCCCGGATGGTGTTGAAAGTGTTTCATTTACTTTTTATCGAATGAATAACAAAATAAAAGCAGCTTACGTTTACTACCTGCCTCAGGAGTGATATGAAAATATTTTTTTTTCTCATCTTAGTTTTTTCTTTAAATCTATTCCCTCAGCAGAAACCATTTGCGTTCTATCATAGTGCATGGAGCGGTGTTCCTCAACTTCCGGAAACATTCACGATCACTGATGTTGGAGATGGAACATTAGATGTTTTTGCTGATGGTTTCAGTAATACACCAGTTGCTTATGATAGTTGTCTGGTTCTGATCAAAGAGGGTTCTTATCCAGCAAGCCGGTATGATGGTACTGCTTTCTCATATTATCACAATGCGCCAACAGACATTAGCGACAATGTTGATGTAAGCGCTGTTGACGGACAAACCTTTTACGCATTATTATATCTGAGAAGTTCCGAAACCGGCAAATGGTCTGGTGCGATAACGGATACTGCTTACATAGGAATTCCAGATCAGCTGGCAATGCCAACTCTTTTACTTTCATCTGGCTCTGGATCAATCACAGTCGATGCTGATGATCTTGATCCGAATGCAACTCACGTTCTGATTCAACAGAGAAGTTTTCAGAATCATACATCGATATGGAGAGATGGTTCACGCTTCAAAGATTCATTAGTGGCTGTTGGTAATCTTCCCTTAACTTTTACCGGAAGATATTATGATGAAGTCTGGCATTTCAAAATAGCTGCGGTTAATAGCACAGACACTTCTGATTTTACTGCTGTTGATTCAAGCTGGGCAGTGAATACTGTCGGAGATACTATATGGTATGCTGCATCTGCAACAGGAAACGGCTTTGGTAGTGATTCATTAAATGCTAAAGTTTATTCAGTTACAAATATTCAGAATGATATTTATGCAAATGTTCCCGGACGACATATCAAACTAAAGAACACAGACACATTTGCTTCATCTTCAAGAATACTTTTGCCGTTTACTCAAGCGTGGAGTGGTCGTTTTAATGCACCGATAGTGATTGAACCCTGGAATGATACCGGTCCTTTACCCGTAGTGGATAGAACAACATCCGGAGAGATAATTTACATTGAACGCGGTAATCACATTACTTTCCGGAGAATTCATTTTGCCGGCACGATCGGATTTAATGTTCCTTCAGGTCAACGTGCCGATAATTTCAGATGGATTGATTGTCAACATATAGGAACTGGCTCTGGTGCAAGCGGAATGATCGGGATGTATCTGCAGGAAACAAATGTAGTTGCTTATGATTCTGTTAACAGAGGTTTTGCTGATTCACTTTACATTTACAATTGTCTGTTTCAGAATATTTATTCAAGTGATGACGCAATCGGTTCTTCATCAGGAGGAATTGACTGGGTAATCTATCGAAATGTAGTTGCGAACACAGGCAGCGCGCAAGGACAGGATGGAATTGATGTCGGTTATGGTTTACGGGTTGTAATTGCCTACAACAAAGTTTTTAATACCTGGAACAATGGTATTAAGATAATGGCACAGCGCGGACCGAATCACAATGCTCTGGTCTGCTATAACCAGGTGATCGGAAACAATATGAGTGGTGACGGCAACTTTGCTTTTGATATTCGAACGTGCGTTGATATACGATTTATGAATAACTCCGGAACAGGTTTCGGATATGGACTTCCTGCAGAAACAAGCTGGCCGGATAATACACACAACGGAGATCTGAATGACAATTCAACTTATCCTGTGATCGCATTCCAGGGAATCGGCGCAAACATTTTTAACAATCTTTATGTAGGCGGAAGTGGTAACGGATATTCAGGATGGATGATTGCCGGTGGAAAAAATATTATGTTCACCTATCCTGGTGGAGATACAACAAGAGCAACCTGGGGACCCGGACGCGATGACTGGGGAAGATGGTATTTGAATTATTCGAGCTGGCATCATAATCTTTATAACAATCCTCAAGGCGGAGACAAAGCTCGATACGTTGCACGTTACTGGCCCGCTTCAGGAAATGGAAGTATTACCTGGAATGGATCTTCTTATGATCTTTCTATTGGAAGTCACTCCTGGAACGAACGTGATATGGAGGAATTCGGAACAGGTTATACAGATAAATTCTTTTCAAATATTTTTCTTCCTGCCCAGGTTGTTGATTCATCATACAACAACGATAGTGACAGAGGATCGCTGCAGCCTGTTGCAGGTTCACCGGCTCTTTATGCAGGAACATTTAACGGAATGGCTGTTGATCTGAATTGGCAGGAAGTCCCGGACACGCTTGTTTCTATCGGAGCTTATCAGAATCCCTATGTTCCTTGCAGTGCAACAAACCATTTCACAACCGCAGGAATTCCATTTGCAAATAATGATTTTCTTGTCCAACAAAATGGTTACAAGAATATAACTGTTACAGGTCACACGGCACTTCAGGGAGTTGATTCAGTAAGATTAGCACTTTACAAGAACGGAGTTTTATTTTTATCAGATACGGAAATGTTAAGTTATGATGGATGTGATTCATCTAACTTTTCAGTTTCAATTAATATTCCTGCAGATACAACTTATTACACACTTCGATTGTTCAAAGATGCTTCCGTAATTGATACGGCTTCAGGACTTCTTGTTGGAAACGCTTATTTGATTAGTGGTCAGAGTAATGCAATTCAAGATGTAACCGGTTATTCAGATTCTCTTGCAAATCAATTAGTAGAAAGCCAATGGATTCAAACATATATTGGCTGGAACGGTATTACTAAAGCCAATGATGTAAATTGGAATTGGGGCTTTATTGGAACTTCAGCAGCAATCTTAGCAGACTCTTTAGTTAATAAAAGAGGTATTCCAGTTTATATTCAAAATGGCGCTGTCGGTGGAAGTTCAATCACTCAACACTTGGGTGGAGATACTTATTACACTCAATTGAGAGATGCTGTTCAAAGCAGAAGGCAGCACATCAACGGCTGGACAAGGGTTTATTGGTGGCAGATCGAGTCTGAAACTGTAGGAAACTTTGAAGAGTATTCAGAATACTTTGATTCTCTTGCTGGTTTATGGGATGTTAATTTAGGTGCAAGAATCAATGGTAATCAATTCACGGTTGTTCAAGCCGGTATGCACTCTTGTTTGAATTTTGAAGGCAGGACTTTTGAACTGCAAAGAAAGCTGTCGTTAAAACCTAATGTTGATATAATAGGAATTGCAGGTTTCACCGGCTTTAACGTAGATCAATGTCATCTGCAATTTTCTGAGTATAAAAATATTGGGACCTGGTTGTACAGGCAGCATTATTATTCAGGTTACACAAATCCCGTTGTTGATTCAATTGCATATACAGCAAATGACTCAACTGTTACTGTGTACTTCGATCAGAATGTTTTTTATTCAGATACATTAGCTGTTGATCATGATGATTACTGGTACATCAATGATGATTCATTGATGGTTGACACAGGTTATGTAAGCGGAGGAAATTCAATAAAATTAGTTCTGAAGGATAACTTACCATCAGTCTCAATGGTTGGTTATTTAAGGAACTACCAGTATCACACAGGCGGATATTATCGTTATCCTTTTATCCGGAATGCAAACAGAGTAAGCGCAATTTTATTTGATAGCCTTTCAGTGAATAATTATGGTGGATCTCCGCTGATGAGTCCTCCATCTCAATTCATTGTCACCTTGCTTGGTGATGATTCTGTTAGAATTCAGTCGCAGGTTGATGCTGATACAGACACAATGAGAATAAATTTCGGAACTTCAATTCCCGCCAATCGATATGCTGACAGTACAATCTTAGTCAGAGCTTCATCAGGGAATCTTGATACAATAATCACATCAAAAACTTTTAGTTATAATACTAACTATAATTTTAAGTTATGGACTGGTGCTGATAGTAGTGGTACTTGGGTATGGTGGAGTACTGCGACTGACACCGCAAGAATAAATCTTACAGGTAGTGGTGATACGGTTACTACATCACCGATTCATATTGTTGCAAATGGTGATGACGGTGAATTGAATTTTGGATATGGAATATTTCCAAGCGGTGAAAGTGATGTTATTTATTCTGGTTGGTGGGAAGGTGGAAATACCAGATCATACGGATGGTTTAGATTTCAATTGCCGGTTGATATTCCTTCCGGTAGTACAATTCTATCAGCAACTAAAATCACATTTTATCAGAATGACGGCTTTGCTTTCAGCAATGATCATGCTGTAAGATTATGGTTGAATGATACTATCAACTCCACTGCTCCAACTATACAGGCACATTCTCCGATGAGTGGAGTGAGCGGAGTAGCAAAAGTATTAACCACTGCAAGTGTAAGATGGCCGGCAAGCGGTAATTTAACCTGGACATCAGGATCAACGATACAAACCCCAGATCTCTCAAGTTTGCTACAGGAGCTTGTAGATACCTATGGAACGCTTGCACAAAATACCTGGATAACATTTTATATCGCATCAGACTTAACTACTGATCCATCAGAATGGTACATAGGCATTGAAGACTACAATGCTGCTGGAACCAACGAAGCAACATTGATAATAAAGTTTGTACCGTGATCAATAACATAATCGAGTTTATGGTGCTTATGATAAAAGTATGCACCAAACTCTTATGGAAGATTGAAGTGCTGATGATAGAAAGAAATAAACTGAGGAAAGAGAACGAGAAATTAAAAGAGGAATTAAATGGACGGAAATCAGTTGTTAAATAAGTGTTTTACAATCAATGAAAAACAATTTGTTGTACGCGGCGGACTAAAGCAGTGGCAGCAAATAATGACAAGCTTAAAAAACATTGATCTTACTCAATACAATAAATTAGTTTCCCAGGATATTACTGAGGATGAACAAGTTTCGTTATTATTTCAATTAATCAGTGAATTGGTTAAAGAAGGTGTAATGCCTGAGGTATTGAGTTTTATTCTTAAGCCGGCGGAGAGTAAATGGAATGAACAGGATGCTGCATCAGTACGCGGATACTTTGAAGAGGATGGTGAAGAAATAATTCCGCAGGTATTGATGGCTTTTTTTTTATCAAAAACAGAATTGATAAAAAAAATAACACAAGGTTCGCAGAGCTTCTTAAACTCGAAGAAAGAATAGATTCCGAAATTGAATCTCTTGAACCAAGTAAAAATTATTTAAATCCCGAAACAGATGATAATACAGCGATGGTATATTTATTAACTGAAGGAAATCTTGCTGATCTTGCAATTGCAGAGCACACAGACATTGAAGTGTGCTTTGATTTTTTATACCTAAAACGTGTACAAAGTTATAATGAAAAAATTGACCGCAGAGATCACTTAAAAGAAATGAAAAAACTGGAACAGAAAAATGGCAGATGACATACAGTTAGGATTAAAATTATCGATAAAGGATTTCATAACTGCATGGCAGCAAGCCGGAAAAATTGCTGTAGATGAAGTTAAAAAGGTTAACCAGCAATTAGCCCCAATGACAGTTGACCAATCGAGATTAAAAGAGTCGGAGGTCGCAGTTCAGAGACTGAAAGAGGGTTACTACCTTCTTTCATTAGGCGAAGAAGAAGCAGCTGAAAAGGCTATGCTTTTTATTCAAAGTCAACAGCTTAGTATTAATCAGACTGATCAATTGATACAGTCAATGCAAAATGAGTTGAGAACGCTTACACTCGGCACGGCTGAGTATAAAGCAGTAAGCACTTCTTTACAGGGTTTAATAATAGCAAAACAAAAACTTGCATTTGCGAATGATGCAACTTCAATTTCCAACACTCAGTTAGCAGCTACAACTAAGCAGGTAAATACCGGCAGCACCAATATGAATATGGCTATAATGCAGAGCGGTTATATTCTTAATGATGCATCAATGATAGCAGTAAACTTTAGAATGGCATTGATGGGAGTGGCTAATAATATTCCAATGGTTGTTCAGGGAATAATGGCTGCAAAGAATGAAGCAAGCGGAATGGGCAAAACACTTGGTCAGGTTGCAATGCAATCAATAAAGGGACCGGGAGGAATTTTATTAGCCGTTAATGGTTTGTTGTTAGCATTACAACTGCTACCTGGATTATTTGCTGATGGTACAGAAGAAATCAAGGAGCAAAGAGAGGAGATTGAAAAACTCACTAAAGAATATGAGAAGCTCTCTGCAAAACAGATTGGTCATTACCTTACTGATCTTGATAACAAATTAAGTGAGTTTGAAAGAAAGCATCCATCCAGGACTGAAACCTCTTTCAGCCTTACACGAATATTCGGCGGGCAGTCACCAGTATTTCAAAGTAATGTTTCGGATGAAAAACGTTTTGGTGATGACTATGAAGAAGTAAAAATTATTAAGGAAAAAATATCTCTGCTGGAAAGAGAGTTGCTTTACAGAGGTAAACGTGAAGAAGCTGATATAAGGTTAGAAGCCAACCAGCGAAAGTTAAAAGAACTTAATGAAAAGAATTTTGCTTTGATAGTTGAGGGCGCAAAGAGTTTTGAAGAAGCAGAAACAACTCTTCAGAAGTGGATTAAAGCCGATCAGAAAATACTCGAGACCGAAAAGGAAATAAAGAAAAACAGACCGTTACTCGATATTGAAACTGATGCCGAATTATTAAAGCAGCTTGAGTTTGTTAATAAGAAACTTAAGGATATAAATCTCTCAAAGCGTGAAGCACATCAGTGGGATAAATTACGAATAGAGATTGAGGAAAAGCTTTATGGCGTTGTTGGGAAAAGCAGAGATTCAAAGCCATACAAGTTTGAGGGTGAAGGATTTACTCGTTCACCTGAAGCATTCGGTTCTGATTTAGCAGGTACGACAAGAGAAGAACTGAAAATTCTCCAGGAAAAAAATAAACTGCTGAAGGAACAAAAAACAATATGGCAGGAAATGAGAGAAGTTATTGGGGATGCTGCAAAGGCTGCTGTAACTGCATGGACATCATCAATGAATCTGATCAGACGAAACCAGACGATGCTCGAACAATTTATCAATGCACTTGGCAGAGCAATAATGGAATATCTTACTCTTAAAGCCATCACAACTGCGATCAATTTTATTACAGGTTTATTAGGCGGAGGCGGTGGAGGCGCGGCAGTTGGTGTACCAGCAGTTCCCTCCGGAGGTATAATTACAAAACCAGTTGACGGAGGATATGGTTTTGCTTCACAACTTGCAAACAGGAATTTAGGTTTTGCTGGCGGAGGTGGTGGTCAGATAATACAGGTTCCATATATAGCGGAAACGATTGCCTCCGGGAGAAATATAAAATTAGTACTGAGGCGGCAGGATCAGTTTGACAGGGGTTATCGTGGCGAATAAGATCATTTTTAATTTTGCTGAAAAAACTTTAGGCACCGGCGATGAAGTAAGATTAACAATCACCTTTAACACATCTATACTTGGTGCTGATATAATTTTTAATGCAGAAGAAAATGAAATCTATATCTCTGATTACGGTGAAGGTGTATGGGAACATGATATTGAAGAATTTCTATTGAGTCCCGGGGAGTGGTCACCAAAACTTTCAGATGCTAACGGAGTGCTTGCAAACTATTTTGTTGGCAGAAACTTTGAACATCTTGCGGCGGAAAAGAATGCATTGGTTCTTTTTGAAATTAAATATCTTGGTGAAACTAACTGGGTAACAGAATTCAGAGGCAAGGTTGATCCACTAACAGTTGTATATGATGAAGATACAAGTTACCTGACTTTTACTGCAGCTCCACAGACGAATATTCTTTTCAATACATTGCTTCACGATCCTGGTAATCCCAGTACTCATTACAATCCACTTGGATATGGGATAAATGACATCATTCACATCACACAGATACTTGAGGATATTTACCAGCTCGTGAACCCATCGATCAGCTTTTCCGGTGGCTCTTTAGTCGTATCACAAGATTGGTTGTTTAAGGGATTTACATCCGATCCTCCGGATTATGACCCGATAATTCCTATTGAAGATATTCCATTCACAGGGGTAAGACACGCTGTAAAAGCACTCTTCTTTGATGAAAGTTATGGATACCAGAGTGTAGGAGATCTGCTTAAAAAATTTGCTGCCGATTTCGGATGTTATACCGGGATGGAACATGAGGATAAAGCATTCTTCAAGAAAATTTTCAGCTATACAGAATCAGATGTGTATGACCTGGATAATGAAAGTTATTATAAATATGAACAGCGGATCATCTTCAATAAAATTGAGTACGTAGTTTATACATTACGATTTCCTTATACACCATCAACGTTTGATTTTCCTGCAGGTGTTTTAACAGCTAATGAAGATAAAATCTTACGAAGGAATTGTACAACCTGGATTGCTATGAGCAGCGTTATACCTGAACCCGGTTCTTACTTAGTTTATCATCACAACGGAGTGAAGGATTATGCAATGACTCACGTCAAGGATTTACAGGTTGGTTCTACATATCAATATCTTGGATTTGTGCTTGCTCAAATGTGGTTAAACATTCGCGGACAAATGAAAAACTGTATGGCGGATGAAATTGAAACTCCGGGACTTCGACACTCAATAACAAAGAATCCAAGATTTAAAGGAAAGGTTTATCACGTAACACGTTTAGTTAAACATTACTATGATGGTTATACATCGATTGAGGGAATTCCGATATCGGGTTAAAGTGTTCTTTGAAATATTGAATTACTGAAAGGGATCTGGAAAATAAATTCAGATATGAATGTCATCTCGAGATGGCAGTGAGAGCCACTTCGACATTTTTGATAACTCTGAATTCAATCCAGTGTGAGAGTTGCTAACAGAAAATAAAGAACAAAGTACTTCCGTAATTATAATTATTAATTTTTGGAGGTACAAGATGATTCCCTATGTTGGCGGCAAGTCGTATTTAGCAAACTGGATCATATCCAATTTTCCTGAAGACTACACAAAGCTTTCTTATTGTGAAGTGTTTGGCGGAGGTGGATGGGTATTGTTTAAGAAAGATGAGAGCTTTCAAGAAACATACAATGATCTGAATAAAGACCTGGTAAATCTGTTTCGTGTGATAAGGGATAAATATCCTGAGTTCGAACACAGAGCAGAGTGGTCATTACACAGTCGAGAAATGTATAAAGAAGCTGTGGCAAAACTGAAAGATGATCCATTCATTACTGAGGTTGAAAAAGCGATCAGCTATGCTCTATACAAAATTCAAACGTTCAGTTCCGGTCAATCAGTAAGCTGGGGTTACAGCTTGCGACAGGAAAAAATCTGGTCAGGCAGATGGCTGCCTTTTCTAAGAAGGATGTCGATCATCAATGCCAGGTTAAAGAAGGTACAGATTGAATGTATGGACTTTGAAAAACTGATTGATAAATATGATACGAAGCAGACTCTCTTTTATCTTGATCCACCTTATGTTGGAGTAGAATTTTATTACAAAACAAACGGGGTTGATTTCAAAGCATCTGATCATGAACGGTTATCAGAAATTTTGAAATCAATCAAAGGAAAGTTTGTACTAAGTTACTATGAACATGAGTTGGTGAGAAAGCTATATAAGAGATACAACATCATCACAAAGCAAGCAGTGAAACATAGCTGCGGGATGGTTAGAAACAGCAAGATAAAACACAGACCCAAATCAATCGAACTGTTGATTAAAAACTACTAACAAAAAAGACCGGTTAAAGCCGGTCTTTTTATTATATTTGATCAGTATTTAAAGGGAATTTAATGGTTGTTTTAAAGGTTAAGCGTGACAGAGTGTCAGACAGCCATTAATTCTCAAACTAAATGAATTAATTCTCAAACTAAATGCGCGGTTATAGTTAACCGCTTCGTATTAAGAACATTGAAATATTATATTCAATTCGTGTTTCTTAAGTTTCATCACAAATAATTTTACCCAAAATTTATGACCTTGGAACAAACTTAACGGTACTCAGGTTTAAGTTTCAATTTTATTAACGATAAAAACTTAACCGGAGGAAATATGAAATCGGCGTTAACGATCGTTCTGTTTGTCTGCTTGGCATTTCAATTAACTGCAAATCATAAAGCAGATTTAAAACCAGCAAAGAAAAACTCAATTCAACTTGCACTCCTTTTAGATACAAGCAATAGTATGGATGGACTCATTGACCAGGCAAAAAGCCAGTTATGGAAAATTGTGAATGAGCTTGCCAAATCAAAAAAGAACGGGCAATCAACTGATTTACACGTTGCTCTATATGAATATGGTAAAGATGCAATTCCTTCAAATGAAGGTCACTTAAGAAATATTGTTCCATTCACACGGGATCTTGACAAAATATCTGAAGAACTATTTAAGCTGCAGACAAACGGTGGTGAAGAATTCTGCGGAAGAGTGATTATGAATGCGGTTAATAATCTTCAATGGAATAAGTCAAACGATGATCTTAAAATAATATTTATCGCAGGCAATGAACCTTTCACGCAAGGCAGTATTGAATACAAAGAGGCTTGCAAAAAGGCAATCAAGAATGGAATAGTCGTGAATACAATTTTCTGCGGTAATTACCAGGAAGGCATTCAAACAATGTGGAAAGATGGAGCTGATCTTACCGACGGAAAATATATGAACATTGATCACAACGCTGAGATAGCATATATACAGGCTCCGCAGGATGATGAAATAATTAAACTCGGACAGGAGTTGAATAAAACATATATCGCGTTTGGAAATAAAGGTGATGAATACAAACAACGTCAGGCTGAACAGGACGCAAATTCGATGGGAGTAAGTTCAGAAGTTATGGTTAATCGTTCTGTTACAAAGTCAGGTGTACAGTATAATAATTCAGCGTGGGATCTTGTTGATAAAAAGAAAGAAGGAACATTAAAAGTTGAAGAGTTAAAGGACGAAGAACTTCCCGATGAAATGAAAAAGATGAGTGTAAAGGAACGCAAAGAATACATTGATAAAATGGAAAAAGAACGGGAACGTATTCAAAGCAAAATTAATCAACTAAATGATGAGCGAAGTAAATATGTCGCACAGAAAATGCTCGAGAATAAAAATGATAATACACTTGATGCGGTGATGATAAAAACTATCCGTGAGCAGGCAACACAGAAGAATTTTTCATTTAGTAAATAAATGGTTTGTGGCACCCGGGGGCGCAAAATATGCGCCCCTACCAGTAAAAGAATAATTTATGGTAGGGAAAAATGAAAACAAAAATTATAATTCTGTTCACACTTATATCACTTCAAAATCTTTTTGCTGATGGTTTCATTGTAATACCAAGACCAAATCCGCTTCCAAATCCTTTCCCGCTTGAAGTGGTTTATCATAAAGTTAATGTTGAGATAAACGGACAGACTGCTGTTACAAAAATTGACCAGTCATTTTATAACCCGAGCCATCATCAGCTTGAGGGTTTTTATATTTTCCCTGTACCTAAAGGCGCTGTAATTAATAATTTTACTATGCTGATAAATGGCAAAGAGTCAAAAGCGGAATTGCTCGATGCGAACAAAGCAAGAAATATTTATGAAGACATCGTCAGGCAGATGCGCGACCCGGCATTATTAGAATATTCTGAACAAAATATTTTTAAGCTGAGAATATTTCCGATAGAGCCACGCAGTGAAAAGAAAATATCGATAAGCTATACACAATTAATTGAACAAGATAATAACCTGTATGAATACATCTACCCGCTTAATACAGAAAAGTTTTCTGCCAAGCCTCTGAAAAATGTTTCGGTAAAGGTTAATTTGAAATCAAATGAAAAACTGAAAAATATTTACTGTCCAACGCACGAAGTCGATATAGTTAGCAGTAGCGATTACCGTTCAATCATAACTTATGAAGAAGAGAATGTAAAACCTGATATTGATTTCAAATTGTACTTTAGTAAAAATTCTTCACAGGTCGGACTTTCTGTTCTTACTTACAAAAAAGGAAAAGGAGAGGGTTATTTCTTTTTAAGTGCATCGCCATCTGTTGAGGTTGATAAAAATCAGATTGAAGAAAAAGATTTAACTTTTATTGTAGATGTGTCCGGAAGTATGGCTGGTGAAAAACTCGAACAGGCAAAGAAAGCTTTGTTGTACTGTGTTAATAATCTTCACGAAGGCGACAGGTTTGAGATCATTAAATTTTCAACAGAAGCTAATTCACTTTTTAGTAAACTTGAAACTGCAAACAAAAATAGCAGGAATGAAGCGAAGGAATTCATTAATGATTTTCAGGCAATTGGCGGGACTAATATTGAAGAAGCATTTCAACTTGCTTCAAAAACGAAAACACATTCTAACAGACCGCATTTCATAATATTTTTATCTGACGGCAAACCTACAATCGGTGAAACTGAAGATGAAAGACTGTTAAAAAAAATTGTAAACTCAAATTCAGAACGGACCAGAATATTTACATTCGGAATTGGGAATGAAATCAACACTCATCTGCTCGACAGAATAACTGAAGAAACAAAAGCGTACAGAACTTACATTGGTGAAGATGAAGATATCGAAATCAAAGTCTCAAACTTTTATGATAAAATTCAGTCGCCTGTTCTCAGTGAATTAAAACTTACTTTCGATAAAAATATTTCGGTATCAAAATTATATCCTAAAAATCTTCCTGACCTTTTTAAAGGTTCAAACTTAATTGTATTTGGAAGATATAAAGGCGAAGGTAATGTCAACGTAACTTTAAGCGGGTATGTCAATGGTCAGTTAAAGGAATTTAAAACCAAAGTTAGTTTTGAAGATGATGACGAATATGATTTTATCGCCCCAATCTGGGCTTCAAGAAGAATTGGATATCTGCTTGATCTTATAAGATTAAATGGTGAAAGCAAAGAACTTGTTGATGAAGTGACTTCGCTAGCACGTGAGTTTGGGATCATAACTCCATATACAAGCTATTTAATTCTTGAAGATGAAGACAGAAGAATACGACGCAATGAACTTGCCGGAGATCTCCAAACGCTTCCTCCAAAACCTGAACTGAAGAAAGATATGGAATCAAATTACTTCAGTATGAAAGAAAAAAGCGGACGAAGCAGTGTAATCGTCAGTGAAGAATTTCAGGGATTGAACAGCGCATCAAACTACTCACAAACACAGCAGGGTAATGACAGGCTGAACTACAAAGACTCAGATGGTTCTGTACAAAATCTATCACAACAAGTAAGAAATATTTTAGGAAGAGCAGTTTACCAATCAGGTAATTACTGGGTTGATAGTGATCTGCAGGTAAAAACTCCACAGCAAAAGAAAAGAATTCAGTTCAACTCTGAAGAATATTTTAAGCTGATAAGTAAAGAACCTGAAACCGCACAATTCTTGGCGCTTGGGAAGAATGTGAGGTTTAATCATAACAATACTCTTTATGAAATATTTGAATAAGACCCATATCTCCGATTGACGGTTTCTCTGATTCGTGGAGAAACCGTCACATTCTCTTTACTATCCAATAGAAAAATCGAAATAAGAAAAACATGACAAACGGTTTATCAGTGTGACAAACTGTTTTGTCCGTCATTCACAGGTAAATATTTTTCTGCCGAATATTTTAAATAATCAGGTATCGTCATGAAATTACTTGCCAGACTCAGTTTCATTCCGGGTTTATTTTTATTGCTTATCATTTCTGCAGGTTGCGGATCAACTCAAAATTTACAAACCACTACAAACCAGTCTAATGTTTACCAGGGAGTTTTACTTGATACAGTGAAAGCTCAAAGATTCGACACTGGAAAAATGTGGACGTTTGATTTTCCTCCTTTAGATTATTTTGAACAGACATATAATTTCCGTCCAACTAAGGATTGGCTGGATGATGTTCGTATGTCTGCGCTTAGGTTTGGAAGCTGGTGTTCAGGTTCGTTTGTTTCTGAAGATGGATTGATAATGACCAACAACCACTGTTCAGATTTTCTTCTTAAAGATCTGCAAAAAGAAGGAGAAGATCTTTTAGCAACAGGATTTTATGCAGAAACACTTGATGACGAACGAAGACATCCAAAACTTTTTGTGGATCAGTTAGTATCAATTGAAGATGTAACTGCGGAAGTTCAGGATGCGATCAATAAAGGAAAGGACGATTCTGAAAAAGCAAAAAATAAATCTGACAAAATCAAAGAACTGCAGGAAAGAAATGCTGCAAACACCGGATTGGTTTACCAGGTAGTAACACTATACAACGGTGGTAAATATTCTTTATACGGATATAAAAGATACTCCGATGTTAGGTTGGTTCTAATTCCTGAATCAGCACTTGGTTTATATGGCGGTGATCCTGATAATTATACTTATCCACGTTACAGTCTTGATTGTACTTTCTGGCGTGCTTATGATGAAAATGGAAAACCTGTTAAAGTGAAAAATCATTTTAGATGGAGTACAGAAGGCGCACAGGAGGATGAACCGATTTTTGTGATTGGTAATCCCGGCAATACTAACAAATTAAAATCAGTTGCACAGCTTGAGTATATGAGAGATTACACCTACCGGGTGAATGCTTTTCTAATGCAGCAGTATCAAAAAAATTATGAAGAACTGATTGCAGAGTTTCCTGAAAAAAGATCACAATACATCGGCACACTTAACAACATTGCCAACAGTAATAAAAGATTTACAGGTGTTCTGCGAGGTTTACGAAATCCTATTTACATGGCCAGGAAAAAGGATTTTGAAAAAACACTAAGAGAAAAAGTTATGTCCGATCCAAAGCTTGCTGTAAAATATTCAACTGTTTGGGATAATCTTGCAATGAACAGGCAGGAGCTTAGCCAGTACGCAAATGAGTATGCCGCTCTTTCAAGAAACCCGAATATGTATTCAGTTTATTATAAAATTGCAGATGACCTAATCAAACTTGCAAATGAATTAAAACTACCGGAAGATCAGCGAACCGACAGATACAAAATTGATAGTCTAAATAACACGATTGAAAAGATCTTCCCTTCAAACATTGATGAAGCACTTCAAAGAAAAGTATTACGTGTGCAGGCAAATTTAATGATGATGCTTCTTGGAAAAGATAATGAACATGTACAGAAGTTATTCGGCGGTAAAGAAGGTGATGATGCAGTAAGATTTATCCTTTCTAATTCAAAAATAAAATCTAAGAGTGATGTTATAGCCCTTGCAAACAAAGGCCCGGATGCGATCTTAAGTTCTGATGATCCATTCATAAGCTTTAACTTAAAGACCAATGAAAGAGTTATTCAACTTCAGGGAATTATTAAGGAAATAAATACCACTGAAACAGTATTTGAAAATCAACTCGGTCAGGCATTGTTTGAAGTTTTCGGAACAACTATTCCGCCCGATGGTTCATTCTCATTAAGAATAGGTGATGGTGTGTTAAAATCTTATGATTACAATGGAACGATTGCACCTGTTGTTACTACTTTCTATGGTTTGTATGACAGGTATTATTCCCACAAGAAAAAATTCCCATGGGATCTTCCTGAGAGATGGAAAAATCCGTCAGAGGATTTTGATCTATCAACACCGTATAATTTTATAAGCACACATGATATTGTCGGCGGAAGTTCGGGAAGCGCAGTAATCAATAAAAATAAAGAGGTCGTAGGATTAGCTTTTGACGGTAACATTGAAAGTAACTCCGGTTACTTTATTTATGATACAGTTGAAAACAGGATGATCTCAGTAGCTTCGCAAGGGATGCTCGAAGTTGTGCAGGACATCTATAAAGCAAAAAGAATTGCTGATGAATTAAAACATTCAAAAATTTTAAAGTGAAACTTACCTCTTCACTGAGAGGCTGTCTTAAACAGTTATAATATTGCTTAAACGGATATTACGGCTGCTTTTTGACAGTCTCTTTTTTTTTATTCTTACTCATAACGGATTTCTTTAATAAATCAGCAAATAGTAGTAACTTTATGTTGTTAAAAATCACAAGGGACTATCCATGAAAAAAATCAATTCAAAATTTGCGTTTGTGGTATTTGTACTTCTGACCAGTTTGATTGTATTGGGAAACTCTGTTAATACAGTTGCTCAATCGGATGAACAAAGCTGGTTAAATCTTGACACAGTTAAAGCCGGAAAATTCGACACAGGAAGAATGTGGACTTTCGACTTTCCTCCGGTTGACTACTTTGAAGATGAATACGGCTTCCGCCCAACTGACGAATGGTTAGATAACGTCCGTATGTCAGCATTACGCTTTGCATCCTATTGTTCAGCATCGTTTGTTTCTGAGGATGGACTCGTAATGACCAACCATCACTGCGGAAGACAGAGTATAACACAGGTAAACCAGGAAGGCGAAGACCTTCATACCAATGGATTCATTGCAACAAAACTTGAAGATGAAAGACCTGTTCCCGGTTTGTTTGTTGATCAGTTAGTACTTATCAAAGATGTTACTGATGAAGTTCATAAGGCTATAGATAAAGGTGCTGATGATGCTGAGAAAGTAGCTAACGAGAAAGCGATCATCACTGAAATCCAAAATAGAGAAAAAGACAAAACCGGTTTGAAAATTTCAGTCGTAAAATTGTTTAATGGCGGAAAGTATTCATTATACGGTTACAAAACGTATAATGATGTAAGACTGGTATTTGCACCCGAAACACAGCTTGGTTTCTTTGGGGGCGATCCAGATAACTTCACATATCCAAGGTATAATATGGATTGTACATTCTTCAGAGTTTATGATGAAGAAGGAAAACCATTAAAGACGGAACATTATTTTAAATGGAGTCCCAACGGAGCAAAAGCAGGTGAACCGGTTTTTGTTGTTGGCAATCCGGGCTCAACCTCACGCCTAAGTACAGTTGCTCAATTAGAATTTATGCGTGATTTCCAGTATCCGATAACCGTACAGCTTCTGGATGATCTGGTTTCAATTTATACACAATTGATGAATGAAAGACCCGACCAAAAAGATGATTTGCAGGATCAGGTATTTAGTTTTGCAAATTCACAAAAAGCGTATGGTGGAATTTTAAAAGGATTAAGAGATCCCATTCTTATGCAAAAGAAAAGAGATTTCGAGAATAATTTTAAAAATGCTGTAATGGATGATGAAGAACTCAGTGAAAAGTACGGGACAGTTTGGGAAAATATTGAAGGAACAAGATCTGAAATAAGAGAATTTGCAAAAGAATATGCAGCTATAAACCTAAATAAATTTTCCGGTTCCGGTTACTTCTTTACAGCGATGAGTGTTATAGAATTAGCAAATCAACTTATGCTGCCTGAAGAGGAAAGATCAGCTGCTTATAAAGGTGAAGAGCTTGAGACAACAATTGAATCTATCATTCCTCAAGATTTTGATGTTCATTTGAATCATTTACTTTTGAGTAAACAAATTGACAGAATGATCACCCTTTTGGGAGAAGACAATATGTTGATAGAACATATGACCGGCGGCCGTAAAGGCAAGGAGGCTGCTGATTATATGATCTCAAACTCGTCGCTAACAAGTAAAGAAAAACTAAAACAACTTGTTGATGAAGGTCCTGAAGCAATTTTAAATTCAGAAGATCCTTTTATTTATTTTGTTAGAAATACCGATGAGAGAAAAAAAGAAATTCAGGAATTACAAAAAGAGATCGCATCACGCGAAGCAAATTATGTTCAGCAGCTTGGACGCGCATTATTCGAAGTTTACGGAACATCAATTCCACCTGATGCAACATTCACATTAAGAATTTCAGATGGTGTGGTTGAAGGTTTCCCGTACAACGGAACTTATGCACCACCATTAACGACCTTCCACGGAATGTATGACAGGTATTATGGATTCGGTAAAGAGTTTCCATGGAGTTTACCCGAAAGATGGCAAAACCCACCGGCAGAATTCAACCTTGAAACTCCTTTCAACTTTGTTTCAACAAATGATATTATTGGCGGTAATTCAGGCAGCCCTGTTATTAATAAAGATGCACAGATTGTAGGACTTGCTTTCGATGGCAACATTCAAAGTTTGCCCGGAAGTTTTATTTTTACGACTGAAGAGAACAGAACAGTTTCAGTTCATTCATCAGGAATGGTTGAGGCTATCCAGGATCTATATAAAGCTAAAAGAATAAGTGAAGAACTTATAAGCGGAAAACTTTATGTAGAACCTCCAAAAGTTGAAGAGAAAAAAGATACTAAAACGAAAACAACAAAGAAGAAAAAATAGTTTTAGTATAGTAGTAGATTAAGAAATCCCGCTTCTCGCGGGATTTTTTTTAAAATGCCCTTTGAAAAAAAAGATAAACCGAAGAATACTTAGGCAGTGTATTAAAAAATGTAATACCGAACTCAAGACCCGCTCCGATTTTAAATCCTTTCATATCTTCATTTCTTAAATCGATTCCGCCGGCAAGAGAAACAGCGATTCCATGATCCCAGATATTTGTATTTGAAAGTGTTCTATCATTTAAAGTAATCAGACCCAATCCTTCTTCTACGAAGAATTTATTTTCAAGTGGCTGAGTCAGAATAGCTTTCAATGATAGTCCTTTAAGAAAAGAAAAGTAAACCGTGCGTGTATCGGGAAGAAGTTTATCGATGTCCTGCATATAAAAAAATGCAAGCCTGATTGAAATATCATCTTCAAAAGGTGAAATAGTTTCAATATAAAGTGAAGTTGAAAATGAACCGATAGAAGGTGTTTCGCCGCTAATCGTTCCGCCGCCAATTGAAACACCAGCGCTTACAGTTTGTGAATATGAGATCGAACTAATCAACACAATCAATACAAGTGAAAATAAAACGGTGGATATTCTCATAATTATATTCTGAAATGATTGAGAAAAATTTCAGTCCTAAGATGAACAATTAATTGTTAAATTTGAAGAAAGAAATTTAGTTTGGTTGATGGAAGATGTGTGATGGTGGATGTTTTAGAGAATTGAAAGAATCAGTTTCAAGTTCACTATTTTTATTGATTGTAAATGAGGAATAATAAATACCCAACAGGGAATATCGAATTTAGAAGTTTCAAATACTATCAAGTATCGGAAATCCGGTACCAGGCATCAGTTATCATGCTGCCAGCATCCAGTATCATAAAAAAACTAAAACGGAAATAACATGCCCAAAACAACTTTTATAAATCTAAAGATACAACTTGACAACAATCGTGTCCCTGAAAAAATTGAATGGGAAGCGCCGGACTCCGGTAATGATTCGCTGAGTGAATGTAAATCACTTATGCTTTCATTGTGGGATAAAAAAGATAATGTGACAATGGGAATTGATCTGTGGACGAAAGAAATGACTGTCGATGAAATGAACATTCACTTTCACCAGACATTGATAAAGATGGCTGATACATTTCAGCGCTCAACAAAAAACACTGAAGTCTCGGATATGATTAATGATTTCAGCAGAAAATTTGCGGAGAAGCTTGAGCTTGAGAAGAAGGTGAATAAGGGTTGAAGGGCATCGAATTATTTTTTTAGTTTACTCTTTTTGTTTTTAATTTCATCTAAAGTAACAGAGGCAGAGCAACCAATTCTGTTTCTTCTTGCCTTCTTTAATACGCTAATATATTTTTCCGATTTTGTTATGCACCAATGAGCCGCAGCAGCTTCAGCTTGTGTTGCTAGTGGTTCATATTTATTTTCTAAATATTTTTCAATGAATTTTACTGAAGACTTTTTCTTGGCGAGTCCTAAACATCTGAACACCCAAAAACGATAATCATTTTCTTCACTTTCAATATCAAAATAGAGACAATCCGCTTCTTTAAATGAAGTACATTCATGAAGAAACTTGATGATTTTTGAATCCCAATTTGAATAATCTTCTTGAGAAGACATAGAGCTTAATCCAATGAGGATTCTCGCTCGTAGACTATTATTGGAACTCTCCAATTTTGAAGTAATAAAATCCCAGCATAGTTTTGACCCAATTGAGGATAAAGCATCAATAATATCTTTTCTCAATTTATGGTTGACTGTTCTTTCAAATAAATTTATTAATGGAGCGATTGAAGAATGACTTCTTATCACCCGATGATCATACGAATAATTTGCAAGCCAGTTTAATGATTCAGTTGCATTATATAATGTGCGTTCATTTGATTCTTCATTATTCAGAATATCTTCAAAAATATAAAGGTAGGTTTCATCAGGAACTAATAACATAACTTGCTCGGGAACTCCACCGAATTTGTTTGTTGTATTTAATAATTTTTTAATTTCTTTTTCTCGTTCTTCTCTGGAAAGAAATTCTAAATAATCTTCATCAAGTTCAAAGATTTTGACTAGTTCCTTGAAGCCTTTTTCAAATCCATTTCGAAAATCAGCATATTTAACATTTTTTAATTCATTTGGCACAGGAACATTATCCAGAAGAATAGGAAGGATAACATCCTTTCTCTTTGAGACGGCTTCAAAATATGCAGATTCAAGTTCATGCTTTACCCAATTTGATTTTTCAGAATTTCTTGACAGAACAATTAAAAAATAATCACAGCTAAAAACACCATCCATGATTCTTCGAGAAATTCTTTGTCCCACTTTAATTTGTTTATCATCAATCCAAGTTCTTACCCCGATTGCGTGGAATTCAGTAGCCAATCGATAAACAAATACTTTGTCTAACGATGAATGAGATATAAAAACACTTGCTTGCATGTTTTACAAACCTATATTATTAATAATAACTTAAAACAAATCAGTTAACGTCTAGAGTCCCCATTTCTGTAACAATCAGTGTTTTTTTCGTACTGCTTTTCACATGTAAACCAACATGGCATCACCCTCTCAACGATCTATCCCGCGAATTTAATTTGATAAATTAGGCGACATTAAAACACAAGCAACTTAAATGAGTGTTTAATAAAACTCAAGTGCTAGTTTGTGGTCTGTTGGTTGTTGTAAGGCGAGAAAAGATTATTTGTTGAAAAGGTGAATGACTGAATAATGACATAAATTTTAACTAGAGATTCAATTTTCTGGAATCTAGGATCGGGTATCCGGTATCAAGCACTGAATAACAACTTAGTGTTTCTCAGTGTTATTAGTGTCTAAGTGGTAAAGTCACACCGTCACATTTCGACAAGCTCAATGTGACAAAAGAGGTTTTGAAAAATATTTAGTTGTCTTTTTCAAGCTTAAACACTTTAAATAAATAATACAGCGATGGAAAAATTATAAACGAACCTATAATCAATGCCCATCCAAGGTATGCGAGAGTAACCTCAGGTGGTTTGTGTATCATCAGATCATAACTTCTTCCGTTATCCAGAATTAATATCGATGGAAAGTAAACAGCATAAAACGCAGCGAGTATCAAAAACAATTGCGCACCTACTAAAACCCTCGGCAGCCAGTTCATAACTTTATCCAATGAATACCATAAGAAAGGAAGAAGTACTGTTGCTGCTGCAATAAGAATATTGGCAAGCGTGTTATCCATAAATGATTCAGCGAAGTGAACCTGTTCAATTAAGGATGTAACAAAAACGAGTCCGCCGCTTATTACCATAATTATTGCTGAGCGTTTAGCTTTTTTAACTATCATTAATTTTGTCTGAATATCTGATGCTTCACCAATAAGATAAACCGAAGCTGTGAAAGCAAAAATTGCAGATATAAAAATTCCTGTTGAGACTGAGAATAAATTAAGCCACGGGTATAAGTAACTCTCGGCAAATCCTGTTGATGATGATTGTATCTTCCCCGAAACCAAAGCGCCGATTATCAGTCCAAAGAAAAAAGAAACCATTACACTTGAGTACGCAAAAATCCTGGAATAAATTTTTTGTGAGTCATCTTTTATCGCGTCATAGTATCGAAAGGTAAACGCAGTGCCGCGTAAAATTATTCCGACTAATAAAAGTACAAGCGGAATGTAAAGTGTAATTGAAATTTTACTATAAATCATCGGGAAGCCGTTGAACAAAATTACAACTGCAATTATCAGCCACATGTGATTTGCTTCCCAGATAGGAGCCATCGCTTTGTTTACAAGTTTTTGTGTTACTTCTTTAGAATTCTTTCCTGAAAATAATTCAATGATTCCCGCACCAAAATCAGCGCCGCCTAATAAACAGTAAAGGTAAACAGAAACGAGCAGGAAGAATATTACGACTTCAAGCATTTACGCCTCCGTTCAGTTCGGGATCGTTATCCAAAACTTTTATCTGTCTCTTCAACAACCAGAACGCAATAACTGAAAGTGCTGAATAAATAATCGCGAATAATGCGAGATGAAAAACCTGTCCGGGAACAGGAGTTACTGCTTCA
>JAEXTA010000223.1 GCA_023453665.1 Bacteroidota bacterium | reverse complement strand
CGTATAACTGACTCAATGAAAGAACTTGGTGATCTTCAAAAAGAAGTAAGCGCAGCAAGAGTCGAAAGTGAGGAACTTCGTGGAAACATTTCAAAACTGACAACTTCGAAATCAAAATTGCAGGAGGAAATCTCCAAACACCAGGCAGTTCTGCAGAAGTATCAGCAGATAAGAGAAAAACTAAAAATGCAGCAAACCTCGAACGAAGCTAAAAGTGAGGAACAGGTTACAAAAGAGAAGTAAATTTTTGTTTAATAATATCTAAGTCCTAATTTTGCAGGCGTCGGAAAACTATTTCTGACGCCTTTTTGTTTTAAACCCATGATAATAATATGAGGATACAATGAGAAAATTAGCATCATCAATAATAATTTTTATTCTGATACTCTTTGTTTTTCAGAATAATTTATTCAGCCAGTTTCATAAGTCAACAGTTAAACACCCTGAGTGGAGTTACGATCTGTCAATCTATGAAGTTAATCTTAGACAATATTCAGAAAGCGGAACTTTTAAAGACTTTGAAAAACATCTTCCAAGATTAAAAGAACTTGGTGCTGGCATATTATGGTTTATGCCAATTCATCCAATTGGTGAAGTTAACAGAAAAGGTACTCTTGGGAGTTACTATTCTGTTAAGGATTATCTTGCCGTAAATCCTGAACACGGAACTATTGACGATTTTAAAAATCTGGTAAACAAAATTCATGAAGCTGGTATGTATGTGATTATCGACTGGGTTGCAAATCATACTGCGTGGGACAATCCACTTGTGACAGAACATCCCGAATGGTACACAAAAGATGCTGATGGAAATTTTGTTCCGCCCGTTGCTGATTGGGCTGATGTTATTGATTTGAATTTTGATAACGCTGAGTTGCAGGAATACATGATCAATGCGCTTAAGTTCTGGGTTGAAGAATGTAATATTGATGGGTACAGATGTGATGTAGCGGGAATGGTTCCAATGGACTTCTGGAATAAAACGAGAGCGGAACTTGATAAAATAAAACCCGTATTTATGCTTGCTGAAGATGAAAAACCTGAACATCATGAAAAAGCATTTGACATGACTTACTCGTGGGAACTTCATCATTACTTTAACCAGGTAGCAAAAGGTGAAAAGAAAGCGAGTGTAATCAGCGGATATTTTGATTCAGAAAAAATGATTTATCCGGCAAATGCTTTCAGGATGAGATTCACATCAAATCACGATGAAAACTCATGGAATGGAACAGAGTATGAAAGACTGGGTGAAGGTGCTGAAACATTCGCAGCACTTTCATTTGTAATACCGGGTATGCCGCTTATTTACAGCGGTCAGGAAGCAGCAAACAATAAGCGTCTTAACTTTTTTGAAAAAGATCCTATGCAATGGAATGAACATAAAATCGGAAAGCTATATTCAAACCTTAATCAATTAAAAAAAAATAATCCGGCTCTGTTCAATGGCGAAGGCGGTGGTGATTATTTGAACCTTTCGAATAATAATGAGGAAAATGTTTTAACATTTGCCAGGGTTAAAGGTGATAATGTAATTATATCAGTTTTTAATCTTTCATCTTCTGAAATAAATATCGAATTCAACGCTGAAGGATTCACAGGTGAATACACTTCTTATCTTGATGGTAGTATTAAATCAATTGAAGAAAAGAATTCTGAAATGTTGATGCCATGGGATTATAGAATTTTTGTTAAAAAATAAAACCAATGTTAAGGTTTACAAGTTACTTATAAGTGATATTAACCGTTGATACATTTTTTTATTCTTATACCAAATAGTTAGGTAAGTTTGAGTATCCAAATTCAGAAATCTTAAACAGGAAAAAATATGCTCAAAAAAATATTTCTAATTCTATTTGTATCAACCCTCTACTTTAATGTGAATGCGCAGTCTGCGGGGATTAATTTTACTCTTGGTTTCCCTACCGGTGAATTTAAAGAAAACATTGACAGACTTGGTTATGGACTTTCAGGCAACTTTATGCTCTGGAATCCAAAACCGGAACTTCCTTTCACATTCGGATTAAATGTTGGTTACCTTAATTATGGAAGTGAATCAAGAAGAGAACCATTCAGTCTTACTATACCAGATGTTACTGTTGATGTTGACAGAACAAATAATCTTGTAAACTTCCACTTACTTTTCCAGGTGATGCTGCCTGAAGGTTCATTCCGACCTTATGCAGAATTTCTTTTTGGAGGAGCTTATCTTTTTACAGAAACATCAATAAAAAGCAGAGGTGACGGCGATGATGTCGCAAGTTCAACAAACTTTGATGACTTTGCATGGAACTATGGTGCAGGTGCCGGATTTTTAATCCAGGTAAGTGAAGGTAATGATGAAGAGGTTGGTGGAGTTTTCATTGATCTGAAAGCGAGGTACTTATTCGGAACTGAAGCCGAATATTTAAAAGAAGGTTCAGTCACAGTTCAGAACGGAAGAGTTATTTATGATATTTCAAAATCAAAAACGGATATGATTACAGCTAATCTTGGCGTAGTAATATTCTTTAATCATTTGTAGAATTTATAATCAAACAAAACTGCTTCTTAAAGCAGGTTAAGTTAGAATTTATTCAAAATTGAAAGTCCCGCTTTATGCGGGATTTTTTCTTCTCATACTTTAGAAACGCTCATCTTCAATTTCTCCCAAATGATAAACGCCTGTGTTAATTCCTGATATTTTATACATATGTGAACTTTTTGTAAAAGTATTTGATGGAATATTTTTTGCAAAGTTAAGCGCTTAAAGAACAGCAATCTGTTTAGTATTAATAATCATATTAATGGACTGAAATGTATAATTCCATTGTGATGGTAAAACAGGTACCCGATACAGCTAATATTTCGGGTAAAGTAATGAAAGATGACGGAACTGTAAACCGTGCAAAACTTCCTGCAATATTCAACCACGAAGATAAAGTAGCACTTGAACTTGCACTTCAAGTAAAAGAAAAATACGGCGGTAAGGTTATTGCCATAACAATGGGTCCGCCAAGAGCATCGGATGTACTTCGTGAATGTTTATTCATGGGTGCAGATGAAACTTACTTAATAAGTGACAGAAAATTTGCCGGCGCTGATACTCTTGCTACATCTTATGTATTAAGTGAAGCAATAAAAAAAATCGGTAACTATGATTTTATTTTTGCAGGCAGGCAGGCAATTGACGGTGATACGGCTCAGGTGGGACCGCAGACTGCCGAGAAATTGAAAATCCCGCAAGTTACTTACACGGAAGAAATTCAAAATATTGAAAACAAAACAGCTACCATAAAAAGAAAAATTGACGGCGGGTTTGAAGTCCTTAAAACAAAACTTCCTGTGTTAGTTACCGTTCTTAAAGATTCAATTGAACCGAGACCATATTCAGCAAAAAGAGTAATGGCGTTTAAAGGCGCTAAATCTCTTATGGACATAGAAAAACTAACAGAAGGTAATCCACTTTTATATGTTGATACACTTCTTCATGAATATAAATCGCGTTCACTTTTTATTCCTACTCTGACAATGGATGATCTTCAACTTGATGTTGAAAAATGCGGGATAAAAGGTTCGCCGACAAAAGTATATAAGGTGGAATCAGTCGTACTTGCAGGTGGAAATCATATTAAAATTGAAGCAAATAAAACGGGAATGAATTTGCTCGTTGAAAAATTAATGGAAGATCACATTTTCGGATAAGAATTATGCAGATGAAAACAACCAATGAAGTTTGGGTATTTATTGAACAGCGCAGCAGCAAACCGGCTGATGTAAGTTTCGAACTTTTATGTAAAGGAAGAAAACTTGCCGATGCAATGAACGGCGTGCTTAAATCAGTTGTGATCGGTTCAGATGTTAAAGAGATTGCTAAGGAAACTTTTAAATACGGTGCTGATGAATCTATCTTGATAGATCATGAACATCTTAAAGATTATAAAACTATACCTTACAGCAGAATATTAAATGACCTTGTAAATAAACTTCAACCGCGGATAGTATTGTTCGGCGCAACGGTTATTGGAAGAGATCTTGCACCACGTGTTGCTTCAAATACAAGAAGCGGACTTACTGCCGACTGCACCGATCTCCAGATTTCTGATCTGACTTACCTCGGACAAAAGTATGAAAAACTTCTACTTCAGATAAGACCTGCTTTTGGCGGAAATATTATTGCAACTATTATCACTCCCGATAATCCCGTTCAAATGGCAACAGTAAGAGAAGGTGTGATGGAAAAATCTTTCACTCCATCACCAAAAGAAATAAAGATCACCGAGATACCTTATGTACATGAGGAATATGATGATCTCGTTTCAATAGTCATGCAGCACAGAGAAGAAAGTAAAGTAAATCTTAAATCTGCTCCAATAATAGTTGCCGGCGGTTACGGACTTGGTACAAAAGAAAATTTTAAACTCATTACTGAACTTGCAAATGTAATTGGCGGCGAAGTTGCCGGAAGCCGTGCTGCTGTTGATGCCGGTTTCATTCCCGCTGAAAGACAGGTAGGACAAACTGGTGTAACAGTAAGACCCAAATTGTACATAGCAGTTGGTATTTCAGGTGCAATACAGCACAGGGCTGGAATGCAGGAAGCAAATAAAATCATTGCGATAAATAGCGACCCCGACGCACCGATATTCGGTGTAAGTCACTATGCAATAGTAGGTGATGCAATGGAAGTGATACCCGCCTTCATTGAAGCATATAAACATAAATTGAAATAGGAAATGTATGTCAAACTATTTTCTTGATAACGCCGATCTTCAGTTTCATTTCAACAATCTTAAAATTAATGAGATAGTTGAAATGGCTGAGAATAATTATAAACAGTCGGAACAGTTTAATTATGCTCCTGCTAATTATGAAGATGCAATGGAGAATTACAGAAAAGTACTCGAAGTTGTCGACGATATAGCTTCAAATTTTATAGCACCAAGAGCCGCTGATGTTGACCACGAAGGCGCTGCACATCACGATGGTAAAGTTACTTATGCAAAAGGCACAAGAGAAAACTTACAGCAGTTATCGCAGGCTGATTTAATGGGAATGATACTTCCGCGTAAATATGGCGGATTAAACTTTCCATTTGTGATTTATATGATGGCTGTTGAAATGGTTTCAAGGGCTGATGCATCACTTATGAATATTTTCGGTCTACAGGATATAGGTGATACAATCCGTAAATTTGGAAGCGAAGAACAGCGTGAAGAATTTCTTCCGGGATTTTCCTCAGGTAAATACACAGGCGCAATGGCATTAACAGAACCCGATGCAGGCTCTGATCTTCAGGCTGTTAAGTTAACCGCTTACCAGGATGAAAAAGGAAACTGGTTTCTTAAAGGAGTAAAGAGATTTATAACTAACGGAAACGGCGAAGTACTTTTGGTTCTTGCGCGATCAGAACAGGGAACAAAAGACGGCCGCGGCTTGAGTATGTTTGCTTGTTATGGCGATGAAACAGTGAAAGTAAGAAGAATTGAAAATAAACTTGGTATTCACGGATCACCAACCTGCGAGCTTCAATTTAACGATACACCGGCACAGCTTGTCGGCAGCAGGAAATTCGGTTTGATAAAATACGTCCTTGATCTGATGTATCGTGCTAGAATGGGAGTATCGGCGCAGGCTCTTGGCATTTCACAGGAAGCTTATGAAGAAGCAGTAAAGTATGCGAAAGACAGGGAACAATTTGGTAAATCGATTTATACCTTCCCGGTTATTTCAAATATGCTTATTGATATGCGCGTTCAGTTGGAGAGTAACAGATCTTTATTTTACAGTGCAGCACAATGGGTTGACCGTAAAGAAAATTATGAAAGATTAATCGACGACCTCAAAGCGGAACACAAACCTTTTACTGAACAGAACAATGAATTAAAGTGGATTACCAAAGTAGCGAACTTTATTACACCGCTTACAAAATATATTCTGACTGAATCCGCAAATAAGATAACTTATGATGCGCTGCAGATTCACGGCGGTACCGGATATATGAAAGAGTTTAAGATTGAACGCCTTGCACGTGATGCACGCATCACGAACATTTATGAAGGTACATCACAGCTACAAATTGTAGCTGCTTCAGGAAGTGTGATCAATGATATTCTAAAAGAATATTTCGATTCAAAAGAAAAGAAAGATTACAAAGGCGGATTATCAAGACTTGCAGCTTATCTAAAAGACATCAGAGTAATTTTCTATGACTGCCTTAAATATGTTGTTGAGAAAAAAGACCAGGGATTTCAGGATGTAGCCGCAAAAGATCTTGTTGAATTATACGGTTACCTGTATATCGGTTATCTTCTTCTTGACGAAGCTGAAATAGAACCGAGAAAAATATTTATAGCAAACAGGTACATAATTAATTCGCTGGCGCTAGCAAGAAAAAATGCTGAATCAATTAAAGATGAATTATTTTCTGATATACTTCACGCAGATAAAATATTAATTTAGAAATAAAAAAACCGGATCGTTATGAACACTCAACTATTTTACTACAGAATCTTTGATGATAAGGAAGAGTTTAGTTATATAAAAAGCTCAATGGATCATGTGAAAGTTGAAAAACTTGTTAAGGATTTTGAAAAGTCTCATGAAAAATATCTTAATCCTGATCTTGTAGATTATCTTCAGAAATTTGATCCTCAGGCTGAACTAATCTCTGTTAGTGATATATCGTATTAATTAAAAACTCTGAGCTCGTTTGATATTGTCTCCGGTAACTAGTTCCGGAGACAGTCTTACTTATTGTAACCCTTCATTATTAACTATAAATTCACTCCGTATATCTTTCACTTTTTCATATATTTGATATCAAAATTTTGTTTTAATTCGTTTTCCGGAGTAGAAAAATGCCCGTTACCTCAAAAAAGATTGATGAACTTGCCATAAATACAATCCGCTTCCTTGCAGTAGATGGAGTGCAGAAAGCCAATTCAGGACATCCCGGTATGCCTATGGGATGCGCGCCAATTGGTTATATGCTTTATGCAAAGTTGATGAATCACAACCCCAAAAATCCAAAGTGGTTGAACAGAGACAGATTTATCCTTTCAGCAGGTCACGGCAGTATGCTTCTTTATTCACTTCTTCATCTTTGTGGTTATGAAGTTAGTCTCGATGATTTACAAAAATTCAGAACTTATGGAAGTATTACACCGGGTCATCCTGAATTTGGATTAACACCGGGAGTTGAAACCACAACGGGACCGCTTGGACAAGGGTTTGCCAATGCAGTTGGAATGGCAATAGCACAGGAATATTTAGCTTCAATGTTTAATAAAGGCAAACACAAAATTTTAGATCATTACATTTATGGAATTTGCAGTGACGGTGATTTAATGGAAGGCGTTTCGCACGAAGCTGCATCACTCGCAGGTCATTTGAAACTAAGCAGGCTTATTTTCTTTTATGATGATAATAAAATTACAATCGACGGATCAACTTCACTTGCATTTTCAGAAGATGTCGGGCAACGGTTTGAAGCCTATGGATGGCAGGTTTTAAGAATCACTAATGTGAATGAGTTATCACAAATTGAAGACGCTGTTAACAAAGCTAAAGCCGAAACTAAAAAGCCTACTATCATAATTACAAAAACTAATATTGGTTACGGAAGTCCGAATAAACAGGATACATCCGAAGCGCACGGTTCACCGCTTGGCGATAAAGAAATAAGATTGACAAAGAAAAAATTAGGCTGGCCCGAAGATCTATCATTCCACATACCGGAAGAAATATTTGAGATGTTCACAAAAGTAAAAGATGAAGGTGAACAAAAGGAAAGACAATGGAATGAATTATTTAATGAATATAAAAAAGAATTTCCGGATGATGCATCAAAGTTTATTTCATACATGAATAATGATTTTGGCAATGAATGGGAATCCGCTTTACCAGTATTTGAAGATGATGGAAAAAAACTTGCGACACGCGCAGCATCGGGAAAAGTTCTTAATTCAATTGCTTCCAAACTACCTGCATTGATTGGCGGTTCAGCAGATCTTGCGCCTTCAAATAATACTTTTCTTAAAGGGTTTGGAGAATTTTCCGCAGAGAATCGTTCAGGAAGAAATTTTCACTTTGGAATACGCGAACACGGTATGGCAAGTATTATGAACGGAATGGCTATTTACGGAGGCGTTATTCCGTATGGAGGAACATTCCTTATTTTCTCTGATTACCTTCGTCCGGCAATAAGACTTGCATCTTTATCACATGTAAAACCAATTTATATTTTAACACATGACAGTATTGGACTTGGAGAAGATGGTCCAACGCATCAGCCGATTGAACACCTTGCATCATTAAGAGCAATTCCCGGTAATCTTGTAATCAGACCGGCAGATGCTAACGAAACCGCCGAAGCATGGAAAGTTGCGTTGAATCATAAGAACGGACCAATTGGATTAATACTAACACGCCAGGGTCTGCCTGTACTCGATCAGAAGAAATATAAATCAGCATCTAACCTTCATAAGGGCGCTTATGTTCTTTATGAAACATCCTCAGAACCTGATGTTATTCTTATTGCATCTGGAAGTGAAATAGGGATAACACTTAAATCAGTATCATTACTTGAAGAGAAAGATATAAGTGTTCGCGTTGTTAGTTTTCCTTCATGGGAGTTGTTTGAAAAACAAAATGCTGAATACAAAGAATCGATACTTCCTCATAAAATAAAAGCACGCGTTGTTATTGAAGCAGGTGTTAAACAAGGCTGGGAAAAATATGCCGGTGATGCTGGCGAAATAATAAGTATAGATAAGTTTGGTGCATCAGCACCTGTTGAAGTGATTTTTGATAAATACAACTTTAATCCCGGAAATATAGCAGAGACCGCGTTCAGAGTGGTTGAAAAACTGAAAAAGTTAGGCAAAAATAATTGAGATAGTATAGGCCAGAGTCATTTGATGTCTAAACTTTATAAAGAATTTTCCGGCAAAGAATGGAATGACTGCTGTGGTAAATTTTGCAGTGGTTGTGAAATAGCAGCCGCATTTAAAAAGAAGTATGGTAAGAAAAAAGGCGAACGTAAACTCAGAAAAACAAGAAAAAAGATTTGTTAAGTATTCAGTGAATTAAATATATTCTGGCGGTTTATTTTTTTTAATATTGTTCGATAATTCAAAATATAGTTTTAAGTTTATCATAACGAATAAATCAATTTTATACCTGGCGCTGTTATTAAAAAATTTTTTAAAATAATTCTGCTTTTAGTTTTTGTTGTGCTGGTATTTATCCAGTTTATACCTACTAAAAGATCAAACCCGCCCAAATCCGGCGAGATACTTACCCGCCAGGAAGTTAAACAAGTATTAAAACGTGCTTGTTATGATTGCCATTCGAACGATACCAAATGGCCTTCATACAGCTACGTTGCTCCTCTTTCATGGTACTTCATCGATCAGGTAGATAAAGGAAGAAAAAAAGTAAATTTTTCTAACTGGAACAGGCTTTCAAAAGAAGAACAGGATAAATTACTCATTGATATTTGGGATGAAGTTGAAGACGGCGATATGCCTCCTCCTCAATATCTATGGCTTCATAGTGAGGCTGAACTTTCCGCAGGTGATAAAGATTTAATTTACAGATGGACTCACGGACTGCTTCCCGAATTTTAATTAGCTGTACTTATAGTTCTTTCATTCAAATCTGATTTACAATTTCCACCAATAAATCTTCAATCTATTTATGAAAAAGAAAATTACATTACTTGGGGCAGGTATGGTAGGCAGCGCAATGGCAGCAGATCTTTCAAAAGATCATGAGGTTAAAACCGTTGATATCGATACCCAAAAACTGGATAACCTTCATAAAAAAAATAATGTAGAAGTTTTGAAAGGTGATCTATCCGATGCAAACGTAATACAAGAGGTAATTAAAAATTGTGATATTGTTGTTTGCGCGGTGCCGGGTTTTATGGGTTTTGCAACAATGAAAGAAATAATTTCTGCCGGTAAAGATGTCGTTGATATTTCTTTCTTTGATCAGGATCCGTTTGAACTTGATAACCTTGCCAGAGAAAAAAATGTTACTGCCGTTGTTGACTGCGGAGTTGCACCAGGAATGAGTAACATCATACTTGGTTATCACAAACAGAAAATGGAAATTGACGAATATGAATGCCTGGTAGGTGGATTACCTTTTGAGAGAACACTTCCTTATCAGTATAAAGCCCCATTCTCACCTTCGGATGTTATTGAAGAATATACCAGAGAGGCAAGGTATGTTGAGAACAGCAGAATAGTTTATAAGCCTGCTTTGTCAGAGCCTGAATATGTGGAATTTGAAAATGTCGGGACATTAGAATCATTTAATACTGACGGATTAAGATCGCTTATTAAAACAATGAACATTCCAAACATGAAAGAAAAAACTCTGCGTTACCCCGGTCACATAGAGTATATGAGGGTATTACGTGACAGCGGTTTTTTCAGTAAAGAATTTCTAGAAGTGAACGGACAAAAAATTCGTCCGCTTGATATGACATCAAAATTATTGTTCCCACTGTGGAAACTAGGTGATGAGGAACCCGAATTTACAGTGATGAGTGTCCGTATAAAAGGATTGGAAAACGGTAAAGGGAAAGAATACACATACCATCTGTTCGACAGGTATGATGAAAAAACTAAAACATCATCAATGGCACGAACAACGGGTTATACCTGCACCGCTGCTGTTAACTTATTATCACAAGAGAAATTTACCCGCAAAGGAATTTGTCCGCCTGAGTATTTGGGTGCTGAGGAAAATTGTTTCAATTTCATAATCGAATATTTGAATGAAAGAAATGTGATTTACACATTAACTGAAAAAAATCTTAACTAAAGTTTTTGTGTTCTTCAAATCAAATGAAAGAAAAACAACCCCGACTGAAAGCAATAGCGGCTGCTTTGTTGGTCACGTTTCTCTGGTCAACATCATTCATTCTGATCAAATGTGGGTTGAAAGATATACCACCTGTAACATTTGCAGGATTAAGATACTCACTCGCTTTTATTATTCTCCTTCCGTTTTTATTCCTTAAAAAAAACAGTGTTGTAGTTAAAGCACTTTCCAAACGTGATTGGCAAAAGCTCATCTTACTGGGAATCTTATTCTACACTGTTACACAAGGAACGCAATTTATCGGATTGACTAAACTTACGGCTGTTACCGTTAGCTTATGGTTAAATTTTACTCCTTTGTTGGTTACTATCATGGCAATATTTTTTGTCAAAGAGATACCTTCAATAATACAATGGATTGGTGTGATTTTATTTTTAACAGGTATAACAATATATTTTTTACCTGTAACATTAAGTTCTGAAGGGTCATTCGGGATAGTCATTGTAAGTATGGGAGTAATATCAAATGCGCTTTCATCTGTGCTGGGCAGAAAAATTAATCGCGATGGCAAAATTACTCCGTTAATTGTAACAACCGTTAGTATGGGAACAGGTTCTCTGATTCTGTTAATATCCGGGTTTGCAACTGAGAGTTTTATTGGCTTGAGTACTGAAAATGTTTTTTATCTTTTGTGGTTGGCGATAATAAATACTGCGTTTGCATTTACATTGTGGAACTATTCTTTAAAAACCCTGTCGGCTATGGAATCAAGTATAATAAATGGAACAATGCTTATTCAGATAACATTTCTTGCCTGGATATTTTTGAGCGAGGAAGTTTCCACAAAAGAAATCATTGGTATGTTGATTGCGTTTGCAGGGGCCCTTTTTGTGCAGTTTAAATTCAGGAAAAGTATAATTCCCGGAAAATGATTGTGACTTTATAGAAAAAACATTGAAGTTTTTGCATTTTCAAGGGGGTATAAAATCATCATCACTTTCACAGTGTACATGTATTCATTAAATTAAACCCACTCAATAATGTAGGAGAATTCATGACAAGATTAAAAGTTATTCTAATCGTTACGGCAGCCCTTTTATTTTCAGCTTGTTCTGGTGTTAAACTAGCGCCGGCTGAATTTGGTTGGCCGATTGAATCAGTTCTTAAAGTTGATAACAACGGGTTTGTTAAAGAAGACCGCTATTCGATTTCATTTAATACCAAACCTATGTTCCTGAAAGAAACAGAAGACTCGACTGCTTTCAGTGGAAAATCAATTCATCTTATACGGAACAATGAAGGATTTTATTTTATCACTTCAGCAGGATTCAAAAACGTTTATGTGTTTACAATGAACCAGGGTGCGCTTCTTCAGCATAAAATAATTATGATCAGCGAAACCGGGATGAAAAATCCTCTATTCAATCAAAGAAAACCATTTATAGAATTAGTTGATGATGGCAAATCTATCAAACTCACCTCAGATGAAATTGACGGAGGTGAAGAATGAAACATTCAATGAAAATATTGTTGCTTGTATTTGTTTGCGGTTATTTTATTTCGGCATCAGCGCAATCAGATTTTGAAATGGTACAAAGTTATAAAGACAAACATTTACAGATTTCCAGAGGAATAGAAGCAGCAGAAAGTCTTGATGATCTTGCAAATCTTCTGACAGAAGTCGAAAAACTGCAGCGGGATTTTGCAGACAAAAAAGCTGTACTTGATGAGAGTTTATATCCTGATAATTTTGAAACTTCAATTACTAAATTGAAAGAAGCGATTGAACTTAGAAAAAAAGATTTTACTGAAATCGCTGAACTTGAAACGGAAGTGGGCTCTCTTAAATCAGAAATTGATTCACTTAACAGAAGAAACAATTCATTAATTACCCAGATAAATGTTCTTGAATCCCAGCGTAAAAAAGATGCAGCAACTATAGCTAAACTTGATAAACTTGTGGCGAGCTTACGCGCAACAATACTGCAGCGTGATGAACTGATTTATGGTATCGTTGACAGCCTTATACCAAGGCTTCCGGGTGATATGTCGGAGTTATCTGAACAGGATAAAGAACAGGTTTACACAGAGATTGAGAAGACAAATGTTCTGAGTGTTATAAAAAAATCACTTAAAGATAACAGCAAATTGTTACAGGTTACATCTCTAAACGCAAATGATCTTGATGAAGTAAAAGAACAGCGACAGGAGTTCGTAACAATGTGGCAGAAGATCGGTCCCAGGCTGGTAGATGTTTACCAGGATCAGAAAAACAGGAGTGCTGAGCTGAATGAAATAGATTTTCTTTTTAAAGATTGGGATAAATATATCAGACAGGAAGCATGGGAATCAATTAAAGAAGAATTTTCTCTTTACGGTATTAACCTGAAAAGATTTTCAAATGGACAGGAATTTACAAACGTAGTTTCAGAATTTGCCGAAGATGAAATTAAAAACTACGGTGTAAAAAGTAAGGAAGAATCTGAGCAAGTTTACTTGCAGTTTACAGATAGTGTTTGGTTTAAATCAGTAAGTCCTGACTGGATACCATATCTTATTGATAACAACCTGTTAAATGACGAGCAGAAAAATACGATGGAAGGAAAAATCGCGAAATGGAAAGCGATAGTTGTACCGTCAAATCTGGCATGGCTTTATATACTAATTGTTATCGTAGTAATAAATGCTGTAGTTTATTTTATCATCAAGAAGAGAAAAAAGAATAAGACAACCTCTACGGTTTCGCCCGTAGATCCGGAATAGTTTTTCTTTTGCTGAATAATATTCTAATGTCACATTAACTATTTCAGGTTAGTGTGGCATTTTTTTTGTCAAATATCGTATTAAAAATAATTATTCATTTTGGGTTGTCATTGATTAGTTTTACATTAAAAATAAAACCAGGTTTAGATAAATGAAAATAGCGGCATTAATAAAATGTGTGATCATTCTGATTCTGTTTCCATTTGCAGATTACTTTGCACAGGATAGTATCAGATCAGAATTACAATCACTAAAAAAGTACAATGAATCTTTAGAACATCGGCTCGATGTCCTTGAAAAATCTATTGATGATATACTATGGCATCAAAGACTAGGTGAGGGAGTGTTTATAGATAAAGTATTTCTTACGGGACCGCCGCTCTGGAAGGAAAAAAATCCAACCGGACAGGGTGCGGGCAACCCGGTAAAATTCTGGTCTTATGTATTTATTCCTAAAAACATTGATGTAAATAAAAAGTACCCGCTGATTATTTTCCCACATGGCGGAGTTCATTCAAATTTTTCAACTTACTACACTCACGTTATAAAAGAATTACTTGCACAGCAGTATATTGTTGCAGCCGCTGAATACAGGGGAAGTACGGGCTATGGTAAATCACACTTTGAAAAAATTGATTATGGCGGACTTGAAGTTGAAGATGTTGATGCAAGCAGAAATTTTATGATTGAAAATTACGATTTTGTCGATAGCGATAGAGTTGGAATATTTGGATGGAGCCACGGCGGCTTGATTGCGTTGATGAATATTTTCAGATATCCTGAAAACTATAAAGTTGCATTTGCCGGTGTACCTGTAAGTGACCTTATTGCCAGAATGGGATACAAAGATCAAAGTTATCGTGATCTGTTTGAAGCAGAATATCATATAGGTCAAAGCGCTGATGAAAATGTTGAAGAATACAGACGCAGGTCGCCGGTTTGGCATGCAGATAAACTTAAGACACCATTGCTCATTCATACAAATACTAATGACGAAGATGTAAACGTACTTGAAGTTGAAAGCATGATAAATGCACTAAAAGCAGCGGGTAAAGATTTTGAATATGAAATATTTAAAGACCTGCCCGGCGGACATTCGTTTGACAGGCTTGATACAAAAACAGCTAAAGAAATAAGAGTTAAGATTTATAAGTTCCTGGCAAAATATTTAACTCCGCCAAATCCAATAAACAGCCTGGAGGAAATAAACAAAGCAGCGTACTTTATAAAATAATTCTTTGCGAATTAGTTGGGAATAGTTTTTCTAATTAGTGCAACAGAATAATTATTTTGACTTATAGTAATCTTCAGCTCGCTTCTGCATTTCTGCAGGAGTAACATCTTCAACATGAGTTGATAGATTCCACGAAATATCATTTGCATCGGCTACCAAAGCACTTCTGTCACCGTAAAACTGGTTTTCCAGTGCTCTGACTACTTTTGCTCCCGCTTTCACAGCCCGATTGAACGCTTCATCTACATCAGTAATATAAATATGCAGCATACAAGGTTGAGGCGGATACTGCTCACTCGACTGTCCCATCATTACAACTGAATCACCAATTCTTAACTCTGCGTGCACAATTTCACCTTCGGGTGTTTCCATTTTATCAAGTACTACTGCGTTCAAAACATTTTTTGCAAATTCAATTGTTGAGGCGGGATTTTTTATTATCAAATAGGGAATTACAGTTTGATAACCTTCAGGAACAGGTTTTACAGCCATAATATTTCTCCTGTTATGATTATATAATAAAGGTAATATGCAAAGTCACTTGGAAGTAAATAGAGGGTTTATTGACTTATGCCGTTTTCAAGATAGTAAATAATCGACATCATTTCTATATTTGGGTGTCATTCATTCTTAATCAAACAAAATCGAATAAAGAAATACAGATGGAACAGTTTAAAATAAGAGGTGAAAATCCAACGCGATTAGAAAACTTCAGTGATGCAGTATTTGCGTTTTCTATAACGCTGCTTATGATTTCACTTGAAGTACCGCAATCATTCACACGCATACTTGAACTTACCGATGAATTAATTGCGTTCGCGATTACAATTATTCCTTTGTTTGTGATATGGCAGCAGCATCGTTTATTTTTCAGGAGATATGGAATTGATGACAAGGTTATTCTCAAATGGAATACTCTGCTTTTGTTCATTGTACTTGTATTTATTTTCCCGCTTAAATTTCTTTCACTTTTTCTTGTAAGATTTTATAGTGAACTGTTATTTGGCACGAGCAGCGTGTTCGGGACGATGATTGAAGGCGAACAGGTTCCGATGCTTATGGTCTATTATGGCGTCGGTGCGCTTGGTTTGGTGTTTGTGTTTTCAAGATTTTATAAATACGCGTTGAGTAAAAAAGAAGAGCTTAAACTAAACCCATTTGAATCTAAACACACGGAATACTACAAACGTCTCTTCACCCATTTGTGTTACATACCAATCTTATCAATTGCATTTGTACTTGTGTTTATGAATGTTAATGTAACCATTGCAAGTATAGTTTCAGGGGTTTTATACTCACTCACTGGTGTTGTGTTTATAGTTAATCAAAAATGGCTGAAGAAAGTTAGTTGAATAAAAAACTATTCCCTCATTAAAGAAATTTAAATGTCAGCCTGATTTAACGCAGGCTGACTTAATAATACTAAAATCAATTTCATTTCTTCGCTTCAAAAATCAAATTAAACGGGGTTTCAACAGCAACTCTCACTTCATTAAATCCGCCGTTAGTTAAAACCTCAGTAAGTTTTTTTCTTCCAGCCTGCGCACCGATTGCAATTCCTTTTCCCTGGCTTAATGCATTTGGCGTGCAAACCAATGCAGAAGATGCGTAAAATGCTCGTGCAACCGGATTTAGATTTTCATGTAGGCTATCTTTTGCAAATGGCTCCACAACCATACAGGTTCCGTCTTTTGCAAGTGCACTGAGCGCATAAGCAGAAATTCCTTCAGGATCACCCATATCGTGAAGAGCATCAAAAAATGTTATAAGATCAAAATTCTTTTGGGGATATGAATCCGCTGAAGCAACTTCGAAGGAAATATTTTTTAAACCAAGTTCTTTTGCTTTTTCACGCGCATGTACAATTGAATGTTCGTGAAAATCGTAACCTGTAAATTGAGAATGAGGAAATGCTTCAGCCATTAGTATTGTCGCAAGTCCATGACCGCAGCCAATATCTGCGACAATCGCTCCCGATTTCAATTTATCTTCAACTCCGTTCAGAGAAGGAATCCAGGATGTTATTAAGTTACCTCTGTACGATGGACCATAAAATTTTTCCACTCCGCAGAACAAACAGTTATTGTGATCAGCCCACTCAACTCCATTCCCTGTCTGAAAAGCATGTGTAATTTTCGGTTCATCATGGTACATAGATGAAACGCTATAAAAACCTCCTGTCATCAAAACAGGGCTTTCGGGTTCGGCAAAAACCATAGCTTGTTCAGCTGACATATAAAATTTATTTGTTAAATGATCGTATTTAACAAAGCCTGAGGCAGCCTGCGCCGCTAACCACTCGCGCACATATCTTTCATACGTGCCCGTTGAATCGGCTAATTCCTGTGAGGATAAGGGTCCTGCTTTTGCAAGCGTTTCATACAAGCTAAGTTTATCTCCGATAATAATAAGAGCCCCGTTAATTGCGGCGCCAACCTCGTTAACCATTTTACCGAGCAATTCATTGAGTCGGGCTTCGTTTATAACTACTGTTTCCTGAACCTGTTCCATAATTGTCTCCTTCAAATTTTAATAGTGATTTGTTGGAAACAAAAATAAGAGAGCAGATAAGTTCAGACTTTTCTTAAAAGTTGAAATGTTTTTCTCTGCGGTCAGGAAATGAGATTAAAAATCTTCAGGCAATTTTAGAAGTTAAAGATGATCTTAGCTTTAGCGGAGGCATCTTATAAGTTTCAGTAAAACATTTTGTAAAGTGAGACTGATTTTTGAAACCGCTTTCAAAGGCTATCTCAGAAATATTTTTGTCAGTAGTTTCGAGCAGGAATTTTCCATAATCGAGTCTTTTTTGAATCAACCATTTACCTGGAGATGTATTGTAAGTTGAATAAAAATCAGATTTAAAAGTCGAAAGACTTCTTCCGCATAACTTTGCGTATTCTTCAAGACTCATATTGTAAGTAAAGTATGTCTCCATTACATCACTAATAGATGATTTGCTTCTGCTGTGAACATCCCAGAAGTAATCGGCAAGTTCTTTATTCTGTGGACTTGTTAAAATATTGATTAGTAGTTCTTCAAATTTTATAGTCAGCAGGTTTTTGGGCGGTGTTTCTTTTTTAGGAAAGTAGCTCAACACAGAATAAAAATATGCGGATAGAGATTCGTCCATATTAAGACGGATTATCGGTTCTTTTTCTTTAGCAATATTGACGGGCGCATTTCTTTGCTGAAGATATTTTCTCAAAACACTTTTAATGAATTCATCAGGTACAAAAATACCGAGCGCACAAAAGTCTTCATCAAAATATTGATGAGCCGTGTATGCGCCGTTCCTTATGATCAGCGCTTCTCCGTTTTTCAACAGAAACTCTTTGTTGCGGGTTTTCCATTTTTTCTTGCCGCCGACAACATAGATAAAATAATTGTTGTGAGTCCAGTAGCCTAATTGAGTTTCCTTGATAATACACCGGTATTCTACAAACATAAGATCATCAACTTTATACGTCTTAAACATCCGGCTGTCGTTTATGTAATCAAATATATTCAGCATTTTTTGTTATCAATTTAAATGAATAATATTTTCCTGACTTCATCTTTCTGCTTAAAATAAAAATCACTCATTTCAATTCCCTTATCGAACTACTCCGCCTTTTCTTAGATCAATTCCATGTTCAACATAAGCTTTTAAGCAGCAGAGGAAATGAGTCCAGCCTTCTGTTTGCCCCATAAGATGATTTACACTTTCAAAATCTAAAGCCCAGTCTTTCTCTGTTATCTTTACCAGGGTAAGATCATCAGCTCTTTTTTCAAAAAATATTTCTGTTAATGTTTCAGCATTACCAACATCCCAATTGAAAGAAATATATTTATCTGTTTCAACTTTAACGACTTTTATATCGTGGGTAGCATTATAATCATCCCAACGCCAGGTGATTGTTTTATCTGATTCTAATCTTCCGCTCCCTTTGGAAATGAAATATTTGTTCATTTTGTTTTCATCAACAACTGCTTCAAAAACTTCATTCAAAGATTTTAAAATTCCCATTTGTGTTTTCATAAAAATTCTTTTATCAGACATAATTGCTCCTTGCTCTTAGTTAAAAAGTTTGAGTATGAATGACTGGCTGTATGAAAATAAAGATATTATTTAATGAATGAAAGAAGAAGTTTGTTCCGTGTTGGATTGTAATTAGAATGATTTTATGAAAATATGGTTGTTAAACTGACGCAATTAACGTAAATTCCGTCAGTTAACTGACGGAATTTATATGATGATAAATCGAAAAGCTTTAATTTTGCTTAAAAACAAAGCAATAGCCGGAAAAGTACTTTTATTAGTAGGTGCCCGTAGAGTTGGAAAAACTGTTCTGCTTAAACAGTACTTGGAAGCACAAAAGGAAAAATACGTTTTTTGGAATGGTGAAGATTTTGCCATACATGATTTGCTAAAACGGAGAAGCATACAGCATTATAAAAATATTATCGGGGACGCAAAGTTATTAGTAATTGATGAAGCTCAGAAGATTCCGGAAATAGGAAATGTTCTCAAATTGATGATCGATTCATTTGAACATCTGAAAATTGTTGTAACGGGTTCATCGGCATTCGATATCGCAAATTCCACTGGTGAGCCGCTAACTGGAAGAAAAAATGAAATTACTTTATTCCCGGTTTCTGAGACTGAATATGCTGAAATAGAAAAACCAGAAAGCAGGTTTGATAATATGTCACAAAGATTAATTTATGGTAACCTGCCTGAATTAATTCATGTGGAGGGTCCAAAAGAAAAATCTGAATATCTGCGTGAACTTATTAACTCTTATCTGCTGAAAGATATTCTTGCGTTTGAAAACTTAAGAAACTCTTCTAAACTTTTTGATCTTTTGAAGCTAATTGCATTGCAGATTGGGAGAGAAGTTTCTATTCAGGAACTAGGAAGACAACTTGCCATGTCAAAAAATACAGTTGAAAGATATCTTGATATACTTACAAAAGTCTTTATCATATACAGGCTTAATGGGTTCAGTAGAAATCTCAGAAAAGAGATAGTGAAAAATTCTAAATGGTATTTTTTTGATAATGGAATAAGAAATGGAATTATTGCAAACTTTAATGAACTTAGTTATAGAGATGATGTGGGAAGTCTGTGGGAAAATTACATTATGAGTGAGAGAATAAAACAAAACCATTACGACGGGATTATTTATAACAAATATTTCTGGCGTACCTATGACAGGCAGGAAATTGATCTTATTGAAGAAAGAGGAGGTAAATTAAATGCGTATGAATTCAAATGGAATTCAGATAATTTTTCTGCCCCATCAGCATGGTCAGCAGCATATCCGGATTCGGAATTCAATATTATTACGAACAAGAATTATCTTGACTGGTTAGATATTTAATCATCTCACTCATCATTTTTTCACTTCACCTTCATAAAACATTCATTATTTTTGAACAGCAAATAAATAACAACGGATAAATCCATGAAATACATTTTAATTTTTCTGATCTCCGCATCATCATTGCTGGCACAGGTTAAAGCTGATGATGTGAAATCATTCACACTCAAAAACGGGATGAAGATTTTTGTCCTTGAAGATAACTCAATCCCGAACGCAAATATGTACTTGTTTTACAAAGTCGGATCAAGGAATGAATACCCGGGTATAACCGGAATCTCTCACTTCTTTGAACACATGATGTTCAATGGTGCTAAAAAATACGGACCAAAACAATTTGACCGCGTAATGGAAGCAAACGGCGGCTCGAACAACGCGTACACAACCGAGAATGTTACAGTGTATACTGCCTGGTTCCCGAGCAGGTCAATGGAAGTTATGTTTGATCTTGAGGCTGACAGAATTCAACATCTTAATTTTGATCCTAAAATGATTGAAAGTGAAAGAGGTGTCGTATTATCTGAAAGAAGTACCGGTCTTGAGAACAATCCAATGGAACAATTATGGAATGAAGTTCAGGGGG
>JAEXTA010000220.1 GCA_023453665.1 Bacteroidota bacterium | reverse complement strand
CCTTAATTACAGCCATTATCTTAGATTTACCGGCTTTTTCCCTAATCTCTGAAAAATTTTTCTTTAATCTGTTTAAATCAATTACAGCATAAGTGGGTCGCATTAAAACATATCTGAATTTTTTGTTGCAAAATATAGTTGTAAAAGGAGTTATAATCAATTTCACCGTTTGTAGGGACAGCATAGTATGCTGTCCCTACGACTATTGTAAAATCTTTCAACTTAAATTCTCTGAAATAAGAATTCCAAATCTTGATTCTTCTCAATTGCGAAAATAATAAATGATTAAATATTCATTTAATGAATAAATATCAATTTTGATACTTCATTTTATAATTTGGCTTGCATATTGTATCTGTCATCAATTCAAATAAAAACTTATTTGAAACTTTGTTCTAATAGTGTTTAATTTCTTGACATTACATAAGTGTAATAGTAATTTTACAAAAATTTTTTAGGTGCTAATGCTTACTGAATTCGGCAAAATATTCGTCTTCTTATTAATAGCTGTAATTTTCGTTTTGATTGCCGTATTTGTCGCACGCCTTATTCGTCCTGCCCGGCCTACTCATGAAAAACTTCTTACATATGAATGCGGTGAAAATGTTGAAGGATCACCCTGGATAAAATTTAACATCAGGTTTTATGTTGTTGCCCTCATCTTTTTAATATTTGATGTTGAAGTTGTTTTACTAATTCCCTGGGCATTGGTTTATCAGGAATTTGGAATGGCCGGATTCTTAGTGGGTGCAATTTTCTTAATACTGCTCGGACTGGGTATGGCATACGAATGGCGAAAAGGTGATCTGGAATGGGCTCGCCCAAAAGTAGTTCCCCCATCATTAAAAAAGAAAAATCAAGAATCTGCAGAGGTTGTAACGAATGGTTAGTTTACTCGATAAACAATTCGCTAATGATAACATTGTAATTACAAATGTTGACAACCTGTTAAACTGGGCAAGATTATCATCAGTTTGGCAGGTCGGATTCGGGCTTGCATGCTGTGCAATTGAAATGATGGCTACATCTGCATCACATTATGATTTTGATAGATTCGGTGTTATTCCTCGTCCCTCACCAAGACAATCAGACGTTATCATAGTTTCCGGTACTGTAACATTAAAAATGGCTATCCGCGTTAAAAGACTTTATGAACAAATGCCCGATCCCAAATATGTAATTTCAATGGGAAGCTGCTCAAACTGCGGCGGACCTTACTGGGAACATGGTTATCATGTATTAAAAGGCGTCGATAGAATTATTCCCGTTGATGTTTATGTACCTGGATGTCCACCCCGCCCTGAGGCATTGTTAGAGGGTTTGCTAAAGTTACAGGAAAAAATCAGAAATCATTCATCGGTTAAAAAATCTGCATGAAAACCCACGAAGAAATTTATTCAGCATTAAAAGAAAAATTCGGTGATGCGATAATCTCCGAGATTAAAGATCAGCCGGTTGAAAAAATTATTGTTGTTGATCGACTTTCAATTGATAAAGTCTCTCACTTTTTACGCGAAGAAATTGATCTAGCGTTTGATAGCCTCATGAACCTTTCAGGTAACGATGACGCAAATGGCGCCAAAACGAAAGATGAAGACGGAACCGAAATAGTTTCCGGTGGAACACTAAGTGTATTTTATCACATTGAATCATTGAATCACAAACATAAAGTCGTCCTAAAAGTATCAACACCCAGGGATAATCCAGAAATTAAAACGGTGACAGAAGTTTGGAACCACGCTAACTGGCATGAACGTGAAGCTTTTGATTTGTTTGGAATTAATTTCTTAAATCATCCTGACCTAAGAAGAATCCTAATGCCTTATGATTGGGAAGCCGGACATCCCTTAAGAAAAGATTATAAGAATCCTGAATTTTACCAGGGAATGAAAGTACCTTATTGAGATAATCTATGTCTGTTAAAACTGAAGAAATGATACTTAACATGGGTCCTCAACACCCTTCAACGCACGGTGTTTTGAGACTCGAACTTCAACTGGATGGTGAGATAATATCTCGATGCACGCCACACATCGGATATCTTCACAGATGTTTTGAAAAACACTGCGAAGCAATGACTTACCCACAAGTTGTTCCATACACAGATCGTATGGATTATCTAGCATCAATGTACAATGAATTTGGCTACGCTCTTGCAGTTGAAAGATTATCAGGAATTGAAGTACCTCAGAGAGTTGAATACATCAGAGTGATAATGGGTGAACTTCAACGAATTGCATCACACCTTGTTGCACTTGGTACTTATGGTGCAGACATTGGAGCGATAACTCCTTTCCTTTTCTGTTTCAGAGACCGTGAAAAAATATTAAGCCTTTTTGAAATGACGTGCGGTGCACGATTGTTATATAATTATATATGGATTGGCGGACTTTCACACGATCTTCATCCGGACTTTGTAAGATTAACGAGAGAGTTTATTCAATACTTTAAACCGAATTTAAAAGAGTTGAATAACCTTCTCTCCTTCAACAAAATTTTTATTGAACGAACAGCTAATGTTGGCGTTCTTCCTCTTGATGTTGCGATTAATTACGGGATCACGGGACCAAATCTAAGAGCAAGCGGACTTAAATGGGATTTAAGAAGAGATGATCCTTACTCAGTCTATGATAAATTTGATTTTGATATTCCTGTTGGTGACGGAAGAATGGGAACCGTTGGTGATTGCTGGGACAGATACTACATTCGTGTAGTTGAAATGGAAGAGAGCTTAAAAATAATCGAACAAGCTCTTGACCAATTACCGGAAGGCGATATCGCATCAGCAATACCTAAAAGAGTTAAACCACCTGTTGGACAAATTTATACCAGAGTGGAAAATCCAAGAGGTGACCTTGGTTATTTTATTGTAAGCAATGGAACTATCAATCCTTACCGTGTAAAAGTTAGACCACCATCATTTGTGCACTTAGGAATTATGGATGAACTTTGCAGAGGTCATATGGTTGCAGATGTAATAGCAATTTTAGGAAGTATTGATATTGTACTCGGGGAGGTTGACAGATGATTTACGATATACTATTCAATCTTACCGGAAGTGAAATTGCTGCTGCTTTTATTCAAAGTTTACTTCCACTATTCATTTTTATTTTACCATTTGCTCTGATTGCCGTGCTCCTGGAACGAAAAGTTTCTGCACATATGCAGGATAGACTTGGTCCAATGAGAGTTGGTTACCATGGAATACTACAAACTGTTGCTGATATATTAAAGCTAATCCAGAAAGAAGATATCATTGCTAAGGATAATGACAAGCCGCTCTTCAACCTGGCGCCTGTTTTAGTTTTTATGGGAAGTTACGCTGCCTTTGCCGCAATACCATTTTCAAGTTCATTCATCGGTGGTAATATTGATCTCGGTCTTTTCTATATAATAGCAGTATCAGGATTAGTTGTTGCCGGAATATTGATGGCTGGATGGGCATCAAATAATAAATATTCTTTACTCGGCGCAATGAGATCGGCAGCGCAGATTGTTAGTTATGAAATTCCTACGATGCTTGTAGTGCTTGCAATTGTTATGATAACCGGAACTCTTAATCTTTACACATTAAGTGAAATGCAAACCGGCTACTTCTGGAACTGGATGATACTCGGCGGACCAACTTCCGGTTTGGAAAAAATACTTTTCATTCCTTTAATGTTCGTTGGTTTCCTTGTGATATATATAAGTACACTTGCGGAAGTTAACAGAACTCCATTTGATATTCCTGAAGCTGAATCAGAATTAGTTTCCGGTTACCATACTGAATATTCAGGAATGAAATTCGCAATGTTCTTCCTTGCTGAGTATGCAAATATGTTTGCGGTTTCTGCAATTGTAGCGGCAATATTTTTCGGTGGCTATCAATCACCTTTCGGGTATCTGGGTAATACTCTTGATATCGGATGGTTAATTCCAGTTGAGCAATTTTTCTGGTTCACATTTAAAGGTCTTTTCTTTGTGTTTGTGCAAATGTGGTTAAGATGGACTTTACCGAGGTTACGAGTTGATCAACTGATGACAGTTTGCTGGAAGTATCTTATACCGATTGCTTTCGTTAATCTTTTAATAATTGGACTAATAACAGTTTTGTGATTTATGAGAGAGTATCTTAATAATATCTGGACGGGACTTAACACGGTCTTCATTGGTATGAAGATAACATTCAAACATATGTTTGTACCGGCAGTTACAATTCAGTATCCGGAAGTAAAGCCCCGTCTGCCTGAAAGAGAACGAAACCGCCTTTACGTTAATATGGATGACTGCATAGGATGTGATCAGTGTTCACGAGCCTGCCCGGTTAGTTGTATTGAAATCGAGACTGTTAAATCACTTCCGACTGAAGACCTTGGAAAAACCTCTAACGGAAAAAAGAAAGCTCTGTGGGTAACTAAGTTTGATATCGATATAGCTAAATGTTGTTACTGCCAGTTATGCGTATTCCCCTGCCCGACAGAATGTATTTACATGACGGATGTCTATGAGTTTTCAGAATACGAAAGAAAAAATCTCGTTTATGATTTTGTAACTCTCACTCCGCAGGAAGTTGAAGAGAAAAAAGCAAACTTTGCAAAAATGGAAGCTGAAAAAGCTGCTCAGAAAGCTGCACCTAAGCCGCCTGTAGAAAAGCCTGCAGTTCCTCCTAAAACAGATGAGCAGAAGGGTTAAACAATGAATGTATATGATATAATATTTTATTTGTTTGCTGCCATTACTGTTTTGTCAGCGTTCTTTGTTGTAACTGTTAGAAATATAGTTCACTCAGCTTTTTATTTATTGTTTACGTTTTTCGGAGTAACGGGAATTTATGTTCTGCTTGGTGCTGACTTTGTCGCAATTGTTCAACTTGTTGTTTATGTCGGAGGAATTTTAATTTTGCTTCTGTTCGGTGTGATGCTTACAAACAAAATTACACACGTTCAGATAAAAACAGGGACACTTCAGATTGTTCCCGCAGCAGTTGGAGTTGGTTTATTAGCGGGAATTCTTGCTGCAGCATTGTTCAGTACACAGTGGAAGACAGTTGATTCAGCAATTCCGAATTCAACTGCACAAAGCCTTGGTTACTTATTGATTTCAAATTACGCCTTAGTATTTGAATTGCTCGGTATTTTATTATTGATCGCACTTATCGGTGCGGCTTCTATGGCAAGGAGATAAGTGATGAGTCAAATTGGATTACATCATTTTTTAGTTATCAGCACAATACTTTTTTCATTAGGAATATTCGGTATCATCACACGAAGAAATGCAGTGATGGTATTGATGGGAATTGAACTGATACTCAACGCGGCTAACATAAACTTCATTGCTTTTTCGCGCTTCGGAAATTTTGGATACGGCGGACAGCTTATGGCATTATTCGTAATAGTCCTTGCCGCTGCAGAAGCCGCAATTGCACTTGCTATCGTACTTAACATTTATAAAACATTCTCAACTGTTAATGTTGATGAAATAGATAAATTAAAAGATTAAGCTCTTATGACTGAATCATTATTAATAAAATTATCTCTTGTTGTTTTATTTCTGCCGTTAATTGGTTTTACAGCAGTACTTTTTTTCGGAAAGAAAATAAAATATGCTTACATAATTGAGAATGTTATAATAATACTCTCATTCCTTCTTTCAGTTTTTGTGATGTTCGCTAAGTTAAGCTATTTCACTGATCAGAAAATTGTTTCTGAAGTTGAGTGGATTAATATTGGCGGAGTTTCAATCGAACTTGGTATAATGATAGATAATCTCACAGTTATCATGATGTTCGTTGTAATGCTTATAAGTATGCTTGTGCATATTTTCTCCATAGCTTATATGCACGGGGATAAACGTTATAACAGGTACTTTGCTTATCTCGGAATTTTTACTTTCTCAATGTCAGGTATAGTTCTTACTCACAACATACTGATGATGTACATTTTCTGGGAACTCGTTGGTTTATCCTCGTACCTTCTCATTGGTTTCTGGTATGAAAAAAAATCAGCATCAGATGCTTCAAAGAAAGCATTCCTAGTAAACAGGATCGGCGATATAGGAATGTTTGCTGGAATTTTAATTCTGTTTCTTACATACAATACGTTTTCATTCGATAAAATTTTTGAAGCAATTGCTGGCGGACAATTACCATTCGGCAGTGAGTTCTGGTTAACTGTAACAGGAATATTAATCTTTTGCGGTGCAATCGGAAAATCAGCACAATTCCCTCTTCACGTCTGGCTTCCGGATGCAATGGAAGGTCCGACACCGGTCAGCGCACTGATCCATGCGGCAACAATGGTTGCAGCAGGTGTGTTCCTGGTAACAAGAGTATTCACAATGTTAACGGGAGATGCATTACTATTTATAGCGACAATTGGAGCACTATCAGCTTTCATTCCTGCTACCATTGCATTAACGCAAAATGATATTAAAAAAGTTTTAGCTTACTCAACTGTAAGCCAGCTTGGATATATGATAATGGCTCTTGGTGTAGGCGCGTATACTTTCGCATTCTTCCATTTGATAACACACGCGTTCTTCAAAGCTTGTTTATTCCTTGGTTCAGGATCTGTAATTCATGGAATGCACCACGAACAGGATATTACAAAGATGGGTGGACTAAGAAAGAAAATGCCCATCACTTATGCTACCTTCCTGTTAGCATCACTTGCTATTTCAGGTATTCCTCTGACGTCAGGATTTTTAAGTAAAGATGGAATACTTGCGGGGACTTACGCATTCGGTTCGTTAACCGGAAACTGGATATTTCCTGTTGTAGGTTTTCTGGTAGCGTTCCTGACTGCTTTTTATATGTTCAGATTGATCATCCTTACATTCCATGGTGAACCGAAGAATAAAGAAAAGTTCGATCACGTACATGAATCAAAATTTGCGATGGCAATGCCGCTGGTAGTACTTGCGACTTTGTCGGTATTTATCTGGTACACACCAAATCCGATTAATGCTGATGCGGGTTGGTTCCTTACAAAATGGGTTAAAGCTCCTGAAATTTCCGCTCCGCAAAATACCCGTTACGATTTTATGAAGAGTGATGTCGTGCATTCATTTGAAAGTGAATCCCATCAGCAAAAAAATCATGAAATAGTTTATTCTGAAAGTTATACAGAAGCTCTGCATCACGCGCATATACCTGCGGTTATACTTTCATTACTTGTTGCAGTCGGAGGTATTCTGCTTGCATTTGTTATGTACGAATGGAAAAAAATAAATGCCGATAAACTTGCGGAAAAAGTTAAACCACTTTATAACATGTCATATAACAAATGGTACTTTGATGAATTCTACCAGGCAACATTTGTAGCCGGAACAATTGGGCTGAGCAGGCTGCTTGCATGGTTTGATAATAAAGTAATTGATGGTCTTGTTAATGCTTCTGCTTCAGTAACGCGCGGTATATCAAGATTCAGCGGAACATTTGATAATGTAGTTGTTGATGGTTTCGTAAACTTTATGGCTTACTTCAGCGGAATGATAGGTTTAATTTTCAGAAGATTCCAGACAGGTAAGGTTCAGACGTACATCGTGTTCGTGATATTCTCTTTAATAATTTTGTTGTTTTTATTTAAATCATTTTAGTTTGAAATTTTCAGGTAAATAAATGGAAAACTTTCCAATCTTATCGTTAATAACTTTCCTCCCGGTACTGGGAATGTTGTTTATTCTCTTCATTCCCAAATCACAGGAAAAAATTATTAAAAGTTTAACTCTGCTTATAACCGGAATTCAGGTGATTCTTGCCGGAATCATTCTAATGAATTACAATTATGGTTTAAGCGGAATAAATGATCCAAACTCATTTCAGTTTGTAGAAAAATTCAGATGGATTGAGATAAGCGGATTCTCCTGGATTGGAACAATCAAAATAGATTACTTCCTTGGTATTGACGGAATGAGTGTAACAATGGTTCTGCTCACAGCTATCATTACATTCATCGCAACAATTTCTTCGTGGAGTATAAGTAAGTCAGTTAAAGGTTATATGGCTCTCTTCCTTTTACTTGATACAGGAATGATGGGCGTGTTCGTTGCTCTCGACTTTTTCTTATTCTACATTTTCTGGGAACTGATGCTTCTTCCTATGTACTTCTTAATTGGTATCTGGGGAGGACCGAGAAGAGAATATGCAGCTATTAAATTTTTCCTCTACACTTTATTTGGAAGTATTTTCATTCTACTTGTAATGATTGGACTGTACTTTAGTTCCATGGAAACACTTGCAGACGGAACAAGTGTATTCACATTCAACATGCTTACAATGATGGATGCTAATAGTTATAATCAAACAGGAATTTTGTCGCCGCTTAATCCGTCTAATTTACGGTTTATAGCATACATAGCTTTGTTTGCGGGCTTTGCGATTAAAATACCTATGTTCCCCTTCCATACGTGGCTGCCTGACGCACACGTTGAAGCGCCTACAGCAATAAGTGTTATACTAGCTGGCGTACTGTTGAAGATGGGAACTTATGGAATACTAAGAATTTGTTATCCGGTATTTCCTGATATCACACATCAGCTTATATGGTACATTGCGCTGTTTGGAATGATAAATATTATTTACGGTGCGTTATGCGCAATGGCACAAAAAGATTTTAAGAAGTTGATCGCTTATTCTTCCGTGTCCCACATGGGATTTGTAATGCTTGGTATGGCATCATTAAACACGATAGGAATCTCCGGCGCAATACTTCAGATGTTTAACCACGGAACAATCACAGCAATGCTCTTCCTTATTGTTGGTGTTGTTTATGACAGAGCTCACACGAGAGATATCGATGCATTCGGCGGACTTGCAAACCAGATGCCCGTTTATACAGGATTTGTTACACTTGCTTTCTTTGCAGCAATTGGTTTACCAGGTTTGAGCGGATTTGTTTCTGAAGCATTTGTATTCCTTGGTGCATTCGGACTTGAATCTATAAGAGTCGTAACAGTAATTTCCACACTTGGTATTCTGTTAGGAGCGGGATATATGTTGTGGACTTTACAAAGAGTTTTCCTCGGAACACTAAAGGAAAAATGGTCAACTCTTACTGACATGAATATGCGCGAATATTTTATGCTTGTACCATTGAGCATTATAGTAATATTCCTTGGTGTTTACCCGGCATCAATGTTAAACATTATGAATACATCAGTGAACGCAATGGTTAAGTTTATGGCTGAATCAAAAGCAATATTCAGTTCATTAGCAGGATTTTAATTTTTAATTATTTGAAGTAAAGAACTGTGGATACATCACTCGCATCATTAACTGAAAGTCTGAAACTTATTCAGCCTGAATTGTGTATTTCGATATTCTTAGTAATACTTGTTACCGTTGATCTGATAATGCACAAGAATAAAACTTTACTTCCTTACATATCGTTGATAGGATTATTGACAACAGGTTATTTTCTGTTCGCACAATCAGGACTAAATACGTTTGCATTTGTAAGTGCATCCGGTAAAGGCATGCTTGCAATTGATTCGTTCGGAGTATTTTTTAAAGTACTTGTTATATTTTCTTCAATTGTGATTGTATTTCTTTCAATGGGTTCAAAAGAAATAAAATCCGTAACAGAACGTCACGGAGAATATTATTCTTTGATCTTTGGAATGATACTAGGAATGATGGTAATGATCTCAGCGACAGATCTTATAGTCGTTTATCTTGGATTAGAACTCGTTTCTCTCTCTTCTTATGTTCTTGCCGGATTTGTAAAAGATTCATTAAGAAACAGTGAAGCTTCATTAAAGTATATTATTTATGGCGGTACTTCTTCCGGAATAATGTTGTTTGGTATTTCAATTTTATATGGATTAACCGGAACTACAAATCTTTATGAAATTAATTCACTTATTCAAAACCCCGGATTTAGTAACCTTACTTTTCTTTTAGCAGGATTGTTTGTTTTTGTTGGAATAGGATTTAAGATATCAGCAGCACCATTCCACTTTTGGACTCCCGATGTTTATGAAGGTTCGCCAATACCGTTTACAGCATACCTTTCAATAGCAAGTAAAGCTGCAGGTTTTGCGTTACTAATCAGATTTATTAAAATCACTTTTATCGAATCGATTGATACGTCAGGCTTCTGGAATATTCTTTCATTAATTGACTGGCAAACAATTGTAATTGTCCTTTCAATCCTTACAATGACGCTTGGTAACTTTGCAGCTTTATGGCAGGACAATATGAAACGAATGCTAGCATATTCAAGTATTGCTCACGCCGGTTATATGCTTCTTGGGCTCGCGGTTTTATCAAATCAAGGTCTAGTAGCGATAATGATTTACTTTGCGATTTATGCCTTCATGAATCTCGGTGCTTTCTTTGTTGTGATGCTTATTGCTAACCGCATAGGCAGCGAAGAACTTGATGACTATAAAGGTCTCGGTTACGCTACTCCACTTCTTGGAGTATCGCTTGCAATCTTTTTAGTATCCTTAACCGGACTTCCGCCGACAGCAGGTTTTATCGGAAAGTTATATTTATTTATTGCTCTTGTTGATGCAAACATGATTTTTGTAGCAATCATTGCATTACTCAACAGTGTGGTTTCGCTCTATTACTATATTCGTGTACTCAAAAACATGTTTCTTGTCCGACCGACCGGTGAATCTATTAAGTTTGAAATTTCACCGGCAAATACTCTGTTACTGGCGGCGCTAGTTGTGCCGGTAATCGTCTTCGGAATCTACTTTACGCCTTTAGTGGACTTTGCAAAAAATTCCATTACAATTTTAGGTTTCTGATTTTTACCCTTTCAGCATTTGAATTCTTCAAAAATTGTTTGTAAGTTAAACCCGACTTTTTTAGTCCTATTTATGTTAAAGTTGTCCAAAAAAACTGAATATGCATTTATGGCGGTCAAATACATCGCTCTTAATCAGAACGGTAATTGTATAACCGCAAAGGAAATATCTGATAAGTACGATATTTCCTACGAACTGTTATCTAAAGTATTACAAAGGTTAAACAAACATCAGATCGTGTCATCTGTTCAGGGTGCTAAAGGAGGCTATACACTCAGGCGTTCTCCATTTGAAATTACGTTGATTGAAATAATAAGTGCTATTGAAGAAGATTATAAAATCACGGATTGTATGAATGGAAGCGGAACTTCAAATGATTGCAGACACGTCGAATGCTGCCAGATACGAGATCCTCTTTCGAAAATTCAAAAAGAAATAGAAAAAATTTTCAGGCAAACAACTGTAAACCAGATTTTGTAATATGATAAAGTTTCCAATATATCTTGATAACCAGGCAACAACTCCGGTTGATCCTGAAGTATTCGAAGCTATGAAACCGTACTTCATTGAAAAATTTGGTAACGCTTCGAGTAAATCACATAACTTTGGCTGGGAGGCTGATAGCGCAGTTCAACATTCAAGAGAAATTATTTCCCGGTTGTTTAGTATTGATCCTAAAAATATAATCTTTACTTCAGGTGCAACAGAGTCAGTTAATATTGTTCATCACGGTATTGCATCGATGTACAGAAACAAGGGAAAACATATAATCACTTCCGCAACAGAACATAGTGCTGTTCTACAATCACTTGCACATCTTGAAAGGCATGGTTTAGAAATAACAGTA
>JAEXTA010000201.1 GCA_023453665.1 Bacteroidota bacterium | reverse complement strand
GCGTCAAACCTTCCTGCAGGTGCAACCATTCCTATTATTTGCGTGTTGTTATCAATTCTGATCTGAACAGTATCTGATGAACCAGAACCAGTCAGCATATAATTTTTATATGCCCAGTTTGCAACAGGTGTTCCATTCAACTCGGTTACCAGAACAGCATTAACACGAACTAATCGTCCTTCATAATTTTCAATTCCATTGGAACCATCATTACTCAACTGCGCCGGTGTTACTGACAATGGTTCTACAAGATTCCCGCTGCTTATCACCGAATGCAGTAAAGGAAATTCAAGTTGATTTAATCCATTAAACTGTGTAATAGTTCCGGAGACTAGTACTTCATCTCCGATCTGTACTGCGTTGGAAAAATCAGAACCGAAAATTGATATACCGCCGCTGTTATCCTGAATATAACTAGGACTACCGAATTGAGCCGCTACTGTTACGATTCCTCTGATAGTAACAAGATCACCAAGATAAATCCCTATCCCATTTTCATCATTGATTTTAGCCTGAGCAATAGAAATTGAATTTCCATAAACTGTTAATATTGGGGATGGACTTACTTCTGCTATTAGAGTATCAATACCCGACTGAAAACTGAATTTATAATTTCCAGTAAATACCGGAGTCGTTACTTCTGCAATTGAAATAAAGATTGAGTCTGCTGTGAAAGACACATCGGAAAATTCAATTGTATCACTATCAACCGATACTGTTGAAGTAAAATTTGTTGTCCCGATTTGTGCTGAGCTCTGTGACCAGTTGAATCCGGAAGGGAAAATTATTTTAAGCTTGTCAATATTGTAATTAACATCACGGATATATTTAAAGTTGAGTGTTAACAGAGAGTCACCTGAGACAATAAGCGGATCTAAAGTAACGCTTCCTGAACCGTGCGGTTGAGCTCTTAATGAAAGTATCCAGCTAATGTTTGTAGGAGTATTACCAACCCCTCTCGAGGAAGTCGCATTCATCGTCCAGTTCGTTGTTGAAGTCAGTTCAGGTACACTATCCTCATTAAAAATTATAGATGTATTACTTGTTGAAGAACCGCTGAAATGTACTTTAGGTGCTGTCAGACTATTCACATTCGCAGATCCCCACGAAACTCCGAACACATGCTGCTGAGAACTGTTCCTTATTTGTACTGCTTCAGAACCGCCAGCGATTGAAAATATAGTTCCTGAAAAATATAAGGCATTGTTTCCTTTTATAGTTACAACGTAATCACTCGCATCAAAATCTTCAGCAATTGAGTTTTCAGCTTTGGCAACTATTATTACAGTTCCTTTTCTAAGATTACTCCAAAGAGTATGATTCGAAAAAACGAGAGGCTGCTGAGCAACACCGCTGCTGTTAAAGTCTCTAAGTTCATAATTTCTGATGTCGACATTTTCCTCGACAATTAACAATTCAACCCATTCATCATTTCCGCTTGAGTTAAAAATTTCATTTATGACTATTGACTGTGAAAAAGATGATGACGCCGCAATAAAACAAAACAGGCTGAGGAGTATTCTTTTCATAAAATTTCCGCTATTAAAATGAATTGAGGAAAGAACTTAATGATCTGTATTAAAACTGAATGAATTATAATGCATTCATTTTGGAATTTCTGCTTATGCGTTCAGTCACTTGAACTTCAACCCCAAAAGGACTTCTGATAATTTGACGATTTCATTTTATCAAAAGCATTTTTTTTGTTTCAGCTAAACTTCCGGTTTGAAGTCTATAAAAATAAACTCCACTTGGTAAAAATTTTGTTCTATGAAATTCCACTTCGTAGATTCCTTTGGTTTTTCTTTCATTGACAAGTGTTGAAATTTCATTACCAAGAATATCATAAACAATTAACGTTACGTTTGACATTTCACCATTTACGTTTGACGGTACACTGTATCTGATTTTTGTAGATGGGTTAAATGGATTAGGATAATTCTGATATAGGACGAATTCATCAGGTCTTACCGGACTTTCATCAACTAAAGTTGGTCTTGATTGAAATTCAAAATCAGCAATTACAGGTAAATGATCAGATGCAAAGTACAATGCATTTGCAGTCTCCTGCGAAATAATATTAAAAGGCGCAACATTTATTGACTGGTTAAAATGTTGTCCGTCATTTCCATAAGCTCTGTAAGAACCGGGCAGGTAATAAACTCCTCCGCTGTCTTTTACAGCCTGAGAGATGAGAATAAAATCAAACCTGTCATCAAGTCCACCCGTTGAACCACCATTGATCACCTGGCTGGCTCTGGTTGATTGCGTATGTAAATCGGCAAAACTACTGTTATTGTTCCAGTTCCCGGGTCTGTTTATGGGGTCAAGAAGATAGCCTGAGGTTGACTGATCCAATAATTTCTGATATGCGCTTTCAGTTGAAGTATAAAGATTAAAATCACCTACAAAAATAAAATTGGAATTAGCAGGAAGTTCATCGGTTTTATTTCTTAGCTGAGTTACTTCCGATAATCTCTGCTGGGCATCAGCCGGAGTTTGGCCCGCTTTAAGATGTGCGGCAAAAACTCTCAGCGTGTCATCTGTAAAATTATGTTTAAGTATATAATGATCAATCTGTCTCAAAGAAGTGTTGATAACAATTGAACCAAGTAAAGTAAACAGAGAGTCTTTATAGTAAAGCTGATTATCAGAATCAAATCCAAACGTAAAAGGGGCTGCAGTGTATTCAGAACCGAGAACATCATCTAAAAATTTTTGCTGTCCGAAACTGCTGGTTACTTCATTTATGACTACAATATCAGGTTCAACATTATTTATTGTATGTGCAAAATAAGGGTTCCGTGTTTCATAACTTTCCGGGTAAACAAGAAGATTATAAACCAATACTCTTGCTCTTTCGGTTGTTTGAGCAGTCAAAATGGAAATTGCAGATAAGAAAAATATAATCAGGTATTTTTTCATTTAATTTATTTCTGTCGAAAGTACAAAGCGAAGTATTCTGTTGTTTCCGGTATCTGCAACGTATAGAATTCTGTCAAAGTGAGCCACACCATACGGTTGGTTAAAAATTGTAGAGTCTCCAAAAGAAATCGTTAAATCACCGTTGGAATTAAACCTGTATATCCTGCTGCTGTCGGTTTCAACCACATAGATATTTCCTGAGTTGTCAATAGTCGCACCTTCGGGCCTGGAAAATAAACCAGGTTTCATTAAATAACGTGTAGTATCAATTTCATAACCGGTGAAATCAGTAGATATAACATACTCCAGCCATTGTGTTTTAAAATTGTTTTCGCCTGTCATTGTGATGACTACATCATAGTTAGATCGGTTAAAACTTGTGAGTGAACTCACATTATAAACAGACATTAATCCCGAACTTGTAGCACTTAATAAAGGAACTCTACCAATTAATGTATCCCGATTGGTACCACGCACTGGTTTAAAGTTCAGAATTGAATTATCAGGATCAACAAGATTTGTGTTGTTCGGACCTTTTCTGGCAACCAAAAAAGAATTGTCATAAAAAACTGCAACACCTGTGTAAACTCTTTCAGGTTTATTCAAATCAGCAGCCTGAGGAAGCAGCATTTTAATGGGTGCATTTTCGATGTTGTGTCCTGCAGCAAATAAATCAATTTTATATACTGCGCTGAAATTTTGTGATATACCGTTAACAACAGTATCAAACTGTGCGCATACTAATAAATTTAATTTGTAATCCTGGGCAAGTGCAATAGGTCTCTTAATGTTCCTTGTTCCAAGAATTCCACCATCCAGGTTCATCATTACTATTCTATCGTTCTCAGTATCAGCTACATAGATAAAAGGTTCTCTTCCGACCAACACATCCTGTGGTTTATTAAAACCCTCCCATGCAGGGTTTAACCTGACATATAATGTATCACCGCCGATATTTGGATTTGCATTTTTTGATTCAGGAGGAGTGAGTTTATCTGTACAACCTGTTATCAAGACTAATGCACTGAAAAAAATAATTATTAATCTGATCATCATTCTTAAAGTCCGAGAATAATTGAAAATCTGTGTGCAGAACCTAATCTTGAAAAATTAGAATACGCATAATCAAAAGTAAGTTCAGTAAAACTTATCGGAGTATGAACACCGGCACCAAAAGTATAATTCTGCTCATCAACATTTATTTTATACCCGCCGCGCAGATACAGAATTTTATTCCAGTTATACTCAATACCTGTTGAAACATTTTCACTATTATCGTTTGGATGATTCAACTGAATTGAAGTTGTGACTTTGTGTTCTTCTGTTTCATAAGGTTCAAATGCAAAACCAATCCTGAAAATTGTTGGGGGTGCAAATGACTGCCATTCGCTTTCTTCTCTGTTCCCTACAAGAACTACATCACCATCAGGTGCAAGGTTATTTCCAAAGTTCGATACTGTTACTGCAAATCTTGTTGAACCGAGTCCGGTCCAGTAATATGTTCCAAGATCAACCATAAACCCGCGCATTTTTAGTTTATCCATAGTTTCTTCAATAAATCGGATTGTACCTCCGAAGCTGAATTGTTCAGTCATCCGTCTTGCATAAGTAACAGCTATAGCAAGATCTTTATAACTGAAATACTCACCTGTTCCGAACGGCGCAAATTCAGTTGTGACTGGCATATCATCCATTCCTAAAGTTGTGACGGCAACACCAAATGCATCTGTTTCATTAAGATGATAAACCGCACCGATAAAGTCATGCTTAATGTCGACAACCCATTCATTATGCGAGAATATAACCTGGTTCTTTTCAAATTGAACCAAGCCTGCCGGGTTCCAGTAAAGTGCTGAAGCATCATTGGCAATAGCAACAAAGGCGTCACCAAGTGCGGAAGCTCTTCCGCCAACACCAATCTTTAAAAACTGCGCTGTGGAAATTCCGGCACGCTGACCTCCAAGTACTGGAAACAACTGTGCATAAGACTCTATTGATGATAACACAATTATTGATAAGGTAATTAGTAAATATCTTTTCATATTAAAATCTTACGCTCACTCCAAATTTTATATTTCTTCTTGTAAGATATCTCGCCGGGTTAAACGGATATGCTGAAATCGGTGCCTGCAGATCAGGAAACCTCGGATCATTCCAACTGCTCGGAACATCATCACCAAATTCATAAGCTTCACCCGTAACCGGATTTATGATAGCCGGATTTTTTGTATCAAGAAGATTATTGACTTCCATAAAAACTGAAAATTTCAATCCGCTGAATGAAACATATTTTTCAAAATTGAGATCGATCCAGAACCAGTTTTCTCCGATTCCTGTGTTTCTGTCTGTTCTGATAAATTCATACTCAGGTCTTCCCTTCGTATCATAACTGCCTGTAAAAACTGCGGGTGTGTATCTCTTGCCGGATTGATAAAACAACCTTATATAAATGTTATAGTCGTCCAGTATTCCGCTTCCGAATCCAAATAATGGTTCTCCCTCTTCAACATAAAAACTGGTTGAGATTGAACCAGTGAACGGACGGTCCCACGACATATATTCTTCTTTAATTGATTCAGTTAGATCTCCCTGCAAAACAAGAACACCTTCATCAGCAGAAGAACTTTTACCAGTAATAATTGCATACGACAAACTAAGTGAACCTGTAAACCATCTGCCTACTCTTTTCTTGAATTCCATTTCTACACCGCGTGAACGGGCATAGTCACTGTTCACATATGTGATGAATCTTTGTGTAGCAAAACGTGCAGAACTTATAAGTGCTGTTCGTGTAGTTACATAGTCAAAAATGTCCTTATAATATGCAGTTAAAGTAAGCACATCATCATTAGTAAACTGAGTACGAAGTCCCAGTTCATAGGCAACTGTTGTTTCCGGATTAAGATTAGGGTTGCCGAATCTCTGGAAAGATGACTGTGCGTTTAATGGATTAAGTTTTGCATAAATGTATTTCGGATTCGGCCATTTACTGAAATGACCGTATGAGAAAAATAATGTCTGGTTATCGGAAACGGGATGTGAAATTCCGAGACGAGGACTCAAACGTCCTTTCCATCTTCTGCCTCCGAACCAACTGAAAGTATCGTTCTTATAATTTGCTCTGGTTTCATCCGGTATAGTAACCACATCAGGATTGTTAACTGCATCATCAACATATTTTCCGGGGAACCAATAGTCTAATCTAAGTCCAAAGTTTAAGATCATTCCGCTGAAGTTTATATTGTCCTGTGCATAGAGTGAACCAATAGCCGGGTGCACTTTATAAATATCGTTGTTTAGTCCAAGTTCACCAATCCAGGGTTTATAAATATCTATGACCTGCATTTCCTGGAACTGAAAATTAAATCCTGCTTTGAATTTATTTTTTTCATCGAAGAAACTTGTAAGGTCGCCCCTTATCGAAATTTCTTCAAGATAATGATCGCGCCAGGTGTATGGATTACCTGTATCCCAAAAACCATCACCCGGAATTACACCGATTGTATCACGGTTTATATTATAGTATTCAATCGGAAAGTTTGTTATGTCTTTCGGCTCGGTGTACTGATTAAAGTTAAGTCCGTTTGCATCAGCACGCAGGTTAGTGAAAAAGTGATTTACTTTGAACTCATAAAAAGTTTTCGGATTTAAAGTATGTGTTACACCGAAAGACTGATACTTATTGTTATGTGTGAAAGTATTAGCCTGGTCAAGTATATTTTGATATTCATACTGATAACCGGGACTTGGCTCAACATATTCAAGATTTGACTGAAGTGACTGAGAGTTTTGATTTATATTGACAGATTGATTATACGAATAAACAAATTTCAATGTTGGTGAATACTTGTATGTCATTTTCCCCAGCCAGAACCAGCTATTTTCTGCACGTGGTGCAAACCGTGTACCGAAGAAGCTTGAGGAAACCAGTTGATCTGCTGTAGGTTTATAATAACCCTGTGTAATACCGTCACTCATACCAACGTAAAAACTTCCAAAGAATGTAACTTCACCGGGTAGATCAAAACCAAGTGCAGGCAGAATTGAAGAAGTCAAAGGTTCAGGTCCGCTTAGATTGGCTTCTACAATGTCAAGATTAAAAACGTTATATGAACTTCTGTTCCCGAAGTTATCACGTTTATAAGAAACACTTCCGTTATAATTTGTACTGCCTTCGCGCGTTTTTACATTCACCACTCCTGAAGTAGCCTGACCAAATTCAGCGTTATATCCGCCTGTAATCACTTCAACTTCTTCAATTGAGTTTGCGCTAAGTTGTAAACCAAATCCTGTTCCCGCTAAAGGATCCTGAACAGAAACACCATCTAATAAAAAGGCGTTTTCGTAAGATCTTCCGCCGCGTATGTGAATCGCATTATCGGATTTAATAACTCCCGCTTGTTGAGTGACAACATCACCGATATTTTCAACAATTGCAATTTCAAGATCTTCCTTGGTAATCGTTCGTTTACTTTGTGTTTCTTCAACATCCATTAAAGGTTTATCACCAATTACTACTATATCCTGTCCAAGTGTAAGAACAGTTTCCTGAAGTCTTACATCAAGTTGTACGGTTTTATTTGCATCAACCTGCACCCCGGTAAACTGAACACTTCTGTAACCGATAAGAGAGATTTCAATTGTATAGTTGCCCGGATTTATATTTTCAATTTTGAAATTTCCATTAATGTCTGATGCAGCACCATAATAAGTTCCTTTAACTATAACATTAACACCCGGTAATGTTTCGTTATTTGAAGAATCTTTTACTGTTCCGGTAATTCGTCCGGTTAGCTGCGCGAATGACAAACTTGTAAAAGCAAAAATAATTAAGAGTAAAACTTTCTTCATGGTGTCACTCCAAAATCATCAAAGAAGATTTGTTCAAGCAGTTCATCAACATTTTGTGCACCCCCGTTTAATAAGTGTAGGGGCAGACCTACAAAAAAAAGATTCTTGGTTTGATTTCGAAAGCCAATAACACCCACGTAATTTCCATCATCATCAAATAGTTCGTATACCTTTTCAGCGATGATTTGATTTGGCTGAAAAACTCTTACATCCACGATTGTCGCACTAGTCTTGAGAGAAGGAAATTCAACCATTCCGCTTACAGGAATTATATCGCTATTCAGTAAAAGTAAAGGTAACGCATATTTCATAGAATCAATTGGAAGAAAACCTTGAATTGCAGAAATATCATAAGGATAAGATGAAGTAGAATCCTGAAATGTCATGGAAAATGCAATCTTACCGCCTGAAGCAAGAAACTTACTTGTAATAACATTCAGTAAATCAAGGCTGGGATTCGCAGCGGAGTACCAGAATACATACTTGAACAGTTTCATAGTTTCAACCATGGTAACAGATTGAAACGGAAGAGTTTGTCCGGCTAAATCAAAAACATCAAACTTATCTACCAGGCTACCGCCACCAATTGTATTGAACATATTGTTGTAGAAAATTCGGGAATTTGTATTCTGAGTTGCCGATCCGACATAGTCATCAAATATCAGTATGTCGCCTTTTGGTTTTTTAATGTACCAGTCAGATGATGTATCAGGAAGTGAGATAGTTTCTGAAACTGCTCCGGAAAAATCCGCTGCAGATAAAAATATTTTGTTATTCTGATTAAGCAGTAACCCTGTGAGATTATGGGGATGAATATTCTGATCCGAACCGTTAATTAATATCTGCATTTCCGGTGACGGAGAATCCAGATTAATTCCTCTTACAGTTATCAGTCTTGTATTACCGGGAAGTATTACATAATCTGAAGTATCATTTAATGACAGCCGTATTTCAGTTATTGATTCATCGCCATCAAGATCGGTTGCGTTCCAGTTAAATGTCATTACTGGGAAAGATGTATCCGGAACGAATGACAACTCATTCCATACCACAACAGGTGAACTGTTTTTTATGGGAAATAATGTTGATGCAGGAGTAGGATCGATCAGACCAATGTCTGTATATGGTTCTCCATTATCATAAACTCCGTTATTATTCTGATCAACGAATGGTTCCGGACCATAATTGACACCATTAAAAAAGATAACAGCATCATAGAATCCGTTTCCTGAATTATCAACTGATGAAACAAGAAAATTAAATGTTGTATCAGATGTGCCAATGGGCAAAGAAAATGTACTGTCATTTGAAATTGTGAAGTTCCAGGAGGTATCAATCCCCTCCCACTTTGTATAGAAGCCGACGATTAATCCGTCGGGATCATCACCCCACCAGCTTACATAAACTCTGCTTGGCTGCTGTGCTATGGTTGAATCCGGATGCAGAAAAATTCCGGTTTCCGGAGGTTTATTTCCCTGCGGAGCGTCTGTAATATCTTCAGTGCAGGTATAAAAACTGAACAATAAAACTGCCGACAGCATTGAATTCAGCAGCGTGTATTTTATTTTATCAAAGTTCATTTCTGTTAAAAATACTTTCTATCGATCCTAAAAAAATTCTCACAAATCTTTCAGCTATTTTCAATAGTAAAGGACTGTCTGTTAATTTTACTTATCAGACAGTCCAATAAAAATAACTTAATTATTTCACCAGCATCATTTTTCTTACCTGTGAAAATTCACCTGCTTTTATCTGGTAGAGGTAAATACCTGAGGCAAGTTTTGAAGCATCAAAATTAACTGTATATGATCCGACATTCTGGAAATTATTGACAAGTGTTGCAACTTCCTGTCCAAGAACATTATAGACTTTTAAAGAAACCATTGTTCCGCTTGCAACGGAATATCTGATCTGTGTTGAAGGGTTAAACGGGTTCGGATAATTTTGTGAGAGTTCAAAACTATTAACAGGTGTTGGATCATTTACATCAACAGTAAAGCCGATGAAATCATCATCTTTACGGGGTATCAGCTTATATTGATTGAATGAGAAATAGAGAACACCAATCATTTCATCAAACATATTTCCTGTTCTTACTCTAATTGGCTGAGTCTCAAGTGAAATGTCCCAGAAATTATGATACTGATGATTACCATCCTGTAATTCAACTCTCGTATTTGATGTGCTTGCATCTGCTACGAACATTTCTCCAAAGTTGCCGTTACCACCGCCATTAGGACCTTCATTACCGTCAGCATTTTCATCAGTTACGGTTATATCTGAATATTTTATCAATACACTTTCCCATTGTTCAGCCTGAAGCTGACCATTACTGATCTGATCAATAACAGATGTTGAAAGTGCTTCTGGTTCAGGCAGCGTATTCGCAGTTGAATTAATTACAATATCACCAGGTGCGTCAATACCCGTCATCATTGTAACATTAAAATTTTCTCCGATTGTACCGGTAACAGTTATATCATCACCTCTTCTTCTTTGAAGAACTTCGGTACCTGAAATTCTAAGTCCGCTCCAGGGACCTGTTCCATTCTGAATATAAACGACAGGATTAATATCTGAAGTATCGGCAGTAACAATACCTCTTACACTCACTTCATAATTATTGTATGCACTGAAGCCACTTCCGAACGGGCTGTATTGAACATCCTGGATTGTTAAATCTCTGTTAAGAACTAAATAGAAATATTTATTTTTAACCGTGTCGGCAGGGTTTGTAGTAACGTTACCTACATTATCTTCTGCTTTCAAATAAAAATCAACTAATGATGAATCGGTTTGCCCGGGAATTACCGCCTGCCAGTTATTTCCACCGGTGTTTGTCATTGTAAGAATATTTGTTGCACCCGAATTAACTTTATAATAAAGTTTTGCGTCAGCTACAGTGCCATCCGGATCCTGAATAGTTGCATTAACAGTAACATTCTGTCCGCCATTTACAAGTATGGGAGTTCTTGTAATTGAAGATATAGCCGGAGGGAATTGAGCGACAAGTACATCTTCAGCAAATACAGGCATAATGATCATAAGATTCTGCTGACCGCCGAAATTAATTCTGTTCTGAATATAACCACGAACATGCTGTAATACAGTTCCTGCTAAAGGCGGTGGTGTACCAATGTAATATCTTGATTGGTTACCAACTACAACCTGTGTATTGTTATTGTTAAATATTACAAATGATCCGGTTCCTATAGCTCCTGGTTCAGTTACCGTTACATCTCTTACTTCAACGAGCATACCTTCCCATTTTTCAGCGAGTATTTTTCCTTCGCGGGTGCCTAAATTTGATAATTCTTCAAGTGTGATGAGAATGGGTTCTGGTCTGGGTTTTACATCAATGATAGTTGATCCGTCAAATTCAATTAAGTCTAGCTGAGTCGTAACATTAAATTCAGTAACAACACCTGTAAACTTTGCAACAATACCTGAATCAATTGCATCGAACTGAGGTGAAGAACCATTTGGGAATCTTACTAGAACACCACCAAACTCTGTCGAAGCCGTATCCTGGATGTAAACAGCAGGTGCACCCGAGTTTAATGTTGTAACAGTACCAGTGTATGATGGATTCATTACCAATCCTGTAACTGTAATAGTATCACCTAATAATGGTGAAGGCAAATCACCATTAGTAACAAGTGAAACTGAATCCTGAAATTGTATATCGTGTAATGTGACTTCAGGAATTTGTGCGAAAACGTTTGAAGATATAAGAAGCACTAAACTTAATATTGGGAGTACTTTCTTAATCATAGCTGACCTCCATTATTTAATAATTAAAAATTTTCCTTTTTTGATTTCGCCGTTACGGTTATTCTTAACTGTAAAAAGATATAACCCCGTAGCAATTGCCTGATCATTATCAGTGATCAGATCCCAGGCATGTTCGCCGCCGGCAAATTTTTGTTTTCCGTCATTTGCATAATTTTCAAACCAGGCTAAATCAGAAGCATTACTCTGCTGATCATGCGTAATTCTTTTAATTACATCTCCTGCCAGTGTATAAATTGTAATTTCACACTCCGCGGGCAGATTATAAAAATAGATTTTCCTTAATCTTTCAGAAGTGCCATCCCATACAGCATTCGCATAATATGGATTAGGATAAACCCCTACTTCAACATTTTCATTTTCAACCGGTAATGTGCCGGGTAAAATTCTTTCAAAGTTTGCCAATGGGCTTGATTCAAGTACATCAAGATCATTGGAAGGATCACCTTCATCAAAAGCTGCTACAGAAAAAATATACTGCCAGCCATTTAGCAGATTTGGCACTTCATACTTATAATGATATTCAACAGGGTCATTTGGAAATGTTACAGGCTGATCAAGTTTTACATAAGAGAATCCGGTATTATAACCAACATCATTACCAACGCTGTCAAATTGTGCTTGCAGCACTAAAGAACCACGGATATCCTGTGTTTGTGTTAAATCAAACCCAGCTTGTGTCCTGTAAATTTTATATCCTTCAAAATCTTTTAAACCTGATATTGGGTCGATGGAATTTTCTGCACGATTATCCCAGTACACCGTAGCCTTTTGATTATCAGGAATTACTTTAACTATAGGAGGAGTTGGCGGTGAAGGCAAAATATACCTTGTAATTTTTCCATTACCATCAAGATCTTCCCCACTATCTAAAATCCCATTTCGGTTTCTGTCTTCACCATAATATGCGCGTAAAGCCCAATCCGCATTTGAATATAAATTTATCTTTTGTTCATCAGTGTCTAATGCTGCAGATTCGGTACCAAATTTTTTAGCACATACAATTGCAAATACAACATTAATTGAATCGCCAGGTGCGAGGGTTGTAAATGGTCCGTTTGAAATAAGCATTGATCTGTTCGAAGGTATTTTTAGTGTATTAGGATCAATTCCTTTTTTCCATCTGTTCTGTCCTCCGAAGTAACCGGAAAGTTTTCGGTATCTGCCGATATCATCCTGAGGAGCAAAAAAGTTAGGATCGTCTGTGTTTCTGAATTGCCAGCTTACATAGTTTACAGTTGATGCTGTATCCTGACCTAACATTATTTTTTCAGGAAGAACAGGATTTGAACCGAGATATTGAACACCTATATAGCTATCAGTAAAACCCGGGTCACCGGTTGCATCAAATTCATAAGCAATTTTTATTGAATCACTATATCCATTTCCACCCTTATTAAAAAAAGCACTTCCTGACGGTCTGCCTGTAACTCTCGTATTCCTTACAACAGCATCAGTCCATAAACCTGCATACACACTATCGATTGGCGAACTTGATACATTCTTAATTGTATAATTCATAATCACAAAAAAATCTGAGAATGGGAAATTCCAGTTATAAACTTCCTGATGCACAACCAGTCCCAGTGGTTCATGTCCCTCAATTAATTCTCCATTTTCCAGGGTTCGGTTTGTATCAGTAAACTCCATGACAAAATCCTGATGTGAAATCGCGAGTGGGCTATAAAAGGATGACTCAAAAAGCGCTGAACGTTCAAGAATAAAACTCCCCGCTCCGTTTGTAAATTCAAAACCTCCACCTCTTGCAGATACAGAAGAAGCATCAACAGATGAAGTGGTTACAAAGGCAATACTGTTTTTTACACCACCAACCCATAATCCTCCATCAAATATATGTTCTATTCCGCTGCCAAGAGGATATTCACAATTTGGCTGATTCGGCCATAATGAAAAACCATGACCATACATACCAAAGTTGGTTAAAGTAAGTCCAAGGTTGCCTACGTTAGTGAATTTTGAGTTATCATCATCGAGGGTTTTGAATAGTTTTTGTTCGTTGCCGCTTGAAGATTGTGCCAGCGTAAGAAATGAAGTGCAGAGTAATACAAAAAGTAAATTTTTAATCATCAAAAACCGGTTAATAGAAATAGTTTGAAATTTTGCGGAGCTAAAATAAGCAGATATTCCTTAACAAAAAATTAAATAATTGTTACTAAATTATTTCGGGAGATCAAAAAATCGCTCGGGCATGTTTATCAGCCTGGTAAGAACTTCTTACAAGCGGTGATGATTCAACAATCCTGAATCCGAGTTTTAGTCCCTCTTCTTTGTACATTTTAAATTCTTCGGGAGTTACAAACCTATCAACAGGTAAATGTAATTTTGTCGGCTGAAGATATTGTCCGATTGTTAATATGTCACAACCGTGTTCTACTAAATCTTTCATCAAAGCCAAAACTTCTTCAGTTGTTTCGCCAATACCGACCATTATTCCGCTTTTGGTTTTTAATCCTTTTTCCTTAAACCATCTGACAAGTTCTAGACTTCTCTCATACTTAGCCTGCGGACGAACAGCGTGATACAACCGTGGGACTGTTTCAAGGTTATGATTTAAAATATCAGGCGGGTTTTGCATAATGATGTTAAATGCGTGTTCCTCACCTTTAAAATCAGGGATAAGAATTTCTACTGTACAATCCGGTTTTTCAGTTCTTATCAATCTTACAGTTTCAGAAAAGATGGATGCGCCGCCATCCTTCAGCTCATCACGATTTACTGATGTAATAACTACGTGACGTAAATCCAGTTCAATAACTGAATCAGCAACTCGTCTCGGTTCATTTAAATCAAGTTCATTTGGAATTCCGACTTTAATGTTGCAGAAGCCGCAGCTTCTTGTACAAGTATCGCCAAGAATCATAAATGTGGCAGTACGGTGATTCCAGCATTCAGCTATGTTAGGGCATCTTGCTTCTTCACATACTGTGTTGAGTTTGTTCCGTCTCATCATGTTGAGAACATCGGAATAATTCTCTCCGACTGGGAGTTTTACTTTAAGCGATTCAGGTCTTTTACCAAGAGGTGTTTTATTTTTTTCTGCTTCTTCTTTAAATATGCGTTGATGTTGATTTATCAATTTAAATATCCTGAATTTTTCTATCCGTTTAACTCATAATTATAATTCAATTTCCGTCTGCTTTAGCAGACGGACAGTAAACACAAATAATACAGGCTTTAGCCCCATTACTGGATTAAATGTGGCTAAAGCCAAAAGACTAATCTTTGTTTGTTCCGTCAGTTAAAACTGACGGAAATTTATTTTTTAAATTAGAGAATATTTTTACTCTTAGTTAAATCTTTCTGAATCAAAATTTTCTAAAACTTCTTTAACATATTTTAAGAATAAACCACCTAACATTCCATCCACCAATCTATGGTCGTGTGAAAGTGTCAAAGCCATTACCGGTTTTATTGCAATTGTGTCATTGCCATCAACTTCAACAACAACAGGTTTCTTCACAACTGTTCCGACCCCAAGTATCGCTACTTCCGGCTGGTTTATAATTGGTGTCCCGAATATTGTTCCGAACACGCCGTAATTTGTAATAGTAAATGTTCCATTTGAAATATCATCAGGTGTAAGTTTTTTATTTCTTGCTCTGAATGCTAAATCATTAATCGATTTAGCCAGACCAATAATATTTTTTTCACCTGCAGATTTTATATTTGGAACGATTAGTCCGGTTGGCTCAATTGCAACAGCTATACCGAGATTGATATATTTCTTTTTAAGTATTGTTGAACCATCAATCGTTGAATTGATAAGCGGATACTCTTTCAATGCTCTTACAACTGCGTGAGCAATGAAAGGCATATATGTCAGTTTAACTCCTTCGTTCTTTTGATATTCATCTTTCTTTGTTTGTATGAATTTATAAATCCGGCTCATATCAACTTCGAGCATTGCTGAAACGTGAACAGAAGTATCGCGGCTTGCAACCATGTGCTGCATAATTTTCTGCCTGATGTTATCCATCGGAATTTTTTCAACATCTGCGGATGAAAAAACACTCTGACTTTGCGGCATTGTAAAAGAAGGTGCCGGTGCTGCTGTCACATTTGCTTTCATCGTTACCGTTTCTACTTTTTGTGTGCCTCTGTTTGAAACGTAACCAAGTATATCTTTTTTCGTGACACGACCTTCAAGTCCGCTTCCGGGAATTCTTTCAAGTTCCTGTAAAGAAACTTTTTCTGTATTGGCTATACTTAAAACCAAAGGTGAATAAAATCTGTCCGACTGAATTTTTCCTTCTTCACTTATAGAAACATTTGAAAAATTATCATGCATCGAAACAGGTTCAGGTTTTGTTTCAACTTTTTTCTCTTCAGCCTTAACTGAAACGGATTGCGGCGGAATAACACCAGAAGTTGATAACTTTGCAACGATTGTTCCTACTTCAACTGTTTCCTGCTCACCGACCAATATTTCTGCAAGTACCCCATCTTCCGGTGATGGAACTTCTGTGTCAACTTTATCCGTGCTGATCTCAAATACAGTTTCGTCTTTCTTTATCTTGTCACCAACTTTTTTATGCCATTTGATGATGGTTCCTTCCATAACAGATTCGCCCATCTTAGGCATTGCGATTTCAATTAGTCCTGATGAAGTGCTTGTTTGTGTTTGCTGTGTTTCCACTGGTTTATTCTCGACAGGCTTTTCGACAACTGGAGTCACTTCCTCTTTTATCTTTGGAGATTCTGTTTTAACAGAAGCTGGAGATGGCGCTTCCCCGCTTGCATTGATGACTGCAACTGCGGTTCCTACTTCAACAGTATCTCCTTCATTAACAAGTATCTCTGTCAATACGCCATCAGCAGGTGAAGGAATTTCCGTATCAACTTTGTCTGTACTGATTTCAAAAATTATTTCATCGCGTTTAACTGCATCACCTTTTTTCTTATGCCATTTGATGATGGTTCCTTCATTCACACTTTCACCCATTTTGGGCATTACGATTTCCATGGTGTCTCCTGATAAAGCTGAGGCTAAGGCTCAGGCTAAGTTTAGTTTTCAATTGTTTTTATCAATGCATTTAGTTCTTGAATAAATTACCATTTAATATTTTCTTAGATTTTAAAGTGAATTAATCATCCTGGGTCATTTCGACCGACCACTAATACTTAATAGTTGGTGGGAGAAATCTCATTCTCATATCAGTTACAGATTTCTCAGTCGATGACTCCTTCGAAATGACAAATCAATCTTTAAGAACCATCCCTCATTCCCACGGTCTTAGTCTTTTCATCAGCTTTAATCTCAATATTCTAAAAGTGATTTTATTCCTCTATAAATCTCATCTCTATTAGGAAGTATAACACTTTCAAGTATTGGTGAATAAGGTATATGCGAATCTTTCGCGGCAATTCTTCTAACGGGTCCATCTAAATATTTAAAACAATTATCTGAAACTCTTGAAGCGATCTCCGCACCAAATCCACCTGTCAATGTATCTTCATGAATTACAACTGCTTTGTTCGTTTTCTTTACCGAGTTGTAAATTGTTTCTTCATCAAGAGGTATTATTGTACGAAGGTCAATCACTTCAACAGAATGTCCTTCATCTTCAAGTTTTTTTGCTGCTAGAACTGCATCCCATAAACAGACTCCGTATGAGATAACTGTTAAGTCACTTCCTTCTTTTACAACTTTTGCTTTACCAAAAGGAAGTAAATAATTTTCATCCGGTTCCGGAGCGATTGCATAACTTTGTCTATATAATCCTTTGTGTTCACAGAATAAAACGGGATCGTTAATTCTGCATGCGGTTTTTAATAATCCCTTTGCATCGGCTGCGTTGGATGGATATGCAATGTAAATTCCAGGTACGTGTGCGAATATTGATTCGATATTCTGACTGTGATATAAACCACCATGTATATAACCGCCAACAGCAACACGTGTAACAACCGGTGATGTCCAGACATTATTCGAACGATAGCGTATCGTCGCTAATTCATCTTTCATCTGCATAAATGCAGGCCAGATGTAATCACCAAATTGAATTTCAACAACAGGTTTTAATCCTGCCATTGCCATACCAACGGCGACACCCATTATACTAGCATCAGCCAATGGTGAATTGAAAACTCTGTCATCACCAAACTCAGTTGATAAACCTTTCGTCGCCGTAAACACTCCGCCTTTTCCATCAGCAATATCTTCACCAAAGATGAACATTTTATCGTTGGCTTTCATCTCTTCTTTGAGAGCATGATTGATTGCATCAACCATAACAATTTTTTGTCCATTAGGTTCTGTAGTTTCATAAGGAAGCGATTCTTTAAATCCGCTTTCATCATAAACAAACCTGGCGGCATCTTTTATATCAGGGTCAGCGGCTTTCATTGCCTCGTCGGAAGCATTGCTTACAACAGTTAATGCTTCGTTCTTCATTGATTCATATTTACCCGAAGTAATAAAGCCTTTGTTTATCATATACTCCGCTAACTGTTCGATCGGGCAGCGTTTTGATTCTTCTTCAAGTTCTTCATGATCTCGGTATTTTTTCTGATCATCGGAAGATGAATGAGATTGAAGTCTAACAACTTCAGCTTCAATTAATGCGGGACCATTTCCGCTTTTGATATATTCAATTGCTTTTTGCACAGCTTCGTAAGATTCAAAAAAGTTTGTTCCGTCAATTTTGACAGATAAGAGGTTGTGAAAACCTTTCATCATCTCGGCAACTGAATTATCCTTACCTCCGCTTTGCCTGTGAACAGGTACTGATATTGCGTACTTATTATTTTGTATAACAAAAAGTACGGGAAGTTTTTCCCGGCTAGCCCAGTTAACTGCTTCGTGAAATTCACCCTGACTCGTAGTGCCTTCGCCGCTGCTTACATAAGAAATATTATTTTCACCTTTGCGGACTGATGCTAATGCTGTACCGACAGCTTGTAAAAACTGTGTGCCTGTTGGTGATGATTGTGATGGAAGATTAAATCTTTTTGAACCCCAATGTGTCGGCAACTGTCTTCCGCCGCTCGCAGGATCATCAGCCTTTGCAAAACATTGTAAGAAAAATTCTTCAGGAGTAACTCCTGCCGTGAGTACCAATCCCATATCACGGTAGTAAGGAAATAACCAGTCTTTATTGGGTTCAAGCTGAAGTCCGGTTGCGACTTGTATTGCTTCGTGTCCCGCGCCTGCAATGTGGAAGAATGTTTTTCCCTGTCTAAGTAAATTCATTGCACGGTTGTCAATGGCTCTTGACGTAAGCATCAGCCTAAGTACATTCAATAAAAATTCATTACTGAAATTTTCAGTTGAAGTAGCTTGCGATTTTACTTTTGCCGGGTCTTTACCGTTTGAATTATCTTTGTCCGTATTTTTCATTTTATCATTCTTCTTTTTAAGGCTGGTTGTTTCAGTGTTATTTTTTTTCGCCATCATAAACCTTTCTGTTACTTGTTCTGATGTATTAGTTGGGACAAGTTGTTAATCTCATTACTCTCAACATTTGAGTAACTGAAGAACTCTGTAAAATGATTTAAAATTTTTTGTTTTACTTCGTGAAGTTCAATTTGATTTCCGGTTTCCTTTGAGAGTGAAGTTACTCCCTTCTCTTTTATTCCGCAAGGAATTATTCCGTTGAACAATTCGAGATCTGTATTAACATTGAATGCGAATCCGTGCATCGTTATCCATCTCGAAACTTTTATTCCGATTGCAGCAATTTTTCTGTCTTCAATCCAGACACCTGTGTAAGCGCTGTTTCTTGTTCCTGTCAATCCATATTCAGCGCAGGTTAGAATTAATATTTCTTCAAGTCCGCGTAAATATTTGTGAGTGTCCTTCTGCCAATCATTTAAATTGATGATCGGGTAACCGACAATCTGACCGGGACCGTGATATGTAATATCTCCGCCGCGGTCGATGTCATATACTTTAATATTCTTTTGTGAAAGATATTCTGAATCACTAACAAGATTTTCCTTATCCGCAACTTTACCCAAAGTGTATGTATGTGGATGTTCAAGAAGAAGTAAGGTATCAGGAATTTTCCCTTCATACCTTAACTGAAAAATCTCCTTCTGAAGATCCCACGCTTCCTGGTAATCTATAATTCCAAGGTCTAAGTAATTCAGTTTTTTTATTTTATCAGACAAATATTTTCTTACTCTTAATCTTTTTCTTTTTCTTTTTCTTAATTCTTAAAATCGGGTAGCCGCAGGCTTCAGCCTGCGTAGCGTTCCACTCAACCTGAAGGTTGAGGCTACCAGCTTTGATCAAATATGTATTGCTTCCCCATAAGCATTAGCAGCAGCTTCCATAATCGACTCAGACAAAGTCGGATGCGCATGAACAGTTTTAATAATCGAATGACCTGTTGCCTCCAATGCTTTTGCCAATCCCATCTCTGCGATCAATTCAGTTGCTTCACTACCGATTATGTGTGCGCCGAGAATCTCTCCGTACTTCGCATCAAAAATTAATTTTACAAAACCATCACGTTCACCAACGGCGAATGCTTTGCCGCTTGCCATAAAAGGAAACTTGCCGACTTTAATTTCATATCCGGCTTCTTTGGCTTTTTCTTCTGTCAGACCAACACTTGCAACCTGCGGCTGGCAATAAGTACAGCCGGGAATATTTTCATAATTGATAGCAGGATTATTTATTCCTTTGATCTTTTCAACACAATGAATTCCTTCGGATGAAGCAACGTGCGCAAGCCACGGCGGACCGATAACATCTCCAATAGCGTAGACACCTTTTATGTTCGTCTCGTAAGTTTCTTTGTTTACTTTGATATGATTTTTATAAAGTTCAACTCCAAGCTGTTCAAGTCCAAAGCCTTCAACATTACCTGTAACGCCGATCGCGTTAAGAACTTTATCAGCGGAGATTTCTTTTTTCTCTCCCTTTACATTCACAACAACATTGACCTTGTTTCCCTTTACTTCAGCTTTTTCTACAGTTGCGCCAGTCAGGATTTCAATTCCTCTTTTACGAAAACTTTTTGCGAGAGTGTCAGAAACTTCTTTGTCTTCAATCGGAAGTATTCTATCTAACATTTCTATAACAGTCACTTTTGTACCGAGTACAGAATAGAAATAAGCAAACTCAATCCCGATAGCACCGGCACCAACAACAATTAATTCCTTTGGCTGTTCGGGAAGGTTCATAGCTTCGGTGCTTGTGATAATCATTTTGTTATCAACAGGAATTGACGGAACTGTTCTCGGTCTTGCACCAGTTGAAATAATAATTTTATCTGCAGTTATTGTTTCAGTTTTCTTTCCGTCTTTATCAAAGATTTCAATTTTATTTTTTGAAACGAGTTTGCCGTAACCATGAAATCTTTCAGCTTTATATTTTTTAACGAGCATCTCTACATTTTTTGTGATGCGGTCGGAAATATCGCGGCTACGTTTGATGATTTTTGTGAAATCAAATTCAAGACCTTTAACAGAAATTCCAAAATCATCGGAATGGTTTTTCATTGTGTCGTAAATCTCAGCATTTTTTAGAAGTGATTTGGTCGGGATACAACCCCAGTTGAGACAGATTCCGCCGAGACGGTCTTTGTCAATCACAGCAGTTTTAAATCCAAGTTGAGCTGCGCGTATAGCCGCAACATAACCACCCGGACCACCGCCTAAAACAGCAATTTCGAAGTGTTTTTCCATTAAATTGAATTCCTGTATATGATTTTTGAGGCTGGAAATATAGGCAAAGAGGATGTGAGATGAAAATTAGTAACAAACAAAACTAAGATTAGAATAAATGATATGACTGGATAGTCAAGGTTTCCAAAATGTTGTTGATGAAGTCTCTAACTTTTGGAGTGAAGGGCTATATTCACATTTAGTTCCTAATACCTTTCACAATTATTGCTTTACTCCCTTCAAAACCAACAGCAACTACTATGTTATTTTTTGCAGCTACTGATAAATAAATTCCCTGCATAGATAATTCGTCAAAAGTCTTCCACTCTATGCCATTGAAATGCGAGAATAATCCGTAGTCTCCACAAACAAAAATATTATTGTAATCGGTTCCTCTTATATTTCTCGAATAATAAAGGGGAACTTGAGTTAATTCATTCCAATACCCTCTTTTATTTTCATGAACTCCGCCCCCTGAAGTATAAACGAACAAACCATTTTTTGACCAAACAGAATGTATCCTTCTTCCAACATTCCAACTCAAGGAATCAACGATGTTATTTTTTATAGTTAATATTTTTTGGTCACCGGGTTGGAAAACAAAAGAGACAGCGCAATAAATAATCTGCTCTTGTGTTATGGGATTAACTACTCCCCAGACATCGTTTATATTGGTAGCTGTGCCGCTTTCCATTTTAGTCCACTGACGGCCGTTGAACTGCGCTATATTGCCGTTGTTACCTATCACATATAAATCACTGCTGCTGCTCCCCCAGATTTTGTTTATTGAAAAAGTCCAGGGCATACAGAGGGTTTGTGTTTGAACACCGTTTTCTAATTTTGCAATTTGATCCCCCTTTTGTGCAATCCAAATTTCATTTTCAGAAAATCCAATTATTGAAGAAGCAGGATAAGCATTTTGATGCTGTTGTCCGCAAATAGTATAAAACATAATTCTATGTAACACACAATCGTTTCCATCCCAATGTGCGGCGTTGTACAGAATTGACTCATTTGAGATGCTATCCCTAAGCTTAATATCTCCTACAACCCAGATTGAATTTTCATTTAATATAGCAACATCATAAAAAGTACAACTTCCAGCTTCACCTCCAAACTCAAATGTTTGCCAGGAAAAGTTGTGGCTAGTAGTGTCCATCGTTGTTACATATAGCTCGTTGCTTAAGATTCCGGACAAGCCGGAATGACTAATAATAAAATTGTATGTTTGGTTTGGCAGTAGTGAATCTATATAAAGCAGTGTGTCTGATGTTTCCAGGTTTATTGTTTTAATGAGGTTATCATTTTTCAACAGGTTCAAAGATGATGGAAGTTGGAGATTGGTGGTTGTCAATATTATCCACGCTTCAGTGCAACTTACGTCTTCGAGTGTTATGGCTAAGGTTCCTTTATCCTTTGGTTGTAATGGATCCTCTTTGCAGGAAATGCCAGTAATAACAATAATTAAATTAGGAACTAAGAACCACTTTAAACTCATTTTCATTTTTAGCCCGAATCATTTTTTTTCATAGTTAAACTAAATAAACATCGTAATGAATAGCAAAACTTTTATTACAATAATTATTGATTTAAGTTCGCTGCAATTAAATTCAAACTTATGATGGAAATAGCAGGATATATAGCTTCAGTATTTATTGGTGTTTCACTCGGACTGTTTGGCGCAGGCGGCACAATTTTAACATTGCCAATATTAGTTTATCTGTTTGGTATCAATCCCTACCTGGCAACAAGTTATTCATTATTGATCGTCGGTATTACAAGCTTAACCGGTTCATTAAATTATATAAAAAATGGAACTGCTGAAATTAAAACAGCATTTACCTTTTCACTTCCATCCATATTTTCTGTGGTGATAGTAAGAAGACTTCTTCTTCCAATAATTCCTGAAATAGTTTTTGATTCAGGCAATATCATCGTAACGCGGGATTTGCTTGTGCTGTTATTTTTTTCAGTACTGATGTTTGCCGCATCTGTTTCAATGATCAGGAAAAATTCAGTCCAACCTGAATTAACAGCCGAACGAAATAGTTTAAAGGTTATTTTTAGCGGAATCTTTGTCGGGATAATAACCGGAACAGTAGGTGCAGGAGGCGGATTTCTTATCATTCCTTCACTTGTAATATTTTTAAGACTTCCGATTAAAACAGCAATCGGTACTTCACTGATCATAATTGCTATTAACTCTTTCTCCGGTTTCTTTGTTGATTTTATTTCAGGAGTTAGTTTTGACTACAGTCTGATTATATTGATTTGTGTATTTGCAATGTCAGGAACATTTTTGGGAAAGTTGATTTCTTCAAAAATAAAATCACAAAACCTGAAACCTGTTTTCGGTTATTTCATCTTAACGGTTGCTGTTTATATTTTTCTGAAAGAAACAGTGTTAAAGATTATTTAGAAATTTTAGAAAAGGATTGTTTTAATTTATGGCTGATGACTCTTACATTGATCTCGATTCAAAATCATTTTCAGATTTATTAAAAAATAAAAAAGACGCTGTTCTTGTTGATGTCCGGACTCAGATGGAATATAATATGGGTCATATTCCCGGCTCACTTCTGATAGATATTTCTCATCCTTCTTTCTTTGATGAAATAGCAAAGCTTGATAAGAATAAGGAGTATATGCTTTACTGCCGGTCCGGCAGCCGCAGTTATCACGCTGGTCAGCAGATGGTGATGCTTGGTTTTAAAAAAGTTTATAACCTTGAATCAGGTTTGATTGATTGGGATGAACCACTGGAAAAATAATCAGTTTGATAAAAATATTTTTATGTAATTATAACCGTCAAATCATATATTATCGTTGAAGACAGATTTCGTATTTATAAATCTCACGAAACGATTAATGACTAACGGTTATTCATCAGGTAACGGCTCTATTCAATTCTTTTCAGATCAAAAAATTCTCTGGAAACTTACAACGCTTTGGGGATTCAGTGAAGCAGCACTTGGTGGTTTTCTTCATGCTCTCAAACTACCGTTCACAGGATTATTTGTCGGTGGTGCGGCAGTAATTCTAATTTCACTCATCGCATTTTTTTCGAATAAGCACGGCAATATTTTACGCGCAACGATCATCGTTCTGATTATCAAAGGAATGGTTAGTCCGCACACACCTGTTACAGCTTACCTTGCAGTTTTTCTACAGGGACTTTTGGGTGAATTATTTTTCTTTTCGAAAAAAATATTTCGTACTTCAGCATTGTTCATTGCAATCACTGTGATGGTATTCTCCGCTTCTCAAAAACTTATAATAGTAACAATAGTTTTTGGTGAGACATTGTGGAGCGCAATTGATGAGTTCGCTTCGATTATATACTCGCAGTTTTTAGCTGATCAATCACAGCCGATAAACTTTTCATTGAGCGTTTTTTTGATCGCGTTATATTCCTGCATTTATTTAATTGGCGGATTTATAATAGGAATTATCGCAGGAAGACTGCCTTACAAAATAATTTTGGCGAAAGGTTCTGAAAAAATTCCTGACACTTTTAAGTTTGAAAATGAAAATTATTCAGATACACCGGCAGTCTCAAAACCAAAACGATTATGGTGGAAAAAGAAATCAGGCATAGCTTATTTATTATTCAGCACGATTTTTTTAATACTCTCATTCATTTTTCCTGAGTACGGGAAAGGAAAATCATCGGGAATAATTTTAATGTTCATCCGTTCGTTAGTAGTGATAAGTTTATGGTACTTTTTAGTTTCACCAATGATATTGAGAATGATAAATAAGCTGTTAAAAAATAAAAGGTCGGTTTATTCAGATGAAATTTTAGGAATGATAGAATTTTTTCCTCAACTGCGTTCACTCGTTAAGATCTGCTGGCAGAACACAGCAGGTTCTCATCTTTATAAAAGACTGAATCTATTTTTAATAAATCTGTTCAGTGGAATTTTATTGTCAGGCCTCCATATTAACAAAACTCCTTTAGTATCAGTGACTGAAACAAAGGCACTTCAAGAGAGTCGTTGAACACATTGTCATTGAAATTTCTTTTGGTAATTGCTAACACGCAAGCAATCATATCTGTTTGATTGTTCTAAATCTTAATTGTAAATCATCATCACAAATCCTTTTTAAGTAACACATTTTATGTCTTAGTTTTCTCAATATAAAGAGAACCTATTTAGGTTTTCTTATAATTGAAAAACCATTGATACAAAATGCTCACAAGTTCAACAATACATTATCAGAGTGATGGCAAAAGAATTGATATTTTTAACTATCAATTTTGAAAACAATGATTGTAATTTGGAAAATTTAGAAAACTCTGATCTGCCGCTTTACCCTATACGGACTGCCGCAAAGATGCTTAACATTTCTGTTCACACACTTCGTATGTATGAAAAAGAAGGGTTGATACTTCCATTCAAAAAAGAAACAAGCCACAGACTATATTCAAAATCTGATATCGACAGACTGGTATGTATTCGACGTGCTATCAACGAACACAAAATCAGTATTGCCGGAATAAAAACAATTTATTCTATGATACCATGCTGGAATCTTACCAATTGCTCTGAAAATGATAAACAGAACTGCGAAGCATACAACAATCACAGCGAGCCGTGCTGGACATTTGAACATAAAAATAATATGTGCAGTGAAATGATTTGCAGAAACTGCCAGGTGTATATCAGGTATTCCGAATGCGGAAAGATCAAAGAAAGTATTAAAAAAATCGACCACTGCGATTTAATCGGAGTCTGAAAGCAGTATCGGTTTAAAATTGTTCATTGAAAACTTTTGACTGCTTCCTTAACGGAAGGATAAAACGAAAAAACTTTGGATGTTCCGGTGAGTTCCATTAATGAATGTGCATCTGATCGTAAACTGGCAAGAACCATTCGTCCGCCTGCTTTAATTATATTTTTTAAAGATGTGATAAGCGCGCTGATAAATGTGGAGTCCATTGAATCACAATGCGAAAAATCAATAACAATTTTTTTAATTCCGTTATCAATTTCCTCAGAGATGATTTTTTTAAATTCTTCGGCTTCTTTCATACTTGCTCGTACTAAACTCACCTTGAAGATGACAATGTCCTGTTCGGTTTCCCGTAGAAAATTCATTTGGAATCCTGCTTTAATTTATAAACAGGGCAAATATAAAAATTATCATCACTAACTAAAATTTTAAGAATTAATTATTTAATTATAACGATTTGAATTAATTTGATAACAGAAATTTTTCTTAACTAACAATATCACTAACTAATAATTCGGGGGAATTATGAAACATAAAATAACCCTGTTCATTTTTTCTGCGTTCTTTTTGTTTAACACGTCTCTTCTTGCAAACGGCTTGAGTTTGAATAGCGTTGGTCCCAGAGCTTTTGGTATGGGTGGAGCTTTTGTCGGTTTGGCAAATGATTACTCTGCAATTTACTGGAACCCCGCCGGTTTGTCACTTCTGAAAGGAAACTACATTTCGATTTTTGGAACCGACATCATTCCAACCTCCACATACAAATACGCACCTGCAGATGTCGATGCTGAATCAAAAGTAAATCATTATCTATCACCTAACCTGATGGGTTACCTGAGTTTTAAACCAAGCATAGATCTTACTATTGGTCTTGGAGTTTATGTACCTGCTGGTATAGGTTCTGAATGGGAAGGTGCTGACCTTAAAAATTTAGCAGGCGGAAATGCAGTCGAATGGATGAGTAAAATTGGAGTAATAAATATTTCTCCGGTAGTAGCTTATAAAATAAATGAAAATTTCCAGGTTGGTGCTGCATTTAATATTTACTATGCAATGTTTGATCTTAAAAGACATGGTGGCGGTCCTGCACAGTATTCAGAAGAATCAACCGGTCTGGGTTTTGGTGTTACAATAGGAGCACTTGTAAAAGTAAATGATATGATTTCTGTTGGTGCATCATTTAGAACCAAATCAAATGTTACTATGAATGGCACGGCAACAAATCCCGCAATGTTAGCAGTGCCTGGAAATACAGCAGCTGAAAGTGAATTTGACCGTGATGTTGCATGGCCAATGTGGATTGCCGGTGGTATATCAGTAAGACCAATTGAAAAACTCACACTTGCATTAGACGCTCAATTCAGTCAATGGTCAAAAAGCGAAAATGAATTAGTAACAGAATTTAAAAATCAATACTGGTCAGGATATCTTACTCCTTCCGGTGCAAACAAATTCATCTTACAATGGAAAGATGCTACACAAATCAGGTTTGGTGCGGAATATGAAGCAACCGAATGCCTGAAATTAAGAACAGGTTATTATTATGATCCTGCACCGGCCCCGGATAATACATATAATGTTTTATTCCCGAGTATGACCTACAATGGCTTTACCTTAGGTGCAAGCTATAAAATATCTGACTTTACGATTGAAGGTGGTGCTGAATACCTTATTGGTGGAGAGAGAGAAATTCCTGCACCAACAAGTGTTACAGATACACCCAGATTCCCGGGAACACATCAGACAAACATCACAGCGTTTACTCTTGGTGTTGGATACGAATTTTAATTTTAAATGAGATGCGAATTAAGGCTGTCTGAAAATGACAGCCTTTTTTATTTTAAAGCGGGGATATTATAAAACTGTTCAAGTGCTTCGGGGTTAGAGAGTGCTTCTTTGTTATCTATCTCTTCCCCGTTCAGGATTTTTGTTACTGCCAATTCAACTTTTTTTCCGTTGATTGTATGAGGCACCTGTTTTATTTGGATAACTTTTGCAGGAACATGCCGCGGAGAAGTTGAATTCCTTATCTTTAGTTTAACTTTATCAATAAAATCTGCAGAAAAATTAAATCCTTCCTTCATTACAACAAATAAAATTATTCTAACATCTTTCTGCCAGTTTTGTCCAACAACAATGCTGTCAGAAATTTCATCCATCGATTCTACAACACGATATATTTCCGCAGTACCTATTCTAACACCTCCGGGATTTAGCGTTGCATCCGATCTTCCGTAGATAATAATTCCACCGTTTTCACTTATCTTAATAAAATCTCCATGCCTCCAGATACCGGGATAAGATTTGAAGTATGCGGAAAGATATTTTTCATTGTCCGGATTATTCCAGAAATAAACGGGCATCGATGGAAAAGGTTTAACACAAACAAGTTCACCTTTCTGCTCAACAACCGATTCACCATTATCATTGTATGCTTTTACTGCCAGTCCCAAACCTCTGCACTGAAGTTCACCTGAATAAACAGGTAGAATTGGATTCCCAAGTGCGAAACAACTAATAATATCTGTCCCACCCGAAATGGATGAGAGCTGCAAATCGCCTTTAACATTTTCATATACCCATTTGAAATTTTCATCTGAAAGCGGCGAGCCTGTAGAAAGAATTGTATGAAGTGATTTTAAATTATAAAGATGACTTACTCTTGTTTCTGCTTTTTGACATAGAGTTAAAAACTTGGGACTGGTACCAAATATTGAGATGTTGTGTTCATCAATCTTTTCCCATAGAACATTTTCATCCGGGAAAACCGGGCTGCCATCATAAAGAAAGATGGTTGCTCCCACATACAATGAACTGACTAACCAATTCCACATCATCCAGCCGCAGGTCGTATAATAAGTGATCACATCTTCACGCTTCAGGTCAGTATGCAACGACAATTCTTTATAATGCTGAAGTAAAGTACCGCCCGCTCCGTGAACAATACACTTCGGCATTCCTGTCGTACCTGATGAATACATTATATACACAGGATGGTCAAATGGTAATTGAATAAATTCTATTTTATCAGAAGTACATTTAAGTAAATTACTGAATTTCAATGTTTTATCATCAGGTAGTTTTTGTGATTCATTGGCATTCAAATTCAGTTCATCGAACTCAGAAATAAGAACGATTGTTTTTATACTTTGAATTGTTTTGGTAATCGCTTCGATCTTATCATTACATTTGATGTGTTTACCGTTGTAATAATAAGATTCAATCGCGAACAAAACTTTGGGTTCAATCTGCCCAAACCTATCTATGATTCCTTGTGTACCAAAATCGGGGGAGCACGACGACCATAAGGCTCCAAGACTGGTCGTTGCAAGCATCGCGATAATTGCTTCGGGTATGTTTGTCACCAGACCGGCAACTCTATCATCTTCCTTAACTCCAATCTGTTTAAGATAATTTGCAACCGAATTAACTCGTTCATATAGCTCAGAATAAGTTAGCTTAACTTCAGGGAAATGTTCGCGTGAACTTATTATTGCAATTTTATCATCACGGAATCGTAATAAATTTTCTGCAAAATTTAATTTTGCTTCCTCAAACCACTTAGCGCCGGGCATTGAATGATTTGATAAAACTTTTTTATATGGCGAGGAAAATTTAATTCCGCTGTACTTTAATAAGTACTCCCAGAATTTTTCAAATTCATTAACCGACCATTCATAAAAATCACTGTATGAATCGAAATATTTTTTTTCGTTTTGACTGACATATTTAATAAATGCGGTCAGGTTTGAATTATTTATACGTTCTTGGGAGGGTGACCAGATCGGTTGTTTTTCGTCTTCAATCATAGTTCATTTATATGAGATTAAAATGGCTGACCAGAAGTGCTGTATTCCACGCAAATTCCAAATCATTCTTTTGAAGTGAGGTCTTTGCTGTAAGTTCTATTTTAAATTTTAATCCGGCAGGTTCGGAATTTTTTAGATACATCAGGCATCTAAGCATATTTTTATAGTCATCCCGGCGCTGGTACCTGTAAAATGATTCTTCTGTAAATTCAACCTGCTCATCACCAACAGTTAAAACTTCATTCAGATATTTTTCAGGATCATATGCAGACGGAAGTTTTTCTGTGTTTGCAAGTTTACCAAGATCGTTAGCGGAATATATTTCCGAAGTTTTAATAAAATCAGGAATGTTATCAAAGCCAATACCTTTTTTTGAAATAGGTTTTTCAATTTCAAATATTGCATCACCATTTGCCCTGCAGTAAAAGTCGCCTGACATTCTTGCAACAAGATCAATCCTTTCAGGATGAATTATTCCGTTAACAAACAGATCTTCAGCAACATGAAATTTTAGGACCTCACATATCACAATATTAGCTGATGAAGGCAGTTCATTAAAACTTATTATCTGCAGTACTTTACATTCCATCTGGAAAGGAGATTCCTTAACACGCTTTGGTTTTATAAGATCAGAATTGATCGGTGTCAAGCCGCTCTTTATAAACTCATCTACATCAGGCGGGTATTCAGTTGAAGCAAGACTTACCTGTTCAACCATTGAATGAGTAACGCACTGAACAACACACTCTTTTGTTTTAGTAAGATTGTGGTAAGTGTCTTTTAATGTTCCGTCTCTTCCTCTCCGTGCCGGTGAAAAAGCAATAATGGGAGGATTAGCGCCGAACGCATTGAAGAAAGAAAATGGTGTAAGATTATTTATTCCATCTTCTGAAACAGTCGAGACC
>JAEXTA010000111.1 GCA_023453665.1 Bacteroidota bacterium | reverse complement strand
CCTTCAGTTCCTGATTCCCAGGTTCTAGCACCATCACTCCAAATAAATTTATAGATAGCAAGATTTCCTGATGTAAGAGTTGTAACATCAACTGTAAAAATTGAATCGTTATCAGAATCAAGCATCCTTATAGCCCCGTCTCCCCAACTAGTGAAATTACCGGCTACAAAAACTGTATCGGTTGCAGGATCAAAACTACCCTGAGCAGGAAGACGCATATCTACCTGGAAATTAATCGTAGATGTGATGCCGGTGTAAGGAGTATAATCATTAAAGAAGCTAACAGGAACAGTCATATTTGTAGAACCAACAGCAACTGACCTGTCACCATGTGTTTCATCTTTGCCATCCCAGCCTAAACCTATATTAAATTTATAATTATAGGATTGGTTAGGTGCCATTGATATTGTGATTGTGTAAATACTATCGTTGTCAGCATCTGACATAACTTTTTCCGTATTTGCCGGTGGTTCATTTAACCAGTTGTTAAAACCACCCGGGCATGTAACAACATCTGTAGAAGGATTAAAATAGCCTGTTGCTATTTTAACTCCCATATCTACCTGAAATGTTACATCAACATTTTGAGCTTGTGTTGTAGCAAAACTCAAAAGTAACATCACAGAAAGTAGTGCGAAGATTTTTTTCATAGATTTTCCTTTCGTTTAGTTCTTTACCTCTCCTCAGTGGAGTATTTGTTAATTAAAATTTAAGTTTAACAGCAAAACTATGTGTGTCACCTAAATATTCAAATTCCTGGAACGCATAATCAAAACCAAAATCAATGACCTCAAGTCCGTAACTGATACCAACGCCGAATGTTAATCCTTCCTGACTGTCACTCAGCAATAATGATTTATAGCCACCGCGAACAAAAACTATGTCATTGAACAATGCAAGTTCACCGCCAACATTCAGGTATTCTGCATTATCATTTGAGTGAGTTGCATCTACTGCAAGGGTTATACTTTGTTCATCAAGGAACTGGATCTTCTTTGATAAACCTATCTGAAGTTTAAGCGGGAGATCGAATTTATCAGTTTTGAAATATGCATCTGTTGTTTCGTTGTTTCCTTCACGGTCAGGATCAGAGTCATATCTGACCAATAGATCTTCACCTGTGATTTGCATTTTTGAACCATAGTTTGAAATTGCACTTGAAAATTTAATACCGTAAAAAGGTGTGTTAAATATGGTACCAATGTCAAAAGCAATTCCATCTGCGGATGAGTTGAAAATAACTTCTCTTACATATTTAACAGTTATACCGGCTGAAAAATCATCAGTTACTGTTCTTGCATAAGTTAATGCAAATGCATAACTGGCTGCGTTATATTTTTCACCTGTGCCTTCGGGATATAGTTCCGTTGTAACATCTATCTGACCAAAATCAAGACTTGTTACACTTGCACCAAAACTTCCCCAGCCTTCAACAGGCATTACAATAGCGGCATAGTTCAAACCTATATCAAGACCTTTGAACAGTTCACTATGTGTAAATATAACGTTGTATTTATCCAGTGAAGCTGCACCGGCAGGGTTCCAGTACAAAGCAGTAGCATCATCAACAATAGAAGTGAAGGCGCCGCCCATTGCATTGGCTCTTGGTCCAACACCGATGCTGAGAAACTTTGCAGCAGTTGTACCGGTTTTTGTTATCTGGCTGAAACTTTCAAAGTAAAAAGCAACAACCAGAACCAGGGTTAATATTATAAACTTTTTCATAGACTATATATCTCCATATATATATTTCATTCCTGTAAAAATTTTGCTTCCATTATTTAATGATTGCAAACTTACCGGCTTTAGTTCCTATACCGGGTGCCTCAACGTGATAAATATAAATTCCATAAGAAGCAGAAAGATTATCCTTGGTCAATAAATCCCATTCTGCAGTACCATCGTTGAGCGTACTTTCATGTTCAATCTCTTTAACAAGCTCGCCATTAACTGTAAATATCCTTATTGTACATTTATTCGGTAAATGTGTAAAGTGAATTGAACGTGGTCCTCTTCCGCTTGAATACGGGTTTTTAGGTTCCCACTTAGCACTTGCGATATATGGGTTAGGAACAACTTTAATATTGTTCATTTCCATTTTTGCAAGTTCATTGTTAACAAAAGCTTTATTTGCTACAAACCTGAAAACATCATTTGAAAGGAATGGTTTGATCAGACTCATTACTGCTGTATCTCCAGGAGCAGGAATTTTTAGAATTGCGCTGTCGACTCTATTAAGATAAAACCACCATGTTGGTGATAATGATGTATCTGTATCTTTTCTTTCGAGAAGAACTATTCGGTCTCTTAGGTTTCCGTTTGAAGAAAACCAACCAGGACCGTTCACACCTGATGGATCATACTCAAGAAAAGCGAAGTCAATAAATTTATTTTCACTAACATTGAATACCTTAAAGTTAACAGGTATTGCAGGGAACGTAACCCTGTTTGACAGAAAACTAACAGAAGTATCAGTACCTATTTCACCAAATATTATTCTGTAGTCATTTGGTTTCTCAACACCGATAGGTTCATTTGGTCTGGGGCGCGGATATTTTTCAAAAATAAATTTTGTTATATCGGGCTGGCTCCATCCTGAACGGGTTGTATCAAGTTGAACTTTACTTGAATTTACAAATGACAATTTAAATCCGTCAACAATGGTTCCTTCATCGTTAGTCCCAAAATTTGTTGCTTTATCGATCAGCATTACATTAGCTGTTGAATCAAACAAAGAATAGTTCTTGGTTGTTAACGTATCTGCAGCGCCGGTTTTTGTAGTGTCTTCAAATGTAATAAAGTAAACGTGACCGTCTTTCATATTGTTAGGGTCAATAATCTCATAAGATACTTTACTTGTTGTATATCCCTGTATAAGTTTTATTTCACTTAAGTTAGAGGGCTGATAGCCTGCAACCGGGGCTTCTGGCGTTACTACCACTACGTTGGGACCAAGTTTTTTTACTGAACCATCAGGGTTTAATGAAACATTTATGTCACATTCAGATGGGGCAATACCACCGGCAGGAAAACCAAAGTCATAAGATGTTATTGCATAGTAGTATGTAAAGCCATTCCTTGCAGATGAATCAACCCATGAATGTTGTAATCCTGTATCATCACCAAGCCAGAATTTAACTCCTTCAAAACCAACTGAATCATAACCAGAAACACCGTTAACAAGATCGAATTGTTTTATCTCTTTCAGGAAGGTTGGTGTTCCGTTAGCGTTAGTAATAATTCTTGCATCAAGAAAAGCCGGGTCAGAGGCTCTGTAAATTTTGTATCCTTCAAAGTCGCTACCGATTCCGCCAATGTTAGAGATGTAATTATCAAACGATGATTCAGCTGCATCGTCCCAGTATAAGGTTACCTTGTTATCCCCTGCAACTGCGGTTAGCTGTGGTGCAATTGGTGAGTTAGCGAACTGGTAATCATTGTTATATGTTTCCTGTGCACGAACTTTTTTGTCAAGAACTGCTTGTTTTCTTATTGTTCCATTTGGGTCTGTTATTGGTCCATTCGCAAGTATAACTGCCAGAGATATCGGTTCAGTTTGTCCCGGTAATAATGGAAATAAACCGGATGAGACATAAAGATTGTACTCACCGGCAACTGTATTTGCAGGATCAAAGAAGTTACCCGGAACCATAAAGCTGTTCCAGATTTCATTATCTGTATAAGTATCAACCCACTTTGATGAAGGTTCATAAAATGAACCGGTCAGTCCTATCTGGTCAGTTTCAGAAACGTCAGTTACGTCAACATTCGGTTCACCTGGCAAATCAAATCTTGCGCCTGAAGTTGGTTTTCCGTCACCTTCACCAGGGTCTCCTGTATCTGCCAATCCGTCAAGTCCAACATCATCGGTTGCTATATTCCAGTCGCCATCATCATCAATGCCGTTATCTCTTGATTCATCTATCATCTCATCGATGCCTTCATCCATATATTCATCAACCGCACCGTTATCATCATTGTCTATTCCATCAGCATATTTTTTACCAAGATCTTCAGCTTTAACATCATAGAGTATTATCTGTGTACCCGGAACTTTATAACGATAATATGGTGCATCTGCGGATGCTAAGTTTATAATCTCCTGTGTGATGACCGGACTGTTTTCTTCGCCGTCATCATCATTATCGATGTTATCTTTAAAAGCTTTTCCGATATCATCAGCTTCAACCATTATAAGGTGTACTTTGCTTAGTTGAATAGGATCGGTTTCCGGAGAAGCCGGCCATCTTTTCCACATATCAGTTGCTGATGAGTTTACCATTTCCTGTGTAACAACAGGGGCACCTGTTTCGGCATTTCCATTCTGGTCAATTCCATCGGCATAGCTTACACCATCCTGATCCTGAAATGCTATATGAACTGAACTTTCGTCAATCAAACCGTTACCATTGTTATCAATGCCATCATACCTTAACGGATACAGAGGATCACCAATTGTAATGGAAAGATCACTTTCACCGGCAAGCATACTCTCGGTTATTTTAGGTCCGTTTGCTTCGCCATCACCATCGTTATCAATTCTGTCAATATCGTTACCCGGTGTATCAAGAAAAGCTCCGCCCACTATACCCACAGGGCTCGAGCCGAACGCAGGATCCTGAGATCGGTTGTCTGCATCTCTTGACCAGGCAATATCATTTAGCACATCAAACTCAGAAATGTCATCATTTCCATCTGCGCCAACAAAATCTGCCCAAACAATTGTAACACCTACTTTATCAAGTGGTTCAGTTCCGTCATTTTTAATTTTAAATAAAATAAAGAGTGCATCCTGAACAAGTATTTGCGACCATGCCATTAATCTTGTTTCAAGTATAATTCCCAATCCCTTACGTGTTAAATCTGTTGTGTCGGGGAAATAAGCACCATACCTGCTGTAATTATTATCAGTAGCTCTGAAGTATAATTCCTGATCGGCATTAAAAACATCTCGACCAAAGTATCCATTCCATGAACCAGGCCAACCCGGATCTTCATCTGCTAATTTATCAGGCCAGAATGGCGGCCAGGATTCGGGTTCGGTACTTGTAGCAAAACCTTCAGTTGTTGATGGATTATAATAGCCAGGTACCGGTTCAAAATTCCAGGTTTCACCCTGAGGTGATTGCAGGTAGTGCATCCTGGAGATGATATTTTGTTTCTCTCCGTTGTTGTCTATTACTTCAGCACCGACAACAATACCGGCTACAGCTAGATAAACCTGTCCCGTATTCTTCGGCCATTCATATGGTGTCTGTTCGGTTATCGGCACACTGCCTTCTCTACCGGTCATTCCATAATTGAAGACTGTCGTTCTGATTTGATTTCCTTCCATTTGTGTTTTTCTTCTGAATCTTACATCACCGCGTTCCTTGCTTGGAACGTACTGGCTGTAAATCTCCTCGGTGAAGAGAAAGATTAAAACAAATGGTATTATTATTTTTATATACTTTAACATTAAAAACCTCCGGAATTCATTATTCATTAAAATGAAATTTCAAATCCAAGTTGTACATTTCTTGGTTCACCATAGTGGTGTGGATATTTTATAAATTCTTCTGGTGTATTAGGCCTGTTGGGATCGAAACCAACCGACTGCAGTTCAGTTGTAAAATCAGGTTGACCTGTATCTCCAAATACATTAACAGCAATCCTGTTATCAAAGAGATTGAATATTTTCAGGAATGCTTTAAAGTCAACACCCATCAGATCGAAAGTTTTATCGACCTTTAAATCGATAGTGAACTGGCTTGGTCTGTACCTGCTGTTTCTTAATAATCCTGAACCGCCATATCTTTCAGATGTATATAGTGTTGTTGAAGGAGTGTAAGGCAATCCGGTTCCGTACCTTGCAAGTATACTTCCCCCCCATCCATCATATCCCATATATAACGAGGCATTTAGTATATGATTCTGATCCCAATCCATAGGTATCAAAATCAAACTTGGTTCACCACTTCCAATAGCTGCGTTGTATTCATCTTCCGGACTTGAGTTGCTGCCTTCAGCAGTCTGAAAGGTGTAGTTAAGATCAAAACCAAAATAATTACTAAAACGTTTGCTGAATGTCAGTGTAATACCTTTTACGTTTGCGTAATCTTTGTTTGTAAAAATAGAATAGGTAACAAGATTATATGTTTGAATAATTGGACCAGCCGTTATCCAGTCTCTCACATCGCGGTAAAAACCAGTAACATCAATTAAATAATTATCAGCAAATTCCTGTCTTACACCAATTTCATACATTATTGTTTTTTGAGCTTCTAAATCAGGATTACCAAACACGCCAATATTTAAACCTGAGTTTGGAACTTTATAATTGCCTCTCTGAAATAAATACTGGAAAGGGGGTATCTGAAGAAAATGACCGTAGGAAAAATGTACAACACCTGTTGCACTAACGGGGTATGCTATTCCAAACCTTGGACTTACCTGAATTTTTGATTCAGCGTCTTTATAGAAATAAGGTTCTCTTTCCTCCAGAGTCAGTAAATCCAATCCCGGTCTTAATGGCGCATATATGTTAGGATCTCTTCTATCAACAAGAACTTTTCCATTTGAATTGAAATAGTCTAACCTTACACCAAGATTTATAATAACATTTTCAAATTCAATTTTATCCTGGATATATGATGACAGTTCAAATGGTTCGTTTGTGTAAGTTACACGATTGGTCTGATCAATACCCGGAATTGCCGGCTCAAAAGGAACAACTTCAATCCCGTTATTTCTTTTAGGTTCGAGGTTATAGTCATCAAAATTCATTGTATGTGTTTTAACTTCAGCCCCAATTTTTAATAAGTGTTCTTTATGCACCTGGCTTGTAAAATCCATTCTTGCCAGTAAGGTTTCGGTTTTTCTGTAAAACCTGTGAAGATTTGTTCCTTTCGTTCTAAAAGAATATGAAAGATTGTTTAGTGAATCCGGATGCTGATAATTTGGATCATACGGATTTTCATAAGTGTATTCTTTAAAATCTTTTTCGAAAATTGAACCCTTAATAGTGTAGAATGTTGATGAGGAAAGCATATGTGTTATTGTAGCTGTTCCGTTATAACTTTCTGAAAATTTCTTGACATCACCATCGGGATTCCATCTGTAATCATGTGCATAGTCACGGAAATCCTCTTTTGAATATAATCCTTCAAGATTAACTTTTACTTCCTGCACAGGTGAAAAGCTGAAATTACCCTGACCATAATAATTTTTTCGCCAGTTCATAGGTATGATTTTACCATCGCCAGCTGTTCCGTCCGGGTTAAATCTTCTTTCACCAAAAAGATAACCATCATCGTAATTATATCTTCCACTAACAAAAAATGAAACAAGGTTATTTGTGAATGGCAGCGGTCCACCAAAACTACCCTGAAAATTATAATTTGAAACTACATCGATATCGTCTATATGTGGAAAGTATTCCGTGAAGTTGCTCATATGGTCACCGGAATAAATCATAAGACTTCCGTGATAATCTCTTCCACCCTCTTTTGTTACGGTATTTACTATACCAGACATTGCATTTCCATATTCAGCATTAAAAGTACCGCTGATCACCTGAAGTTCCTGCACACTGTTATTATCTATTTCAATACCTCTGCTGTTGTCATATGCATCGGTCACTGAAATACCGTTTACCCAGTAAGCAATCTCTGATGTTCTTCCGCCTCTTATATGAAAACTACCGTCGGCGCCTCTTGTAACACCAGCTTGTAACTGAAGTATATCATCAAACTCAGCTACTGGCAGCTGGGAAATCTGTTCTGAAGAAATTAATGACTGACTTGATGTAATATCTTTCTTTAACACATCTGATTTACCTTCAACAATAACAGCTTCAAGTTCAACAACTGTTTCAGAAAGTGCAAAATCAACTCTTGTGGTAAGGTCAATCGACACCTGAATATTCTGAACTATCTGTGCCTGATAACCTATAGCCTGTGCTTTCACATTGTATCGTCCCGGTGGAAGATTAAGAATAACAAATTCGCCATCAAGATCAGTGGCGGCACCGTAGTTTGTTCCCTCTAAAGTAATATTAACAAATGGCAGAGGTTCACCGGTTTTTTGATCTGTTACTTTACCAGCGATTTTTCCCGTAGTCCCGCCAAATGTAATATTTGTTGAGAGGAATATTAGTGATAGAAAAAAGGTTAATGTTTTTTTCATGTATCGCTCCTTAAATAAATCTCTTGTGTTCTGAGCTATCATCCTAAAATATTGTATGAATGAAGTAAGTCATAATCTATTACGACTTTTACTTTTTCTTTTAGTTTATCAATATGAGTTTTAACCAGTTCATTTCGTTTTTCAGATTGTGCTGCTTTTAATACATCTTCCTTCACAAGTTCAAAATCAATCGGCTCGCTGTCTTTTTTGCCTATTATTCTGAATATACCAAACATATTTTCAATCTGTAAAGGACCAAGTAATTCACCTACACCCGATTTCCAGAAAAGTTCTTTTAAGTTACCATATTTTGAAATGGGTGATGACCCCATTACTCCCTCGTTTTCTGCTGACCATCTTCGTAATGAAAACTGTTTTGCAAGTTTTCCGAAATCTTCACCTTGTTTTAATGAATTAAATAAACTGTCAGCAAGTCCCAGACGATCAACAATGATTTCCTGAATATTTATTTCACGCTCCCTGGAAAAGTTATGAATATTTTCCCTATAGTATTTCAGAAGGACTGAATCTGGTAAAACAGAGTTACCTGTTATTTCGTTCATTTTTAATTCCAGAAAAGTTTTTTTTCTGTATCCATCTAACATACTTAATACAGGCTGTGCTGTATCATAACCTTTTTCAAGGGCTATTGAATAAAGGATTTCATTGATCAGAATTCCTTCTATAGAAGCTTTGAGAATTTCAACTGATGTTATTCTATCTAGTTGTTCATCAGGAAGTGATAAGAGTTTATTCTCTATTTCTTCGACATTGTAATTCCTTGAATCATAACTCACACATAACTTATTTTTTTCTGATTGTTGTGTTCCTGTTTCATTGTTCACAAAAATATTTTGTACGAGTTGATTGAGTCCATCTTCATTAAACGTCAATAAGTCTTTCTTAAAAACGGAATAAACATATTCTTTTTCTGCAGGTGATTTCTTTCTTAATCTCAGGACTTTTTCAAGGTGAGCCTTTTTATTCTGGAATTCATATTCAGTTAACAATGGTTTTTGTGACCGGCTTTCAAGTTTAATTATGCTATAACCCTGTGCAGTTCTTACCGGCGCTGATATTTCATTTACTTGAAGCGAATAAGCTGCATCTTCAAAGGCAGGATCCATATCACCCCAGGTGAAATATCCAAGGTAGCCGCCATTGTTTTTCAAAGCTGAATCGGTAAATACAGTTTTTGATAATGATTCAAAACTTGCTCCGTTTTTTACAAGCTCATAAAGTTCATTAGCTTCAGATTCTGTTGCTGCGTAT
>JAEXTA010000076.1 GCA_023453665.1 Bacteroidota bacterium | reverse complement strand
AACTTAAAGAGAGATTCGCAAAAGTACTTGGCTCAGCCGTTAATCCCGTGTTGAGAGAAGGAAACTCAGACAGACGTGCGGCAGCTTCTGTAAAAAAGTTTGCACAAAAACATCCGCATAAGATGATGAAACCCTGGCCTATGTCAGGTTCTAAAACACGTGTTGCACACATGACACAAAAAGATTTTTTTGGTACTGAGAAATCTTTGACTCTTGATAAAAATGATGTTGTTAAGATTGAATTTGTTGATGCAAACGGAAATACTGCCGTTCTGAAGGATGGTCTCAAGCTTTTGAATGGCGAGGTTATCGATACTGCAGTAATGAATGTAAAAGAACTTAGAAAATTTTATGCAGAACAAATTGATGAAGCAAAAAAAGATAATGTTCTTCTTTCACTTCACCTTAAAGCTACAATGATGAAAATCTCTGACCCGATAATGTTTGGTCACGCTGTATCTGTTTATTATAAAGAACCACTTGAAAAACATGCACAGAATCTTAAAGAGATAGGCGCAAATGTAAATAACGGTTTGATGGATATCCTTGAAAAACTAAAAAAACTTCCTGCTGAAAAAAGAAAAGAAATTGAAGATGATATAAATAGCGTTTATGAATACAGACCCGAACTTGCAATGGTTGATTCGAGAATAGGTAAAACAAATCTTCATGTTCCTAATGATATAATAATCGATGCATCAATGCCTAATGTTGTACGCGACGGCGGAAAGATGTGGAATAAAAAAGATGAACTGCAGGATTGTATCGCAGTAATTCCGGACCGCTGTTATTCAACGATGTACCAGGCAATAATTGAAGACGCACAAACACATGGTCAGTTTGATCCTGCAACAATGGGCGCTGTATCAAATGTTGGATTGATGGCACAGAAAGCAGAAGAATACGGATCTCACGATAAAACATTTGAAGCAAAATCCGAAGGAGTGATTCGTGTAGTAAGTTCAGAAGGAAAAACATTGCTCGAACAAAAAGTTGAAACAGGTGATATCTTCAGAATGTGCCAGACAAAAGATGAACCTATTAAAGACTGGGTGAAGCTTGCCGTGAACAGGGCAAAAGCATCTTCCTCACCGGCAGTATTTTGGCTTGATGAAAGCAGGGGACACGACAATGAAATAATTTCAAAGGTTACCAAGTATCTGAAGGAACATGATACAACCGGTTTGGAAATAAAAATTCTCAAACCGGTTGATGCAATGAAATTTACTCTTGAAAGAACAAGGAAAGGTCTGGACACAATTTCAGTTACAGGAAATGTTCTTCGTGATTATCTGACCGATCTGTTTCCTATCCTTGAATTAGGAACAAGTGCAAGAATGTTATCAATCGTTCCCTTATTGAACGGCGGGGGATTGTTTGAAACAGGCGCAGGAGGTTCAGCTCCAAAACACGTTGAACAGCTTTTAAAAGAAAATCATTTACGGTGGGATTCACTCGGCGAATATTGCGCAATAGTACCTGCATTAGAAATGTTGTATGAAAAAACTAAAAATGAAAAAACGAAAGTTTTAGCTGAAACCCTGGACAAAGCTATTCTTAAGTATCTTGAAAATGGAAGAATGCCGTCAAGGAAGGCAGGAGAAATTGACAACAGGGGTAGTTCATTCTATTTAGCTTTTTATTGGGCTGAGGCTTTGTCAGGGCAGGATAAAGATAAAGAAATAAAAACCCGGTTTGAAAATATCTATAAAGAACTTTTGGTGAATGAAAACAAAATTGTTAGTGAACTGATTTCAGTTCAGGGAAAACATGCAGACATAGGCGGTTATTATCTGCCAGATGATAAAAAAGCTTTTTCGGTTATGCGTCCAAGTGAAACATTAAACAGAATTGTTGACGAACTCTGAAAGTTATAATGTCAATTAATGTGTGATAAACACAAGGCGTGGAGACTGCAATACATATTTAAATTATGAACTAATTATTGTGAATAATTTTTTCAATCCGTTTGTCAGGTATCAGCCAGATAAGTGCTACAAGTATGTATAAAGCACCTGAGATTTTTGAACTGACAGACGACAGAAAAATTCCCATAAGATAAAGTACAGGAGAAATTTTTCCTTTAATATCCGTACCGATTGCTTTTGCAAGAATTGAATTTTCCCCTTGAGACTTTATTATTATCGTCTGCAAAATATAATAAGCTATTGCCGACATCAACATTATAAAACCATACAATGCAACCGGTTGATTTGCGAAATTATTTTCACCCATCCAGCCTGTTACAAATGGTACTAGCGACAGCCAGAAAAGCAGGTGAAGGTTTGCCCATAAAATTCCTCCTGTAATTTTTGTTACCGTGTGCATCATATGATGATGATTGTTCCAGTAAATACCGATATAAATGAAACTGAGTATATAGCTCAATACCACAGGAACCAGGGGAACCAAGTCGGAAAGTTGCTCACCATGCGGCACTTTTATTTCAAGTACCATAATGGTAATGATGATAGCTAATACACCATCGCTAAAAGCTTCTAGTCTGCCTTTTTTCATATTATTTTTTTAGTTTGTTCATAAATACTTTTCCGAGAGGCGAAAGTTCATAACCTACAATATGACTTATTGTTAATCCTAAATTTTTCAGTTTGCGTATATTTAGTTTCAGCCACTTTTTTTCATATCCTGTTAGCAAGGCAAGTTCCGTAGCTTTTTTATGAGGATTATCCTTTATCGCTAAAAGAATTTTTTCTGTCCAAAAACCTTGTTTACTATACCTATCGAATCGTTCTAATTTCTTTTGTAATTCTGAAAAATTATCAGTCGTTAAATCCTTTTGTTCCCTTAGTTCTATTCGCGGGTCTGTTGAATGATAACGGATTTCTATTTTGTATATACTGCCATTATTCGTTTGATTTAATGATTTAATTAATTGTTCTCGACTATTAAATCCCGTTTGTAATATATCCTTGCCGGTGATTTTGCTTTCACCAATTTCCTTTATGTCAACAATTTTTAAGAGTCCGATTGAGGTTTTCAGCAGACTTCCTTTTTTGACAGCAGCTTTTTCCCATCTGCGGAATGCAAACCGGATTTTTCCAGATTTTATTCCTTCGAGATGTATTTGCTTAAATAACATAGTTACCCGCGCTTAAAATTCTTCATCAATAATTTCTTTATTTACCATTGCGCCAGCCAGTGTTCCCATTGCAACTGCATTGGCAACCGAACGCATCATAAATGAATTGTCGCCGCAGGCAAAAACACCCGGGACTGTTGTCTTTTGAAACGCATCAATTTTAATCAAGCCCTGTTCATTCAGTTCACATCCCAATTGTTTTGGAATATCGCAGTGCTGTTCAAATGGAATTTTTGCATAGATTACTTTCATCGAAATTTTCGAACGGTCTTTGAATACCACGTTTTCAATTTGTCCGTTACTCTGTTCAAACACGTCAATTTCAGTTTCGAATATTTTAATATTGTGCTGCTTTAATTTATCTGTCTGCTCATTTGTTAATACTGATTTCCCATTTGTGAAAAGAGTTAAATCTTTTGTCCAGTGATTAATCATTTTTGAGAATTCAAAAATAATTTCACCGTTCCCCAATATTCCTGTTTTTTCATTCCGCACCTCATAACCATGACAATACGGACAGTGAATAACTGAAATACCCCAACATTCCGCAAAGCCTTTGATGGCAGGCATTATATCTCTTACTCCGGTCGCAAAGACTAATTTCTTTGCCTGAAAAACATCTCCTGAATCTGTTCTTACTTCAAAACCATTTCCTTTTCTTGCGCCGCTAATGGCAATACCACTATAAAATTTTATTGAATTATATTTTTCGACCTGCGCTCTCGCCGATGAAGAAATTTCTTTAGGTGTTTTTCCATCCTGAGTGATAAAATTATGAGAATGCGAGGTCTGGATATTGCAGGGTTTACCGCTGTCAATAATTAAAGTTTTTCTTAATGATCTGCCTAAAGCCATTCCTGCTGAAAGTCCTGAATAACTTCCGCCGATTATTATTACTTCGTAATTTTGATTTTCATTCATTTATTTTACCATTGTTGCTGAATAAGAGAGAGGGTCACTTTATTTTGAATCCGGTTATGTACAAAAAAAATGTCAACCGGAACTTGCCGAAATTATTAGCTCATTACTTTCTTAAAATCTTATCCATCGCTCTGCCTTTTGCCAGTTCGTCCACCAACTTATCAAGATACCGAGCCTGCTTTGTTAACTGATTTTCAATTTCTTCTATCCGGTAGCCGCAGATTACTCCTGTAATGAGGTGAGCATTAGGGTTTAATTTTGCTTTCTTAAAGAACGTCTCAAAAGTCACTTTTTCATTTATTAGGCTTAGAAGCTTTTTGTTATCAAAGCCTGTTAACCACTCAATCACCTGGTGCAATTCCTCTTTTGATCTGCCTTTGCTCTCAACTTTTTTGATATAGTGCGGGTACACAGATGAGAATGTCATTTTTGCAATTCGCACGTCGTGCTCTGGTGTTGTTTTCATATCTTATAATTTATCATTTGAGTATAAAATTATTTTAAACGCTCCAACTTACCTTTACGCTTAACAACATTTTTATAATCCCATTGAATGTTACGAGACTTTTCCAGCCAGCGTTTAAGATCTTTGACTTTAATTTCCCCGACGGATGTGTAAAAGATAGAAGCATCCTTAAATTTTCCTGTGCCGGGTTTTAATCCTTCTTCATCGAAGCTTGCGCCGCTCCAGAACATAAGCCTGATGCCTGCTTTCTGTTTGCTGTAACCGGCAATGGGATTGCCGTCGAGAAACCACACCGGATGAGCATGCCATATTTTATTTTCAGCTTCCGGCAAACCGCGGCTTATTTCTTTTGCAAGTTTGTCACAGATTTCTTTCTCATCTTTTGAATGAGAGTTGTTGTAGGACTGGATAGGCTTGTTCATAAATATTTTTTATACAATGTTATACTTTATTCATATCGTTGTTTTGTTAGACTGTTTGAACTTTTCAAGAACCTGCCCAAACCAAAATGACCGCCGTAATATTGCGGATATTCATTTTCAATTTCAACTGTTAATTAATTTTGGTTGTATTTGAACTCAGCCGTTTCATCTCTGAACGGTGAAGTGATAAAAGGTTTAATTACTTTACCATCCGGAGATATTAAATAGATTTCCGAATTATCCGAAATTGTTTTTGTGAATGCGATCCATTTACCGTCAGGAGTCCAGCGCGGCCACCTGTTATCATCTATTCCGTTAGTAAGGTTTTTTAGATTCGTTCCATCGACATTCACTAAATAAATATCACATTGCCCGTTATTGCAGTTATGAAAAGCGATTTGTTTTCCATCAGGTGAAATTGATGGCAGTGCGCTGAAGCCAGCAATATCCGTTAGCTGTGTAAGTGTTGAATCAGATATATTAATAAGAAATATCTCTGCGTTACCCCCGTGGTTTAAGGAATCAACTTTTGCTGTTTGAATGCTTGACGCAACAAAATTGTTATCAGCCGGAGAAAATTTAGCTCCTGATTCATAGAAATTGTTGTTTGTAATTCTTCTCCTGCTTTTATCGGAAAGGCTGTAAAGAAAAAGTTCGCCTTTCCTGTTGTCTTCTTTACTTGAAAAAAGCAGGATGCTGTCATCGGCAGAAATATCTGCAACGAATAAAACTGTTGTATCATTTATAATTGAATTAATGATTCCGGTTTTAATATCAATTGAAAGAATTTCTCTGTCGTTCTTTTTGTAGTGAGTGTAGTATATAATATCATCTGTATTTCCCCAGACCATATTGTATTCAGTATCTTTATTTTTAGTCAACTGCTTATAAAGTGTGTCATTCCCGGTTTTAAGGTAAATGTCAAGTGTGCTGTCCCTGTCACTCATAAATGCAGTCTTGTACTGTGCAAGTGAGCAGGATGTGAAAACAGAAATCATAATAACGAATAAACCTAATTTCATAAATTATCCTTTAATACTATATTAAACCTTTAATACACCTCTGAAACCTCTTGCAGCGTAGTACGATTCAGCGCCGTTGTGATAAACGAAAACGGTGTTGTAACGGCGATCACAAAAAATTGCGCCGTCGAGTTTTCTTATATTGTTTGGTGTCTGTACCCAGCTTGAAGTTTTCAAATCGAACTCACCAACTTCCTGAAGTTCACGGTATTGTTCTTCGGTTAATAATTCAATTCCCATCATTGCAGCCATATTAACAGCGCTGTCTTTTGGCTTGTGTTCTTTTCGTGATGCAAGTGCTGCAGCATCGTAACATAAACTTCTGCGTCCGGCAGGACTTTCTGCTGCGCAATCATAAAAAGTATACTCACCTGATTTACTATTATAACTAACAACATCAGGTTCACCGCCGGTTTTTTCCATTTCATTAAGTGACCATAGTTTATCAGGATTAACAGTCAACTTCGCCTGAACTTTTGACCATTCAATTCCTTTGTGCCTGCTCATATTTTTTTCGAAACGTGATTTTAAAGTGCTTATCAGTTCATCAATCTGTTTTGGTGGAAGAGTTTTTTTTGTGTTACTTGTTTTAGCCATCGATAATATTCTCCTTTGCAGACTGGTTAAAATAAATCCTGTTACTTTGTTTTGGTTGCGATTACAATTAATTCTTCGAGAACCTTTAAATCAATATCATCCAGTTTATTTATGTAAAGGCAGCCGACACCGGTTTTGTGTTTGCCTAATTTTTTCAGTTTTGCTGCCTGCTTCTTAATATCAAGCACAAGGTGTAACGAAAGGTTCGCCTTCCTTGGTGAGAACCCTATCTTAAACCAATCAACCTCTCTGCCCGTCGCCGGACTTTTATATCTTTTAATTCCAAACCCGACCATTGAACTGCCCCACATTTTAGGCTTTTCCTTGGTAACCTTTTGCATGAGCTTAAGGACGATAAAACTATCTTTACGTTGTTCTTCATTCTTAACTGAATTGAGAAAGTCTTCAACGTTTGAATCCGTTTGTTTGGTTTTTATCTGAGCTAACTTACCCATAGTTAATTACCTTTTATTGTTTCAACTAATTTTAATGCGATGTGTGGAAAGATACAAAGCGACGTTACGTTATTACTAATATATTAAAATAAATTTTGTCGAAGAATTAAATTTATTTTTCCTTGGTACTCATTCTTCGATTGCCTCAATACCAAGTTGTTTTAGTTTTTCAAGATGATCTTTCATGGCTTTTAGCTGTTCAGGAGAATGCCCCTGCCAATCAGTAACCTCACCAACAATACGTAACGGATCTTTTGTGCGGTATGATTTTGTAGGATTGCCGGGAAATTTTTTATCAGTCAGATTCGGATCATCTTCAAACGGACCTGTTGGCTCTACAATATAAATCCTGCCGTGACCTTCTCCAATTGCAAGCTCTGCACCCCAAACCGCGGCATCAAGAGTAGCGGTCAGGTAAACATAATTCGCTTTTTTCCTTTTACCATAGTTTGAGTTAAAGCCTGGTTGAATTAAGTCATCCTTTTTAAAATTAACTTTAGTGCCGTGGTAAAAAACTTTAGCATCGATATTGCCTACCGTTTCTAAATCCTTTTCTTCAGGTCTGTTTGAATTCATAATTTCACTAGAGTTTTTGTTTTAAGACTCATCAGCAGAATATTTATTTCTTCCTTTTTTGCGGGCCAAGATTTTTTTCATATATCTCAATCCATTGTTTAACACTTATCTTTTTCATTAGTTCACCGATGAGTTTGTAAGGAATCTCATTAAACTTTTTAAAGCGGACACAACTTTTTCCCATGTCCAGTTTTTGATTACTGTGTTTAGGATATTCGGTTACAAACCATTTCAACAATTCGGGATTGGCATAAATACCCATGTGATAAAAATTTATTGAATTTTTTTGCGAGGCTATTCCAGCGAACGGCAGAGGTTCTTCGGGCTTGCAATGATAGCCCGCAGGATAAATTGTATGCGGAACAACATATCCCAATCCACCATAACTGATGGAAGCTTCAAAACCTTTCGGCAGGTTTTTTATAATTACGTCGTGCAGTTTATTAAAAGATTCTGCCCTGTCCTCAGGCAGATTCATCAGAATTTCATTTACAGTTTTTCCGGCTGCTTTCATATAATTTTATTTTCCTTTTTGTTATTCATGTAATATGATTGTCATTTTAGAGTTACTGCCAGAGTTTTCTTATCAGGCGATGTAGCGGTTCATCTGCTCCAAAATCCACGAGAAGTCCAGTCTCCATTTTTGCACTTCATCCAAAATGTCGCAATTCTTGTTCAACTGTTCGGCATTCTTGTCCGCTGGTATTTTTCATTATAGATCCTGTGATGCCTGATTGTTAATAAAGTTACAACAATAAATGGAATTGTTGAAAATATTATTTTCAGATTAAAACTGATTATTCCTATCAACTGCATTAACCCTAACAGAATGCCTAACCCAACTATAGCCGTATTAGTCAATAATCTGCCGGGCCTCTTTTGGAATAAAGTAATTATTAAGAGTATCTGTCCAATCAACGGTAATACTGTAAATGGATGAATCACAGAAACCGGGTCAGAAAATAATTTTAAAAAAAATTCGCCTTCTACCTGGAAAAGAAATGAATGACGATTTCCGCTCCACTCTAAATATCCGAATAGCGAAGTGACCATTAAGAGAATGTTTAAAATTTTGCTTTTCATTTTTTATAAAAGTTATCATCCCCTCTAACTTGATCATCAAGTTTTTTAGGTGCAACTTCACAGTATGGGGTAGTTACAGCATCCATAAATAATTCTTTACGCACTTTGTTCATTTCAATAAATGTCCAGCCTTGTTTGCCCCATTTGTTATCAACCGGGAAAATATTTTTCTTGTCAACAGAAGAAAAAACATCCTGGTCAATTTCTGATAGCTTGATACAAGCTCTGTTCCTGTCTTCGTCATAAGTCGCAAAGATTTTCTTTTTCACTCTGAAAGAAGTTTTTTCAAAGTGTGGTTCTTCTGTCGTTTCAGGAAATGATAGTGCTATTTTTCTTAGTGTATCAATCGTGATCATTTTACAAAGTTAAATTAATTTTCATTCTGAACTTCAAACCCAAATCGGATTGCTTCTTCAAGTATATCGATGTTTATATCTTTCAGCCTTTTGAATTTAATACAATATCCCGTTACACTCGCCTTGCCAAGTTTTTTTCCATACGTTCGTACAAGGTAGGTTTTATCTTCTAAACCAAGTATGTAAACAGAGATTCCGGTTTTGTTAGCACTGATACCAATTTGATAAAACTCTTTGGTTTTTCCATCAGCATATTTTATGGTTTGTGAGCCATATCCGATATTAGGATTAGAAACAATTTTACCTTTATCATCTTTTCCGTCTAAGAACCATAATTTACATCCAGGCATTATCTGCATAATAACGCGATGCAACTCTTGCATATCATTTCGTTTAGGTTCTGGTTGGCTGTCAATATACTTTTTTATTTGGTCTTGTATGTTCATATAAATTACCTGAATCAACGTGAACGGTTAGTTGTTTATTGTGCTGAACGCTCAATCTTTGCCGGTTCGTAGTAAAGTATTACTGCGCCGGAGCTAAAGATTTTTGTATCGACGAGTTTAAGGACAGTACTCTCATTTATATCTTCAAATAATGGCAAACCATTTCCTGCTATAACAGGGTGAACACAAATCTGGTATTCATCAATCAAATTAAGATTCATTAGTTGTAAAATTAAACTGCGGCTGCCGACAAATATATCTTTACTTATGCTTTTGTGGGAATGCCTGAGTTCCAAAACTTCTTCTTCAAGATTTCGGTTAGCTAATTTCGCACTTTCCCAATCGACACTTTTAATTGTGTTAGAAAAAACAATCTTCGGGGTACTGTTCATTACAACGGCAAAATCGTCCATTGATTTTTCACCGGAAGGATTCTCTGCCAGGGTTCGCCAGTATTCCATAAGCTGGTAAGTTATTCTGCCGTACAGAATGGTGTCTGCGCTGCTTAACAGATCAGCATAATGTTGATGGATTTCCTCATCCGGAATGATTGCTGTATGATCACAAAATCCGTCAAGCGTCATATTGATTGCTGCTATTATTTTACTCATACCATCTCACTTATGTTTTTGTTACAGCTAATTTCGTTAACGAAGAAAATGTTTTCAATGTGTAAATGCGACATTATTGGTGGCTGGATACGACAATTATTTTTAGTTCTGTAAAGAGAAAGATTTGTTCTGTCTTAAATCACGGCATTTCGTCTGTCTGCCGGCTGACAGGCAGTTATTGTTTATCGACTATATAATTCAGTTCAATTACGCCGCTGGTGAATTGATGAGTATTCAGGAGTTTCAAGTCAATTTTGTTGTTCATGTCTTTAAACAATGGAATGCCTTGACCGAGTATTACCGGATTGACAAACAGCCAGTAGCCGTCAATTAAGTTAAGCTCTATAAGAGAATGTGTTGCTGAAGGACTACCGAAAAGCAGGATGTCTTTACTTCCGGATTGTTTTATTTCATTTATCCTGTCGGTAATGTTATCGCTGATAATTGTTGTGTTAGCCGGGCTTGTGCCTTTCATTGTTTTGGATAAAACAACCTTATGAACTTTGCTGTACCACTTTGAATGTTCAATGTCGTGTTTGGTTGCATTGGGTTTGTCTCCTGCTGTGGGCCAGTAACTTTCCATCATATCATAAGTGACACGTCCATATAATGAAGTGTCGCCTTCGCTTATGCGCTTGCCGACGTAATCAAAAATTTCATCATCGACTTTAACCCAGTTCATTTCACCGTTTGGTCCTGCTACAAAACCGTCCAGTGAGATGTGCATAAATGAAATTATTTTTCTTCCCGCTTTGTGAGATTTCACTTCGTTCACGTTCGACATATTATTCCTTTTTTATTTTTGCCTGTGCCTGAATACAGGCAGGTCTTGTTTGTTAATGTCTTGTTGCAATATTCACTAATGTTTGCCAGAGGCTGGTCATCCTGCACACTGTCTTTTAAAGAAAGTCGATCAATTAAAAATTTATGCGGAGACAGGTGTATGTATACATACACTAAATTGTAAGCATACACTTTTCAGTAAAAGCGATTTATTGGTAATCTTGATTCTTCAAGTTATACATCACCCGATAAAGCTTCCATTCGTCATTTACTTTTTTGAGGACATTCAGAAACTCGGAAACAGAAGTGGTAGTGTCACTATGTACATTACCCTTCATCATATGCCACCTCAGTTTAGATACGCCTGTATAAACGCACAGATTTCCGCTTCCTTCAATCTTCTCATCAGTTATCTCATAGGCATCAATGGGATAAGAAACATCTGAAGGAGGAAACCAAAACGCAGTGACGGAATCTTTCCCAATCTTAGGCTTTCCAGTTTTGTTGGGCATATATAAAATAATATCATCACAAACTCTGCTAAGCACATTCGCTGAATCACCCGCTTTCCATGCTTCCCGGTATTGCTGCATCGTTAGTCTAATATCTTCGATGTCGCTTTTAGTTAATGTTTCAGACCTTTCACACGCGGTGAAGAAAAGCAGTGCCGGTAGCAAAAAAAACAGTTTTTTCATAATCGAATTTCGTTCTCCTTTTGGTCCTGCAACAAAACCGTCGAGTGATATGTGCATAAATGAAATTATTTTTCTTCCAGCTTCGAGGGATTTCACTTTCCCGAAAGTCGGGATTTCACTTCGTTCAACGTTCAACATTTATTTCCTTTTTTTATTGTTGTGTGTGCCTGCCAAAGGGCAGTCAGGGTTTGGTGTTGTTTTTTTTACAGTGATTTTAACGGGTATGCGAAGTGGTAGACTTAGAACTACAAGACCGTTAATTAGCTCAAAAGCAAAACACATGACTAAAAGGTGTTACAAAATGTTTTCTATGTCGCATTTCCAATTTTTTCTAATGTCTGTTCATAATATTTCCCCCAGTTAAAAGTTTTTGGGTTGGTGATATGAGTGTTCAATACATTTACATTGAATGAGTTTAATACACCTTCTTTTTCAGACTCAATACTTGTCGAATAATAGAAAATTTTGTTTGAGATATGAACGGTAGTTTTCTTATCATTTATAATCCTAGCTCTCTTATTTAAAATCCACCAAAGGTCAGTTTCACTATATTCAAGTGACAACCCCAAAATATGAATATCGGTGTTAAAAAATAGCTCAACCCATGAGTACCTGTCAAATTCTTTGCTCTTAATTTTTTCAATTATTGATTGTACTCTAATAGGATTTTTATTTTCTTGAAATTCATAGGTGCCTTTAAGATATGCGTCAAGTTTACCTATTGAACCACAATAATGATCAAGTCCAAGCATTATAGATGCTGGTCGATCAAGTTCACCATGAATGTTCCATATTTTGCATATTTCTTTATTGTTATTGTCAATAATAGAAGAGTTTCTTCTTATGCTGTAAATATCTTCTGTGCTATTAGTGTTTGAAGTAAATCCAAGTTCTTGAAACATCTTATTAAGTGAGTAGTCGTAATTTGTTGTTAAGTAATTTTCGAAGCCTAAGTTACATACTTTTTTATAGTAATTATTTGTAGGAATAATTCGCATTTGATCTGCTATTTCTGATTTGATATTTCCCTCTACCGCATAAATCCCCTCAGAAAGTTTTGGGCGTTCCATTAATATTCTTTCATAAATCATGGTATTTGGAAGTCCCAAATCTTCAAACTTGTTACTCCTTTTTATATTATTTAATAAGTCTTTCCAACTTATGAGTCCCGTTGTTAGTTGGTTAAGTCCATTTCCAAACAGTATTGTCTTGTTCATATCATAAATTTCTTGATTCGTTATATAACCTTTAAGGTACAGATTTCAAATTTGTGTACGAGCTGGTTTAGGGTATAATCTATTTACTGTAATTAATTTTCAGCGGTAACATTAAACTTTAAGTGCGCACTTTTCCTAGCCCGACATAAAACCAGTGTTACCAGTATTTGTTATTCTAGCCACACATCTCTAAGCTCAAACTCTAATGCTTCGTCTCTACGTTTTCTGCTTCCTAAGTCGGTTGATGCTCTCATCCCAAGACCGTATGCTAACACGTTTGCTGGAAAGCCCAAACTCTGTTCGTCTTCTTCTTTTGTGATCGAAACGTACGAGTCAATTTGTTGTCCAAATATGTTCAAAATTGATTTTGCCAATTCTCTTTTTTCTTGACTTAATGGTAACCTATCTCTATGTCTTGCGAAAACAATGAATAAACTATAGAAATCGGTTCTCTTATACCAACGATTTGTGTCTGATGGCATTACTGTAAGTAATTCCCTCAATACAACATCAAAAAGTTCTTTGATATAGTTACGATATGAAAATTCGTTCTCATATAATTGGTAATACTTTTCAATAGTTAGTTTTTTGTTTTGGTGTCCGTTTAAAATTGCTATTGTTAATTCACTAACAAACTCGACATCCAACATTCGTTTGATGTCGTTGGATGTAAAAATGTCAAGCTTTGCCCAATTTTCATTTTCAGCAATCTCATTCATTGTTTTAATGAATGGTCCCCAATATGTTGCTTGTCTTAACTCTTGTGCATTTAGAATTACATTGTTTCTATTTAACCGTCCAAAAATGGCTCTGATTTGAGTGTCGTCAATGTCAGGTAAATAACGTGCAACAAAATCATATTCATAGATTCTTTTCTTTTCTTCAGGTCGTAATTCTTCAAATGTTAGGTTAGCCCATTGAGGGGAGTCTTTCGGGTCAATTGCAAATTCATTATTTACGAATTCTAAAACGGCTCTAATTCTTTGTTGTCCATCAACTATTACATACTTAACTTCTCCTTTTTCCGAAACAATTTCTTGCATATAGATTTCTGGAACTGGATATTCATTTAAAATTGAGTCAATCAAATAACTTTTTTGTTTTTCTGTCCATACTGGATTTCTCTGAAATGGTGGTTTCATTTCAAGTTCGTTTCTCTCATGAACATGTTTAAACCATAAAATACTTCTTGGAGCAGTTTTTAAAAATGTTGCCATTATTCTGAAATTATTTTGTCTTTGATTAATCTAAGGTTGTTTAAATGATATGCACGTAAAGCTTCAAAGTCTTTGTAGATTCTGATGTTTATTGTTCTTTCTTTTGTAGGTTCTATATTTGACATTTCGTTTAAAGCCGTTATCCACTTCTTACCAAAGGGGAATATTTGAAGAATTTTGTCGGTGGCAATAGTTCCCCAATAAATTAGTCTGTTTCTATGGTCGTCTATTGCGTTATTTTCTCTTTTACCTAATGTATATCTCCTTGTTCCAATATTGCGAAGAAAATGCCATGAAATATCAAAATATAATTGCGATATAATTGCAACATCAATATCAGATTTCTCAGAAAAGGGTCTAAGATTATTGTCAGGGTTAAGGCTAAAGCCAACTGAAGAACTGCCTGTTAAAACAATTGCTTTACTGTCCACTCCAATTTTTTCGGCTAATAGTTCCTTCCACCTTATATAGTTTTCTAAGTCTCCAGAAAAAATAAATGGAACCTTCTCAATTATCCATTTAGATGTCATGAATGAGATGTCGGTGGTTGCTATTTCTTCTTTAAAATCAACTATCATTTTCTTGTTAGTCGTCAATTTCCAATTACTGCCAACAAAATTCTTGCCCCAATATTGCTTATAATCTTCCTCACATTCAACAAATTTTTTATTTGCGAGATGGCAACATTCCCACGTCAAATTTTTCTCCCTCTTTTCTTCCACCTCTCATTCACAAATAATTACTATTTTAGTAACTCAGTTTTCAAACCGGTTAAGTATAAATGCCAGATAAAAAAAATAATAACAAAAATTTACCCGCATCCGCGGGTAAGAAAATAGTTGTAAAAGGTGCGCGCGAGCATAACCTTAAAAACCTCAGCTTCGAAATTCCACGCAACAAACTCGTTGTGTTTACAGGTGTAAGCGGCAGCGGTAAATCATCGCTCGTGTTCGATACAATTTATGCGGAGGGACAGAGACGTTATGTTGAAAGTCTTTCTTCTTATGCGCGCCAGTTCCTTGAAAGAATGAACAAACCTGATGTTGATCTTATTCAGGGTATAAGTCCCGCAGTTGCTATTGAGCAGAAAACAGGAGCGAGAAACACTCGTTCAACTGTCGGTACAAGCACCGAGGTTTATGATTATTTAAGATTATTATTCGCGCGTGTCGGTAAAACAATATGTTTTCAATGCGGCAAAGAAGTTAGGAAAGCAACAACTTCAACTGTCGTTGACTGGCTTGAGGAACAGGAAGAAGGAACAAAATTTTATTTAACATTTCCTCTTCACGACCACGAAGGAAGAACTGTAAAAGAAGAAATTGAATTGTTGAAGAAGAGAGGCTTCTTCAGGCTATACTTCAATAAAAAAATGGTTGACCTTAATGAAGAGAAAAAAGGTCCGGCTTCTAAAAAAGGTGTAAGAGTTGTTGTTGACAGGATGAAGGTTACAAAAGGCTCGATACGTGAAAAACATTCCGATGGAATAGAAGTAACATTTAAAGAAGGTGAGAACAGGTTGGTTCTTATCAACGCGGACACAAATGAAGAACACGAGTTCAACAAGTTTTACGAGTGCTGCGGAATAAAATATGAAGAACCCGAACCAAGATTTTTTTCATTCAACAATCCATTCGGCGCATGTCCTGTTTGCCAGGGTTTCAGCAAAACAATCGGTATTGATATGAATCTTGTTGTTCCAAATCCGAATTTATCAATTGCAGACGGCGCAATAGCACCGTTCAGAACAACCAAATACAGTACTCATCTACGTGATCTTGTTCACAATGCAAAGCAGTTTAACATTCCTTTAAATGTTCCGTTCAATAAACTCACTTCTGAACAGGTAAGTCTTATTCAAAAAGGCTTCGGCACTTATAAGGGAATCAATAAATTTTTTGAAAAGCTTGAAACCAAAACTTACAAGATGCACATACGCGTTCTGCTCAGTCGTTACAGGGGATACACAACTTGTTCAGCCTGTAAAGGTTCGAGGTTAAGAAGGGAAGCGTTGCAGGTAAAAATTAATGACAAATCGATTTATGACATTGTCAGCATCCCGATTGAACATTCTCTTGAGTTTTTCCGTGATGTAAAACTCACTGAATACGAAATGAAAATCGCTGACCAGGTTCTTAAAGAAATTATTAAGCGATTAACTTTTCTGAATAATGTCGGCATTGGATACCTTACTCTTGACAGGTTAAGCAGCACACTTTCAGGCGGCGAAACTCAGAGGATAAATCTTGCAACATCTTTAAGTTCAGCGCTTGTTGGTACTCTTTATGTTCTTGATGAACCGAGCATCGGACTTCATCCGCGCGACAATGCAAGGCTTATCGGCATTTTGAAAAACTTAAGAGACATCGGCAACACCGTGCTTGTAGTTGAACACGATGCAGAGATGATGCGCGAGGCTGATATACTTATTGATATGGGTCCGTATGCAGGAAAGAATGGCGGGGAAATTATTGCGATGGGAAGTTATGATGATGTTTTGAAGAACACTTCATCATTGACTGGAAAGTATTTATCCGGAAGTGTAAAAATTCCCGTTCCTAAATCACGCAACACAAAAAAGACGAAGACGATTTCCATTAAAGGAGCGAGAGAAAACAATCTTAAAAATATTGATCTCGAAATTCCGTTAAATAAATTTGCGGTGATCACCGGCGTAAGCGGTTCCGGTAAAAGTACTTTGATCCACGATATTTTATACGGCGGTCTTTCAAAGTATTTTGGATTGGTGTCACCAAAAGTCGGGAAGCATGAAAGTTTAAAAGGCGGTGAGTTTTTAGATGAAGTTGTGATTGTTGATCAGTCACCGATAGGAAAAACACCAAGGTCTAACCCTGCCAGTTATATAAAAGCATTTGAGCTTATACGTGAATTGTTCGCATCAACTCACCAGGCCCGTTCACGCGGTTATAAACCGGGGTACTTTTCATTTAATGTTCCCGGCGGAAGATGTGAAACCTGCCAGGGCGATGGTTTCATTAAAGTTGAAATGCAGTTTCTTGCGGATATTTATCTTGAATGTGAAGACTGTAACGGAACACGTTTCAAAAAAGAAACGAGAGAGATTACTTACCGCGGAAAAAATCTTGTTGAAGTACTTGAAATGACAGTTGATGAATCACTCGAATATTTTAAAGGTCATGATAAGATTGTAAAATATTTGCAGGTGCTTGCTGATGTTGGTCTGGGTTATATAAAACTTGGTCAACCTTCAAACACGCTGTCAGGCGGTGAAGCACAGCGAATAAAACTCGCTTCACATCTTACCGCACAAAGAGAAAGACGGCATATACTTTTTATTTTTGATGAACCGACAACCGGCTTACACTTCGATGATATTTCAAAATTGCTTGCATGTTTTAATCTTCTTATCGAAAGAGGAAACTCAGTAGTAATTATTGAGCACAACCTTGATGTGATTAAATGCGCAGATTACATAATAGATCTCGGTCCGGAAGCCGGTGAGAAAGGCGGAGAGATAGTTGCGGCAGGAACGCCTGAAGAGATCTGTGAAGTTGAATCTTCATACACAGGAAAATATTTAAAACAATATCTGTATTCATAACATGAATTCAAATTGGGAAACTGCCTATGAACTGGTTAATATTATTTATAGCCGGATTGTTTGAAATAGCCTGGGCGGTGGGATTGAAATACACCGAAGGTTTCACAAAACCATTACCGAGTGTTTTTACTATTGTTTCAATGGTAATAAGTATGTACCTGCTGTCGGTTGCCGTTAAAACTCTGCCGCTCGGAACTGCGTACGCAGTATGGACAGGTATAGGTGCAGTCGGTACAGCAATATTCGGAATGATTTTATTTGGTGAGTCAAAAGAATTGATCCGTATCTTTTTCATCTTCCTTATAATAGCAGGTATAACAGGATTAAAGTTTTTTTCAGACTAGTTATTTTATCTGCTCACCGAACAAGTTCATTGCTTCAAATAATTCTTCCGAGGTTATGATGCCGGTATCAATATCAAATCCTGCTTCTCTTACTGCATCTGCAACCCACGTATTACACGTATTCATCAGCCAGTATTTGAGGGGTGACCTGAAGTACTTTATGTTTCCGGAAGATGAATTCTTAAACAAGATTGTTTCCCGGCTTTCATTTCTTTCAAATGCAAGACAGGTAAAATCTAATAACCTCGTGAATTGATCTTCATTTAGAATAAGCTTTATTACTCCATCCTGCATAGATAAATAATAGTCGGTGTTTAAAAAAACACATTCAACTCTGACTACAGAAGGGGTCTTAATGAACAAGGCACGGAAAGCAATTTCAAAATCAAAACCGGGTGTCGTATAATATGTTTCATCTCCCCAGCCTATGTCGATCAGATTACAATCGTCGTTTAACATAATATCTTCTGCAAATTTTATTGGTATATCTTTTTTGTAAATCACAATGCCGGTATGCCATTGCTTGTTTACAAGGAAAATTGTTTTGGAGTCCTGAGGATACATGTAAAAAACAGAAAACCATATTAACAAAAGTGTTTTCATTAAGTGACATTAATTTGTTATTAAGTTTTAATTATAAATTAAATAGAATAAATTTAAATAGTTCAATACGAATGACTTTAATAAACCCTTGATATCTGTCCATTAAAATTTAGTGATAATATGAAAAGCATTTATTTTGTTTTGATTACTGCCGCTGTGATAATCGCTATACAATTTTTTGACGAAAAAGAAACAACCGGTTCCAGCACGAACAAAGAAAATTATGCAATTGTTATTCACGGCGGTGCAGGATTCATGAATAAAGAAATACACGATTCCGTAAAACAACTTTATATGAAGTCATTGGAATCGGCATTGAAACTGGGTAAAGATATACTTGAAAAAGGCGGCAGCAGCCTTGATGCAGTTGAGAGTGTAGTAAAGTTTCTTGAGGATGATTCATTATTCAATGCAGGACGAGGAGCTGTATTTACAAGTGCTGGAACCCATGAGCTCGACGCTTCAATAATGTACGGCGCAGATATGACCTGCGGCGCTGTAACCGGTGTTAAACATATTAAAAATCCGATTGCATTAGCGAGGCTCGTGAAGGAAAAAACCAGACATGTGCTTTTAAGCGGAGAAGGAGCCGAAGAATTTGCAAAGAAGATGAATGTTGAAATTGTTGATCAAAATTATTTTTATACTGAAAGTAGTTATCAGTCATTAAAAAGATTTGAAGAAAAAAATAAACAGGGAACAGTCGGTTGTGTTGCGTTGGACAAAAACGGAAATCTTTCTTCGGCTACATCAACTGGAGGAATGACCGGAAAAATGCCCGGCAGAATCGGCGATTCACCTCTTGTAAATGCAGGTACTTATGCAAACAATAAAACCTGTGCTGTTTCATGCACGGGAACCGGAGAACTATTCATCAGGAATACAGTCGCATATAACATATCAGCATTAATGGAAATGAAAAACATGACACTTCAACAGGCGGCGGAGGAAATGATAAATAAACGATTGGAAAAAGGGACCGGCGGATTAATAGCTGTGGATAAGGATGGAAACATCGTCATGATTTATAACACGGGAAGTATGTTAAGAGCTGCTGCAGATTCTGAAGGTAAATTTGAAATAAAAATCTGGGAATAAACTCAATTAATTTATAAGGGAGGTTCTTGTTTATGCGTCCTGATAAAAACGATTACGCACCATTCTACGCCGGTTATGTTGATGCTCTTGAAGGTGATAACGGGATTGAAATTCTTGTATCTCAGTCAACAGCAACACAGGAACTGCTGAATTCATTTTCTGAATCCAAAGGTAATTATGCTTATGCAGAAGGGAAGTGGACAGTAAAAGAAGTTGTGGGTCATTTAATGGATGCCGAAAGAATTTTTGCCTATCGTGCATTGAGTATTGCAAGAGGTGAAAAGAAACTACTTCCCGGTTACGATCAGGATGAATATGTTAAAACAGGAAACTTCAATAAAAGACAATTGTTTGATTTGAACTATGAGTTCAGGCTGCTGAGAGAATCAAATATACTTTTGTTCAGAGGTTTTGATGAATATATGATGAACCAGAGAGGAATTGCAAACGATAAAGAAGTTACTGTAAGAGCATTGCTGTTTATTATTGCGGGGCATGAAAAACACCATATGAAAATTCTTAGAGAAAGATATCTTGGTAATTGAGAATTTAGATTCCAGAGATGACATCTTTTAAAAAGATGTCATCTCTTATTTAAATTACTTTGTAAATCTCCTTCAGTATTTTTTCAGTAGCACCAAGATTTTCCTGAACGTAACTGAATGAAATATTTCCAAGTTTTTTCCGTAGATCTTCATTGGTAAGAAGTGTCCGTAAATTCCGGTATGCTTCTCTTTTGTTATTAATCAGTAATCCGCTGCCTCTTTTAACAAGCTGTTGAGCTTCCTGCGAATTATCGATCTTTGGTCCGAACATAACAGGAATGCCGTAAACAGCAGCTTCCAGAACATTGTGTATGTTTTGTTTAAAGCTTCCACCGATGAATGCAAGATGCGCATATGTATAAAGTGTAAGTAATATACCTATCGAATCAACAATTATAACCCGTTCATTTTTGTAATTATTTAAAGCTGAAAATCTTATCGACTCGATTTTTCCGGCAAATTCATTTTCAATTTTTTCGAGATGAATCAACGTCGGTTCGTGCGGTGCGATTATCAATATTACATTTTCATCGTACTCTGCAAGTTTCAGGAATGCAGGTATAATAACCTCCTCATCCATTTCCCAGGTGCTTCCGGCAACAATCACTTTTTTATTTTTGAAAAGATCATCTTTAACAAGATTTCTTTCGCGAGCGGTAACACTACGCTGATAAACGCGGTCAAACCTTGTATCTCCGACAGCTTTAACCTGTTCCTCACCGCAGCCAAAGTCTTTAAATCCGTTTACATCATCTTCAGATACAGTGAGTATCCTTGTTACATCTTTAAATAAGATTTTATGAAAACTTTTTATCAGCGGATATTTTCTTGGCGAAGAGCTTTTCATTGTAGCATCAACGATGTAAGATGGAACACTGTAATCTTTCATTGCCCAGATGTGATTCGGCCAGATATCATATCTCATAAGAACAGCCAGATCAGGTCGCACAATATGAATAAATCTGTTTGCATTAGTTCTGGTATCGAAAGGTATATATGAAACCAGGTCGGCGTAAGGATATTTTTTTGAATTCTCAAAGCCCGACGGAGAAAAAAAAGTAATTAGAATATTGATCCTGTTATCCTTCTTCAACTCCTTGATGATCGGTTTTGCCTGTTCAAACTCACCAAGTGAAGATGAATGAAACCAGATCAGCTTTTTTGATTTATCAAGAGCAGCGGCATCAAGTATAAGTTCTTCAAAAACACGTTTGCGTCCTTGTATCCCTTTTTTGGTTTTTGCATTAAATAAACCAATAAATCTTAATGTGATATAAAGAAATGGAATTACAAGAATATTGTAGAATAGTTTAGAAAGTATTTTCATTTTGATTTTATAAACTGCAAAATTTCCCGGAGTGCCTGCTGCGGAACCATCTCCTTCATACATTTAAAGTGTTCTTTCGGGCAGCTTTCCCTTCCAATATGCGAACACGGTCTGCAAAATAATGATTTGTTTTCTAATATTAAATTTGGGTTGTTGTAAGGTGCAAAACCAAATTCCCGGACTGTTGAGCCGAAAAAAACCGTAACCGGAACCCCGACCGCACATGCTGTATGCATCAAACCGGAATCGTTACATACAACCAGTTTGCACATCTTCATATCTGCTGCTGTCTGAAGCAGTTCATCATTATTCGAAAGATCTATTGAAGAACTAATTTCATTTGAAATTTCTTCACATAATTTTCTGTCGTCTTTACCACCGAAAAGCAGAACAATATAATTTTCTTTTGTTAAAAGATTTCCAAGTTTAATAAAATATTCTTTTGGCCATTGCTTGGTAAAATGTTTTGCGCCAGGACAGAAGCCTATGCAGTTGATTCCGTTTATTATTCTTTTATCCGGCCGATTGTTTGTATAAAGTTCCAATCCATTTTCATCAAGTTCTAGTCCTTCTATTGAACTTGAATACCTTGCGGTGATAGGAGTTTTTTCTTTCAAAAGATTAATCTTGAAATTTACCAGCAGAAACTTTGCAAAATTCGGTTTATGAAATTTTACAGAGGGTGCTTTCACCTGTCTCCTGATTTTCAGTGAGCGAAGATTATTCTGAAGATCAATTACCAAATCATGTTTGATAGTACTGAAAACAGGCAATCCAAAATTATTTTTTTCTTGTGTAGCATCATATTCAAATATTTTTGTCAGGTGAGGATTAAATCTTAGAGCATCGGCAAATTGTTTTTTAACAATGAAGTCGATCTGAATTTCAGGATTCTTTTTTTTCAGCGATCTCAGAATTGGAGTTGTGAGCAGCACATCACCAAGAGAGCTGAGGCGGATAATGAGAACTTTATTTAAATGTTTAATATTCAAATGAAATTAAAAATGATGAATAAATTTGAGGGGAAATCTACACAAATTGATGAAGTACTTCCACAAATTAGTTGCGGCTGAAGTCCATCAATCCTATTTTTGTAACAAAAATTAAGGAAACATTATGTCAACATTACCTCCTCCGGCAACAAAAAAATTCCCGGAAGATTCAGTCGAAGCACAGGTTTATAAAATTGTAAATGACTTTAAAGAATATATGCCTGTTGATAATGACCGCAACAGGCTGGGATTCGGATTATATAAATTTGTAATGGGTGAAGGCGATCATCCCAAAATTCTTCTTAAAACGTCTCAGATAAGAGTTGAAGGAATATCTGAAGAAGCACTTGCGAACAAAATTGCAGCAGAACTTGCGAAGGTTAAGAAGTAAGGAACTATTGTTTTCAAAATAGATACATAGTTCAATTACGTAAATAGTGGGGGAAAGATGTACTATAATTTTGGGTTAATGTTAATTGCTCTGAATTTGTTTTTCTGTTTTGAATCGTATTCACAATCTTCTATCGAGGCTATGAAAGATGATCCCCGAACAGAATCTCAGTCCAATATCCAAAATAGAATTGAATTAAAAATTGGCTACGAACCTGTAAGAAATATTCCTGGATCTGGAATTGGGTACAAGATCAGTGCAAATGAATATTTGAGTTTTCTGCCAGAACTATCGTTTATGTGTGGCATTAATTTATCTCTTTCTCTAAAACCTCAAATCTCAATTAATAATCAAATAATTTTGTATTCATCTGTCGGAATGGGTCTGGACTTGTTAATCGGTAAAAATTGGTTTACAGCCTTAGGCTCAGAAATTAAACTCAACCATTCATTAAGTTTTATGACAGAATTCCGAATAATCTTTTTCTCGAATAATAACGAATCGAGAACTACATCTATCGCTGGTTATGATCTGGTAAAACAAAGACCGATGTTTTTATCAGTTGGAATTTCAATTTAAACTAAGGTCAGAACAGAATATTACAGTATCCTCTCCTGGTTAAAATCAATTTTTAATGTTGAACTGCCAACAGGAAAAAAGAATTCAAGAGTCTTTGCATCTTTATTTACGGGGAAGAATACAATTCCGTTTATACTTTCGTTTTTTCTCAATGTAGTTTTTCTCAAAGCAAGTATTTCCCATATATATGAAGTTGATTCCAAAGACTCCGCAACTTTTTGATTTCTTACATCGTCAAGGAATTCTTCACGTTCAAGATCCTGGTAATTTTGATCAAAATTTTCACTTGCTTCACGATCACCCTTAACAAGAGCGGCAGTTTGCCCTACGGCGTTAAGGAAATATCCGAAAGCGTAAGACATCTTCTCACTTTCAACACGGCTTTGATTTAACGCATACTTTTTTTGAAGATCAAGAATTGTAGCTTCAGGATCACGTGCATTGACAATAACAAGATTCTTTCTTGATTTTGGATCAATAAGACTATAGTAAAACTTTTGCGGATCGACAAGAAGCGTAGAGTCTGATGTATTTAATACATCAACATCAAAAAGGTAATTATCTGATGAGGTTCTGTCAAAAGATAATTGAATAGAGACAATTTCATTTTCGATAGTCAATATTTGTTTTCCTTTATACCAATTGGTTTCAGGTGAATCAGCAGTAAGTTTCATGACCGCGTTTGGCGGTACATGACATTGAATAAAAAGTAGTGCGAAAAGAACAGGCAGATATTTGGAATTGCTAATTAAAGTTTTCATTTGTCCTCCCGATATTTTTTCTGCTTTATCAAGTATGATACCGGTCGAAAACCTGATTGGTAGGATGTAAAGAAAGGGTTTGAATAGTAAGTGTACACTCGGGTAAAATTTTTGTAGAAATTAATTGACACGGGAATAACAAAAATTGTCAGCTAACAATTAAAAATATTTCTAAAAATAAAAAACCCGCTCAATAAAGCGGGTTAAATAAATTCTGACTTTTATCTCCTTAGTTCAGCCTTCTTTTACTTCACTCCCTGCTCAACCAATTCTTCCTTTGCCATAAACTCTTCAACTTTTTTTACATCATCTTCGCTGCCAATAAATATTGGTGTCCGCTGATGAAGTGATGTCGGTTTAACTTCAAGTATTCTCTGCTTACCGTTTGAAGCTCTTCCGCCGGCAGCTTCAACAATAAATGACATCGGGTTGCATTCATACATCAGTCTTAATTTTCCATGAGGACTTCTGGAATCTGCAGGATACATAAATATTCCGCCGTACAAAAGGTTGCGGTGAATATCAGCAACCATCGAACCGATGTATCTTGATGAGTATGGTCTGCTCGTTGCTTTATCTTCTTCCTGAAGATATTTAATATATTTTTTCAAACCGGGATGCCAGTAAAGATAATTTCCTTCATTGATACTGTAGATTTTGGATTTCTTGGGAGTTTTCATATTGGGGTGTGAAAGAAGGAATTCACCAAATGAAGGATCGAGTGTAAAACCATGAACACCATGACCGGCAGTGTAAACAAGAATGGTACTTGAACCATAAACAACATAGCCGGCAGCAACCTGGTACATTCCCTGTTGAAGGCAATCTTCAAGAGTTCCCGGTTTACCATCAGGAGTTATTCTTTTATAAATTGAAAATATTGTTCCGATACTTATGTTAGCATCTATGTTTGATGAACCGTCAAGCGGATCGAAAAGCAGAACATACTTACCAATGTTGAACCTGTCGGGAATGTGTATGATATCTTCTTCTTCTTCTGATGCCATCACACAAAGATGTCCGCCATGATCCATCGCTCTGAACATCATATCGTGAGCAAACATGTCCAGTTTTTTTACCTGTTCGCCGTGAACATTGCTGTCGCCGGTGAATCCAAGTATGTCAACCAAACCTGCTTTGTTCACCTCCAGTGAAATGACCTTTGCAGCAAGCGAAAGATCGGACAACAGTTTTGATAATTCTCCCGTTGCCTCAGGATGAAGTTTTTCCCCTTCAATAATGTGACGGGCAAGCGTCATGAACCGGACTTTTTCCATTGATTGCTCTCCTCTCAATTAATATGGAATTATTAAACGGCTTTCGTTATTTCCTGATCTTTATATTGAAGCTGATACAATTTATAATAAATTCCCCGTTTAGCAAGAAGTTCCTGGTGAGTTCCTGTTTCTCTCAATTCACCTTTGTGCATTACGATTATTTTATCTGCGCTTTGTATTGTCGAGAGACGATGTGCAATAACAATTGCAGTTCTTCCGACTAAAAGTTTTTCAATCGCTCTTTGAATAAGCTGTTCTGTTTCAGTATCAACACTTGATGTTGCTTCATCAAGTATAAGTATTCGCGGGTCGAAAGCCAATGCGCGGGCAAATGATATTAATTGTTTTTGTCCCACACTTAAAGTAGCGCCGCGTTCTTTCACTATTTCAGAATATTTGCCGGGAAGCGTTTCAATGAATTTATCAGCGCCGACATATTTTGCTGCAGCTATAATTCTTTCTTCAGGAATATCATCGTTACCGAGATTTATATTGTTCTTTATATCCCCTGAAAAAATAAAAACATCCTGAAGTACGATTGATATATATTTCCTTAATTCCCGTTTGTCTAAGTTCCTGATATCAATTCCGTCCAATAAAATTGAGCCTTTGCTGATGTCATAAAACCTTGTAAGTATATTTATAATACTTGTTTTGCCGGCACCTGTATGACCAACAATCGCAACAGTTTCACCGGGTTTTATGCTGAATGAAATATCTTTAAGAACGTAATCTTCTTCATTATAAGCGAACCAGACGTTTTTAAAATCTATTCCACCTTTAACTCCATTCAGCGTAACAGGACTATCAGGATTTTTAATGAATGTTTTATCATCAAGCAGTTTAAAGATTCTTTCGGATGATGCCATTGCGGTCTGCATAATGTTGTACTTTTCAGAAAGATCTCTAATCGGTCTGAAAAACATTTCTGTGTATTGAATGAACGCGAACAGAACACCAAGCGTTAGTGTGCCCTGAATTATCTCACCGCCGCCATACCAGATGATAAGTGCAAAAGCAATCGAGCTTAACAATTCCACACCGGGGAAAAACACTGCGTAATAAAAAATTGATTTGATGTTCGCAGTCCTGTAATCATTATTTATATCTGAAAATCTTTTCAGTTCGTCTTTTTCTTTGTGAAAGATCTGAACCACATTCATACCTGTTACATGTTCCTGCATATAAGCATTCAGCCTTGCAAGGTGAAGTCTTACGTCCCGGTAACTTTCACGGACTTTTTTCCTGAACAGAAACGTTCCATAAATCAAAACGGGCAAAACAGAAAGCGTAACCAACGAAAGGGGAATATCCATAAAGAACATAAACCCAAGTATCCAGAGAATGATAAACACATCGCTGAATACCATTACAATGCCGGATGAAAATAATTCATTGAGTGATTCAACATCATTTGTAACACGCGTAACAAGCCTGCCGATCGGGGTTTTGTCAAAATATTTTAACGCAAGTTTTTGTGTATGTGAAAATAACTGAGCGCGTAAATCATAAATAGTTTTTTGTCCGAGTAATTGAGTGTAGTAAGTAAGGAAGTATTGAATCGCCGCCTGGAACAAAAGTGAAGCAAACAACGCAATGCTTATATACAACAATCCTTTGTAGTTGGAATGAGCAATGTAATCATCAATGGCGATCTTTGTAAGGTAAGGTCGCAGTGGTCCAAGCGCTGCCACAACCACATTAAAAAATATTGCAAAGATAACATACTTCTTATATGGTTTGATGTAACCTAACAACCGTTTCATCAAACGCGAGTCATACGCCTTACCTAATACTTCATCATCGTTTTTATAATCGTTAGCCATAACTTAAAATCAATTTAATTCTTCTAATTCTTTTTCAAGTAATTGTTTGAAATGGAGATCAGCATATATTCCGCCAAGGTTTACAAGCTGTTCGTGAGTTCCTTCTTCTTTTATAGTTCCGTTTGATAGCACAATAATTTTATCAGCATCTTTTACAGTGGAAATTCTATGACTGATAATAATACTTGTACGATCTTTCATAAACTTCTTTAAACTTTTCAAGATCTCTTCTTCAGTATGTGTATCAACTGCAGAGAATGAATCATCAAGTATTAATATTTTAGGATCGATAGCTAAGGCTCTTGCAAGTGATGCTCTTTGTTTTTGTCCGCCGGAAAATGTTATTCCACGTTCACCAACCATTGTGCTGTAACCTTGCGGGAATGATTCAACATCTTTATCAAACTGCGCTATTGATGAAACATTTTTTATTCTTTCCTCATCGACATTTCTTAAACCATAAGAAAGATTATTCATAACAGTATCAGAAAATAAAAATGATTCCTGCTGAACAACACCTATTTTTGTTCTTAGTATTGAAACAGGAATATCTTTTACATTGATACCATCAATAAACAATTCTCCGCCGGTTACATCATACAACCTGGGAATAAGATTAATGAAAGAAGTTTTTCCCGCTCCAGTGTAACCCATAATAGCTGTGGTTGAACCAACAGGGATTTTCAAATTGATATTCTTTAAAACATCGAGAAGACTTTCGCTGTATCTGAAACTAACATTATTAAAAGTTATTTCACCTTTAATATCATTTACTTCCTTCTTTGTTGATACTGAATCCTGAATCTCAAATGGTTCAGCAAATATTTTATTGATTCTTTTCATACTTGCCTCGCCCTGCTGGACAATATTAATTACCCATCCGAACGCGATCATAGGCCAGATAAGAATTCCGAGATAAATTATAAATGCGGTCATCTCACCAAGTGTAAGAGTTTTATTAATCACATCTGTTCCGCCTAACCAGATAACGAGTATAATTGATAGTCCGGTTATAAGCACGAGTATAGGCATAATCAATGCCTGTACTCTCACAAGGTTCATATTTGTTCCGAGATAGTCACGACTCATCTCATTGAATTTTTTTATTTCATGATCTTCACGAACATAGGATTTGATAACTCTTATTCCCGAAAAATTTTCCTGTGCTTTGGTTGTCAGTTCAGCAAACTTCTCCTGGATTTTTGTGTACTTGGCATGAATCAATTTTCCGACTCTGAAAACTCCATACGATAAAAGCGGAAGAGGAATTAATGCATAGATAGTTAGCCGGACATCTATCGATAACATTATTCCGATCACCATTAAAAATCTTATCAACGTATCTGTCGAGTACATTACTGCGGGACCGAGAAATGTTCTTACGGCGTTAATATCATTTGTTGCATGCGCCATAATATTCCCTGTAGAGTTATTCTGAAAATATCTCAACGGAAGTTTCTGAATGTGTTCCCAGAAATCATGGCGAAGGTCGTATTCAATCTCTCTTGAAACAACTATAATAGTTTGACGAATCAGGAATCTGAAAATACCAGCGACTAATGAAGTGATTATTATCCAGGTGCCGTAAAATATCAGGTCGTTTGTCGTTGCAACTTTTTCGAGAACATTAATTGCATCTTTAAGAAGGATAGGGAGAAGTACAGTTCCTGCATTTGATAAAAGAATAAATAAAAATCCCCCAAGGAGTTTTGATTTATAACGGGCAAAATATTTTTTTAGTTTATATAAGTTTTTCATTAATAAATATTAGTAGGAATTGTACACTGATTTTTATGATTGAATAAGATCAGGTATGATCTGAAAAAATCAGAGTTAAAAAATTAAACCAGTGTACTATTTTTTTTCTGATTAGTCGATAATTTCAAAACCGGTGTACTTCTGAAGTACTTTTGGGACAATTATTTTTCCTTCAGGAGTCTGATAATTTTCAAGCAATGAAACCATCAGTCTGCTTGTTGCTAAACCTGACCCGTTAAGTGTATGAACGAATTCAGGTTTTTTTGTTGCTTCATTCCTGTAACGAATGTTTGCTCTTCGCGCCTGGAAATTTTCAAAGTTGCTGCATGATGAAGCTTCAAGCCACCGGTTTTCAGCAGGCGACCAGGTTTCAATATCATAACACTTTGCTGCAGAGAAACTCAAATCACCGGAACACAACATTAAAATCCTATATGGTATTTTTAATGCCTGCAAAACATCTTCCGCATCTTTTACTAAAAGTTCAAGTTCATCAAAAGATGTTTCAGGTTTTACAAACTTAACCATTTCTACTTTGTTGAACTGGTGAACGCGAAGGAATCCTTTTGATTCTTTTCCATAAGATCCGGCTTCACGTCTGAAACATGCTGAATATCCAACATACTTAAGAGGCAATTCCTGCTCACTTAGAATATCGTTCCGATAAATATTTGTAATAGGAACTTCCGCAGTCGGGATAGGGAAGAGTCCGTCTTTTTCAATGTTGTACATATCCTCTTCCATCTTTGGGATTTGTCCGGTTCCCTTCATTGAATCGCGGTTAACAAGGAACGGCGGAAATACTTCACTGTAACCATGTTGTGTAAGATGAAGATCGAGCATAAAATTAATTAATGCTCTTTCAAGTGTTGCGCCTTTACCAAGATAAAGCGGAAAACCTGAACCTGAAATTTTTGCACCGCGTTCAAAGTCGAGTATCTTTAATTTTTTACCGAGTTCAATATGGTCCAAAACTTTTTCTTCTTTACTAAATGAAAATCCTTCTGGGAGCCATTGTCTTACTTCAACATTATCCGCGGCAGACTTTCCAACAGGTACACTTGAGTGTGGAAGATTGGGAATGTACATAAGGATATCATTTAACTTTTCTTCAACATCTTTTAGCTGTAAATCAAGTTCAGTTATTTCATCTGAAACTTTTTTCATTTCAGCCAACACGGAAGTTGTATCCTGTCCGGCTTTTTTCATTTGCGGAATTTGTGCACTTACCTGGTTGCGTTTTGCTTTCAGTTCATCGGTCTTTAGGATGAAGTTTCTTCTTTGCTCATCAAGGGCGAGTATCTCATCAACTCTGTCCTTTTCATTTTTGTTGATGATACCTTGTTTTACTAGTTCAGGATTCTCGCGGATAAATTTTAGGTCTAACATTTTGATTAAGGTCTCCGGTTATCGTTAAGGAAAAAATAGTACACTGATTTTTATGATCATTATGATCTTTTATGATTTTTGAATTCAGATGTAAATACACGTCTTTTTGTTTTTGGTTCTTTTCCAAAGTTTAAAAGTAATCCAACTTCTATATCTGTTGCTTTTAAATAGTTAACAAGTTGTGCTTCGTGTTCAAGGCTTAATGTTTCAGATGCTTTTAGTTCAATAATAACACAATCATTTACAATTATATCTGCGTAATACTCACCGATCTCATATTCATCATAATTTACTTTAATTTGTTTTTGTCTTTCGCATTTTAAATTCATTCTCTGCAGCTCTATCAACATAGCATTTTCATAAACTTTTTCTAAAAATCCATATCCAAGCTTATTATAAACATTATAAAACGCTTTAATTATTTTCTCTGTTACATCAGAATATAGAAAGTTGTCTTTTATCATAGCGAATCATAAAAATCATAATGCTCAGTGTACCATTGCGTTTACTTTACTACTATGTTATAAATTTTATTCTTTACAAATATCTCTTTCACTATTGTTTTGCCGTCAGTGAATTTTGTTACTTTCTCATCGGAGAAAACAACTGATTTAACAGCATCCTGTTCACTGTTCATTGCTACACTGATTGTTGAACGAAGTTTGCCGTTAACCTGAACAGCAATATTAACAGTATCTTCAATCAATGCAGCGGGATCAAATTCAAACCAAACAGGTTTTTCAAAAAGCGATTTATCATTTCCCAACAAGTTCCAGCATTCCTCACCAAGATGTGGTGCTACAGATGCAAGCATTACTGCAAATCGTTCCAGGACATAAGTACGAATTTGTTCTCTGCAACTCTCGATTGATTTTATTTCATTCAGCAATTCCATCATAGCAGCAATAGCCGTATTGAATCTGAAATTGCTTATTTCATCTTCATACTTTTTGATGGTTTGATTTACTTTTCTGTAAAGTGATTTCTCAATATCATTAAGTGATTGTAAATCATACCTTTTGTCCGCCGGGTTGTTCTTACTAAAATCTTTATGATTCAGAAAAATATCATAAGACCTTTGTACGAATCTATCTGTTCCTGAAATTCCTTTGTCGCTCCAGTCACCGCCAAGCTCGTAAGGACCCATAAACATCAGGTAAAGTCTGAAAACATCAGCGCCAAATTTTACAGTGAATTCATCGGGGTTAACAATATTTCCTTTTGACTTCGACATCTTGGCGCCGTCATTTGTAATTGTACCCTGGTGAACAAGTGTCTGGAATGGTTCATCACTGTTAACCATTTTCATATCACGCAAAAATTTATGAATGAATCTTGCATACAACAAATGCATAACAGCGTGTTCGGCACCACCTACATACATATCGACGGGAGTCCATTTTTCTGCAAGTGTATCATCAAACATTTTGTCAGAAATCTTGGGATTGAGATACCTGAGATAATACCATGATGAATCAACAAAAGTATCCATAGTATCTGGATCACGTTTTGAATCAGTGCCGCATTTAGGACACTTAACATTCATGAACTTCTGATTTGAAGTTAACGGAGATTCTCCTGTTGGTTTAAACTCAACTTCGTAAGGAAGTTCGACAGGCAACTTGTCTTCGCTAACTGCTACTTCACCGCAATTTGGACAATGAATTATTGGTATTGGTGTTCCCCAGAATCTTTGACGCGAAATTAGCCAATCTCTCAACCGGTAATTTATATTACTA
>JAEXTA010000024.1 GCA_023453665.1 Bacteroidota bacterium | reverse complement strand
GTGTTTATCCTCACTGGTTGAATGGTACCACCGGTGATGTTATTCCTTTCAGTCAATATGATAACGGCGGTGATCTTGTTGAAACGGCTTTTTTAATTCAGGGACTTTTAACTGCAAGAAGTTATTTTAATCTGAACACGACAGAAGAAACCCAAATCAGAAACCTGATAACGGCAATATGGGAGGCTGTTGAATGGGATTGGTACAGAAAAGATAACGGCAATTTTCTTTATTGGCATTGGTCACCAAACTATGGCTGGACGATGAACTTTCCATTAGTTGGATGGAACGAAACAATGATCACATATCTTCTTGCGATAGCTTCACCAACACATTCAATCCCTGCATCGCTTTATCATTCCGGTTGGGCCAGCAGTTCAAATTATCTTAACGGAAATTCATTTTACGGAATTCCTATTTATGTGGGATGGGATTACGGCGGTCCCCTGTTCTTTGCTCACTACTCTTTTTTGGGATTTGATCCGAGAAATAAAAAGGATGCTTACACCAATTACTTCATAAATAATCAGAACACAACATTAATAAATCGTCTTTATTGCATAGACAATCCTCACAATTTCGGTGGTTACGATTCTGATACCTGGGGGCTTACAGCGTGTGATGGTCCGTTTGGTTATAATGCTTTTTCACCAACAAACGATAACGGAACAATCGCACCTACTGCAGCTTTGTCGTCAATGCCTTATACACCGGTCGAATCAATCAATGCAATGAAAAGTTTTTTTTATGAATACGGCGGTAGTCTTTGGGGTACTTACGGGTTTAAGGATGCATTTAATATCAGTCAGAATTGGTATGCGAACAGCTATCTTGCAATTGACCAGGGCCCAATTATTATTATGATAGAAAATTACCGAACACAATTACTCTGGAATAATTTTATGGCTAATCCGGAAATTCAACCAATGCTGGATGCAATCGGGTTTGTACCCGACTTCACAGATGTTGAGGATGATCCGAATATTCCGGATGGATTTGAATTAAAAAATAATTATCCGAATCCTTTTAATCCTTCAACTACAATTGAATATAACTTACCTGAAAGAGCTTTTGTTACTCTAAAGATATATGATGTACTTGGGAATGAAATCTCAACACTGGTTCAGGAAGAAAAACCAGCAGGAAAATTTACAATTGAATTCGACGGTAATAAAATTTCAAGTGGTGTTTATTTTTATAGTTTGAAAAGCAATGGAAAATCAATCACTAAAAAAATGTTGATGCTCAAGTGATAAATTACCTGAGCAGAAATCCCAGTGGGGTTGATGTTGAAGTGATTTTAACTTCAGATTACATCTGGATGGTGATAAAATAACAATCTTTTTATCAGATGTCCATTTGGGCAGGTACTAAAGTGATTAAATAAGATGTGATGCAACACTGAAAAATAATATGGCGGATAAAGGTTTATTAAAATATAAATAACTCAGGAGTATTATGAAGAAAATTCTTTTGTTATCAGTTTTATTTCTTTTTCAGGTGACACACGCACAATATAAACCTAACGAAGAAGAGAATATTTTTCTCGATTCGCTTCAATACAGATCGTTTCTTTTTTTTATGAATGAGATTAATCCAGAAAACGGGTTAGTTAAAGATCGTACGACTGAAGCATCTGCCTCATCTGTTGCAGCAACCGGATGGGGTGTTGTTGCCTGGGCAATCGGTGCCGAACGTAACTGGATATCAAGAGAAGAAGCCGCTCAATTAACTTTAAACCTTCTAAGATTTTTATATAACTCAGAACAGAGTGCTGCCCCTGATGCTACCGGTTATAAAGGCTTTTATTATCATTTCCTGAATATGAAAACAGGCAAACGTGACTGGAATTGTGAGCTTTCAACAATTGATACAACATGGTTGTTAGCCGGAATCAGGTTTGCAATGCAATATTATAATCTTGACAATGAAACTGAGAAGGAAATAAGAGAACTTGGCGAAAAGGTAACAAACAGAGTTGATTGGGATTGGACAATAATCAAAGACACAAAACACGATGGACATGAAGGTTTGATATCAATGGCATGGCATCCCGAAGATGGCGGTAAACTTTCAGATTTTGGATGGTTCGGATATACCGAAGCGCTATACCTGTACATACTTGCAGCAGGAACCAATTTAAGCGAACCGCAAAAAGCTTATGATGCATGGCTATCAGGATACGATTGGAAAGAAACATATCCCGGTCTTGCACACGTAATATTCCCGCCTTTATTCGGACATCAGTTCTCCCATATGTTCATTGACTTCAGAGGACTATCTGATGAATATTTGCATCAAAAAGGTATTGACTATTTTGAAAACTCAAGGAGAGCAACTTTATCCAACTGGAAATACTGTATTGAAAATCCTAATGGTTGGGTTGGTTACGATTCTCTTACCTGGGGCATAAGTGCATGTGATGGTCCGGGTGATTTTGAAAAAGACGGAAAAAGATTTTTTGGTTACGCAGGAAGAGGTGCAAGTGGTCCCGATGATCACATAATAGATGATGGAACAATCACACCTGAAGCCGCCGGAGGTTCAATTCCATTTGCGCCAGAAATCTGTATCCCTTCTTTAAAAAATATGTACGATAAATATGGTGATAAAGGATTATGGGGTAAATACGGCTTGAAGGATGCGTTTAATCTTACTGTCAATTGGTACGATAAAGATTACTTAGGATTGGATCAGGGGCCGATAGTAATAATGATTGAAAACTTCCGTACAGGTTTAGTATGGAAATACGCAATGAAAGATCCGGTTATTCAAAAAGGGTTAAAGGTTCTTTGGTTTACAAAATTTATGGAAACTAAAACAGACGAAGAAACCAATTAAGTATATGAAATACTATTTCAGATTTTTATCGACACTTTTAACATTGCTAGTGTTGATAACGTCTCAGTTAAAAGCGCAAAAACTTACTTCAGATGAAGAACAGAAGATCGAAGAACTGCTATTGAAAATGACGCTTGATGAAAAAGTCGGTCAGCTTGTTCAATCTGTAGGAATGAATGATGAAAAAGAAGACTTAATCCGTTCAGGTTCTGTTGGCTCAGTTTTAATTGGATTAAGAGGCGCAGAGTATTCAAACAGTTTACAAAAAATTGCAGTCGAAGAATCAAGACTCGGGATCCCTTTACTTTTTGCGAATGATATAATACATGGTTATCACACAATATTTCCCATACCTTTAGGTGAAGCGTCAAGCTGGAATCCCGAATTAGTCAAAGAAGCAAGCAGTATTGCAGCCTTTGAATCAGCTTCAGAAGGAACTCACTGGACATATGCACCTATGGTGGATATAACCCGCGATCCGAGATGGGGAAGAATTATGGAAGGAACAGGAGAAGATCCATTTCTTGGAAAAATAATGGCAATGGCAAAGATACTGGGTTTTCAGGGAGATGATCTCAAAGATAAAACAAAGATTGCAGCTTGTTCAAAACATTATGTTGCTTACGGAGGCGCTGAAGGCGGCCGTGATTACAACACAGTTGATATATCGGAACGGACTTTGCGAGAAGTGTATCTTCCTCCATTTCACTCATCAACAGCTATTGGTGTAGCATCGATAATGAGTGCGTTTAATGATATTAATGGAATACCTGCTTCAGCTAATCATTTTACACTCACAGAAATTTTGCGTGACGAATGGAATTGGGATGGAGTTGTGATCAGCGATTATAATTCAATAGGAGAGATAATTAAACACCGTTATGCAGTTGATAAATCTGATGCTGCATTAAAAGGTTTCACCGCCGGTGTTGATATTGACATGGTTGGAGATACTGTTACAGGAAATGTTTATTCACCTCATCTCAAAAATCTTGTTCAACAGGGTTTGATATCCGAGGAACAAATAAATAAATCTGTCCGCAATGTATTAAGAATGAAATTCAGGTTGGGGTTATTTGATGAGCCGTATACTGATATAGAATATTTTCAAAAAAATAATCTCAGCCAGAATTATAAGGACAGCATTGCTTTAAAACTTGCCAAAGAATCTATCGTTCTTTTAAGGAATGAAAATGGTTTACTTCCTTTAAACAATAACATAAAATCAATTGCACTTATTGGTCCTCTTGCTGATAACTCAGAAGATATATTAGGCGGCTGGGCTGGTGGAGGTAAGCCTGAGAATACGCAGACAATACTGGACGCTTTTCGTAAACGTCATGGAAATAACCTTCAGATAAATTACGCAAGAGGCTGTGACTTTACTGGAACTGATTCATCCGGTTTTGATGAAGCGATATATGCCGCAAACAATTCAGAGGTAGTAATTCTGTTTATCGGCGAAGACAGAAATATGAGTGGAGAAGCTGCAAGCAAAACAGATCTTGATCTGCCGGGGATTCAGGAAGAACTAATTAAAAGAATCCATCAGACAGGCAAACCAATTGTCGTGGTTCTAATGAACGGGAGACCGTTAACAATCAATTGGATCTCAGAAAATATTCCTGCAGTCATTGAAGCCTGGTATCCGGGAAGTCAAACAGGGAATGCAATCACAGAGATATTATTTGGTGATTATAATCCCTCCGGAAAACTTCCTATTACGTTTCCAAGAAATACAGGACAAATACCTGTTTACTACTATCAGAAAAGTACAGGACGACCACTTGTTGAAGAAGATAAATTCACTTCAAAGTATTTAGATTCACCTAACACACCCCTTTATCCTTTCGGATACGGACTTAGTTATACAACATTCGAATACAAAAATATTTCTTTGGACAAAACTATAATTTCGAAGACCGATGTAGTTAATGTTTCTTTTGATCTGACAAATACAGGCAAATACTATGGTCAGGAAGTTGTTCAGCTTTATATCCGTGATGAAGTTGCAAGTATTACAAGACCTGTGATGCAGTTAATTGCTTTCTATAAATTCGGGTTAAATCCGGGGGAGACAAAAAAAGTTAAAATCGGGATTGCACCGGAAGTACTTTCATTTCTTGATAAAGATATGAACAAGGTTATTGAACCGGGAAAGTTTACCGTATTTGCCGGAGGTAATTCTGTTGATCTGATATCAACTTCATTTGAAGTAATTGACTGAAGATGATCTTAGTAATGCTTAAAAAAACATAGGTGAAATCAAGAGGGAAAATGAATTTTATTAAAACTGTATTTCTGTTGCTGTTAACATTTCAAAGTTATCTTTTTTCACAAACACTTGAACAGTTCGATTCCATAGATGGCTGGACAATATTTAAATCGGATGGGGTTGATGCTAATGCGGAGCTAACAAATGGATTTTTCGGGAACGGTGTTTGTTTAGAGTATAACTTTACTAAGAGTACAGGTTACGGCGGAATTCAAAAAGTAATACCTCTTGAACTTCCTGAGAACTTCCAGTTTTCATTTTATGTAAAAGCTGAATCACCTGATAATAATTTTGAATTCAAACTTATTGATGAAAGCGGGCATAACGTATGGTGGGTTAATAATGTCAATTATAAATTTCCAACAAAGTGGACAAAGATAAAAATTAAAAAACGTCACATAAATTTTGCATGGGGACCGACAGAAGATAAATCACTCAGACAAATTCATAAAATTGAATTTACTGTTGCATCATACTTGGGTGGGAAGGGAAAAATTTATATTGATGAACTCCGTTTTGAACCTTTACCACTGGAAGATAATTCACCAATAATTCCTGATCTATCTGTAACCTCAGAACTAAATGAAAATTTTTCTATCCGGAATATTATTGATAATGATTCGTCAACCAAATGGATAAGCAAAGATGAAGGCAGGCAGGAAATAGTATTATCACTTGGATCACAAAAAGAATTTGGAGGAATTGTAATTGATTGGGATAAACAAAATTATGCAAAAGATTTTAATGTCTTTCTTTCAAACAATAACTATGACTGGGAAAAAATTTATTCAGTAAGAGAAGCTAACGGAAATAAAAGTTTTATAAGACTTAAAGAAGAGGATGCTTCGCAGATCAAAATCGAGTTGTTAAAAAGCAGTAATAACAGATTCAGTATTTCGGAATTAATGATAAAGAATGTTGATTACTCAGCAGATCTGAACCGTTTTTTTATCAACATTGCAAAAGATCATAAAAGAGGAATGTTCCCAAGATATTTTAATGAAGAAGCTTCATTCTGGACAATCACAGGGGTAAATGAAGATGTAAAAGAAGCGTTGATAAATGAAGATGGTATGGTTGAAGTCGATAAGAAAAAATTTTCTATTGAACCATTCATTTTTACAGAAGATAAACTAATAACCTGGAATGACGTGACTTCTGAGGTATCACTTGAAGAAAATTATCTGCCGGTCCCAAAAGTGGGATGGAATTACAATGATCTCATTCTCGAAACTAAAATATTCACACACGGCGATGCGAATAAAAATTCTGTTCTCTACCTTGTTTATAAACTGAAGAATAATTCAGGATCAGTACAAAAGGGTAAACTTTTTTTAGCTGTAAGACCTTTCCAGGTTAATCCCTATTATCAATGGCTTAATATAACAGGCGGTATCACATCAATTTCTTCGATCAAATTTAGTAACGATAATTTATTTGTTGATGACAAACTCATCAAAACAATAACAAGTCCAGATGATTTTGGAGTTTCAGGATTTGATCAGGGGGATATTTCCACTTACTTATCAAAAGGGATTCTTCCTTCTGTAAAAGAAGTTGTTGACGAAAGAAATCTTGCGAGCGGAAGTTTATCATATTCGTATGAACTAAACAGCGGTGAAGAAAAAACAATTTATCTCGCTGTACCATTTTACGGTGAAGAAAACCTTCCTGAAAATTTATCTGAAGCTATAGTAGATAAAAAGGCAGATGAAGTAATAGCATTCTGGAGATCAAAATTAAATCACATCAAATTTAATTTACCAGAATCAGCCGATAAGATCATCAACACAATTCGATCAAACCTTGCTTATATACTTATCAACAAAGATAAGGATGGAACACAACCCGGTTCACGTTCTTATGAAAGATCATGGATCAGGGATGGTTCTCTTACATCTTCTGCGTTATTAAAATGCGGGATAGTTGAGGAAGTTAAAAAATTTATTAAATGGTATTCTTCACATCAATTTGAAAGCGGTAAAGTTCCCTGCGTGGTTGATTTCAGAGGTCCGGATCCGGTACCTGAAAATGATAGTCACGGTCAATTGATTTATCTCATCAAAGAGTATTTCAATTTTACAAAAGATACTTTATTCCTTACATCAATGAACGGTCACGTTAAAAGCACTGTAGCATTTATGCAGAAGCTTATATCACAAAGATCAACACCCGAATTTACAAGAGATACTTTGAAACCTTATTTTGGTTTGCTTCCGGAATCAATTAGTCACGAAGGATATTCATCAAGACCGATGCATTCTTATTGGGATGATTTTTTCGGATTAAAGGGATTAAAAGATGCAGCAGAAATTCAAAAAATATTAGGTGAACAAAAATCTTATATTGAATTTGCTGCCATCCGTGATGAGGTTAGAAAAAATTTATACAATTCAATAAGTCTGGCCATAAAAAAAGAGAACATTGATTATCTGCCGGGATGCGTTGAACTCGGTGATTTTGATGCAACATCAACTACAGTTGCACTTTCACCATGTAATGAACTTAAAAACCTTCCGCAGCCGTTTACAAAAAATACATTCGAAAAATATTACGGTTATTTTAAACAGCGTAGGGATGGTATTATTGATTGGATAAATTATACTCCATATGAAAACAGGTTGATAGGTTCGTTTATATTTTTAGATCAACCTGAAAAAGCACATGAGCTGATCGACTTCTTTATTAAGGATCAGAAGCCAGCAGGGTGGAATCACTGGGCCGAAGTTGTCTGGAATAACGACAGATACCCGGGTTTTATCGGTGATATGCCGCACACCTGGGTAGGTTCAGATTTTATCAATGCAATCCGATCTTTATTCGTTTATGAAAACGAATATGATTCTTCATTAGTAATCGGATCGGCATTATACCAGGATTGGATTGATGCACCCTCTGGAATGTCTGTTGAAAAACTTCCCACTTACTATGGTGATTTAAGTTATTCAATTGTGAAAAATGAAAACAGCTATTCGATAAAAATATTTGGCGACATCAAGCTGCCTTCCGGGGGTATTATCATTAAAAATTTTAATAGTTCAAGAATGCCTGTAGATGTAAATCAGAATGGTCATCCTGTTATTGGTTTTAAGAAAGATTATATAAAAATTAATGAGTTCCCGGCTTTAATAGAAATCAAATATTAGAATGAAAATAATTTATAACCGCTCTTGTTACATTGTAAGAAAGAAAACTTTTTAAGTTTATTTGCTCCTTTCTGCGATGATAAAGAGCGGATTATTTTTAGCAATGGATATCATTTGAAAAATAAAATTATAAATAATGACAGCATCATTTCACTCAATGGTGAATGGCATTTCATCACTGATAAGGAACAAAAACTAAATTTCAATTCAGCGCTGAAATCACTTTTATCAGAAAGAAAGCAGCTGATGAAAGTTCCTTCTAACTGGCATAATGAAGGGTTAGAGAATTTTTCAGGTTCAGTCTGGTTTATGAAAAAATTCATATTTCCCGGAACCCATACCGGACTTTCAATTATTGAATTTAACGGTGTAGATTATTTCGCAGATATATGGTTAAATGGAAATTACATTGGTAATCATGAAGGTTATTTTCAAAAATTCTTTTTTGATGTTTCAGGAATGGTCAATACCGGGGATGATAACATTCTTGTTGTGAAAGTGACATCGCCAACCGAAGTGCCAAAAAAGGTCTGGCCTTTGAATAAAAAACTGATAAAGGGAATATTTAATCATCATGATTGCAGGCCCGGTGGATGGAGTTATGAACACGGTCAGGATCAGAACACAGGTGGAATCTGGAATGATGTAAAACTATTATCGACAGAAAAAGTATATGTTAAATCATTAAAAATTAGTTCAAAATTATTCAACAAGTATAAAACCGCCCGGATCAAAATCTCATGTGATTATTACACAAATGTTCAATTCCCGCTAAAGGATACATTAGAGTTTACGATAAAAACTCCTTCAGGAAAAACAATCACTAAAAAAGGTAGTGTTATCATCTCAAAAGAAAATTCAAACTTTGATTTTACATTTGAGATTTCAAATCCTGAATTTTGGTGGTCGTGGGATTTAGGCAAGCCTTCTTTGTATGAAGTAAGTTTTATAAGCAAATACATTCCGTATACGAAAGAAGTTTTCGGTATTCGTGAAGTGATACTTACAAAGGATAAATCATTCTATCTTAACGGCAAAAAACTTTTTCTACGTGGAACAAATATCATCCCTACTCAGTTTCTATCGCGGTTAACAAAAGAAAAGATTAAAGAACTTGTAAAGTGGATGAAAGATGCAAACATAAATATAGTCAGGGTACACGCGCATGTAAATCGTAAAGAATTTTATGACGAATGTGACATACAAGGTTTGCTGGTTTGGCAGGATTTTGCATTACAGTGGACTTATGATAATTCACCTGAATTTGTTTCCAATGCTTGCAACCAAATAAAAAATATGGTGTCAATGCATTTCAACCATCCGTCAATTTCGATATGGTGCTGTCATAACGAGCCCGGTAATCAAATCAATTCACTCGACCCGTTTTTATATGATTCAGTTTTGAGCGTTGATAAAACTCGTATTGTACGGCTTGCATCCAATTATGAAGAGCATCCTTATGACGGCTGGTATTGGGGTGATAAAGAACATTTCTCATCTAGACCAATGGGTCCATTGGTAACTGAATTCGGTGCGCAGGCTTTACCGGGAATCAGTTCCATGAAAAAGTTTATACCTAAAGAAAAATTGGAAAAGCCGGATTGGAAGACATGGACTTACCATAACTTTCAGTATGAACAGACATTTAATATTGCAGGAGTGAGCCGCGGTAAAAATATAAATGAGTTTATTAATAACTCTCAGAATTATCAGTCTGAACTTTTACAAACGGCAATCGACTTTTACCGAAGGGGAAAAAACAAAGATATTACCGGAGTATTTCAATTTATGTTTATCGACTGCTGGTCTTCAATAACCTGGTCAGTTATAGACTTTTATGGAATTAAGAAGAAGGGATATCATACACTCAAAAAAGCGTTTCAGCCTTTGTACATTTCTTTAGGTGTCAGGCAAAAAAAATATTTTGCAGGTCAAAAACTCAACATGGATATCTGGTTAATAAATGATTTTCATAAATCATATACAGATTGTAAAATTATTTTCATCTTAAAGAAAAAAAATCTCGGCAAAATTGAACCAGAAACAGTAACTGAAGATTCTATCCAATTTTTTCCCTGGGAGAAAAATGAAATTTATTTACCGGAAAATCTGAAAGCAGGTAAGTATAATGTAAGTGTCGAACTTGTGCAGGATCGTACAAAGAAAGTACTTTCAAATAATGATTTTGAAATCGAAATTGTAAAAAAGGAATTCTGAATCAGGAATTCCTGTAATTCAATAAACCATGAAAAAAACTCTGTTAATAGCCGCTCTTGTAATACTCGGATTAAATTGTAATGACCAAACTGAAAGCTCAATCACTATAGACTTTTGGGCAATGGGCAGTGAAGCCGAGTATGTTATAAAACTTGTTCCTGAATTTGAAAAAAGAAATCCGGGAATAAAAGTAAAAGTGCAGGCGATTCCGTGGACAGCAGCACAGGAGAAATTAATTACCGCGTTTGCAAGCGACAACACTCCCGATGCCTGCCAGCTTGGTAATACCTGGATACCACAGTTCGCATCACTAAAAGCAATTGCAGGGTTAAACGGATTTATCAACTCTTCAACAATAATAAACAGAGAAAAATATTTTACGGGAATATGGGATACTAATGTTCTTGATTCAGTCGTGTATGGAATTCCATGGTACATCGATACAAGATTAATGTTCTACAGAAAGGACATTTTCCAAAAGGCGGGATATAATAAACCGCCTGCAAGCTGGAGTGAATTGTATGATCTTTGTAAAAAAATAAAAGCCTTGTATCCCGGTGAAGAAAAATATTCAATCTATCTTCCGACTAATGAATGGGCTCCGTTTATAATTTTCGGTTTACAAAATAATGCTGATCTTCTTAAAGATGATAATTCACTTGGCGATTTTAAATCACCCCAATTTAAAGAAGCTTTTGAGTTTCTGATTAAGTTTCATAAAGAAAAACTTGCACCGATAGGTATATCACAGGTTACTAATGTTTACCAGGCTTTTGCAGATGAATACTTTTCGATATACATATCGGGACCATGGAATATAAATGAATACAAGAAATGGATGACCGGAAATTTATCTGATAAATGGTCAACCGCACCGATGCCTTCCAAAAACGGTAAGGACTATCCGGGGGTATCTTTAGCCGGCGGCTCAAGCCTGGTTGTATTTGAAAGATCAGACAAAAAAAATGAAGTGTGGAAATTCATTGAATATCTTTCAGAACCGGCAACACAAATTGAATTCTATAAATTGTTATATAATTTGCCCGCAGTAACGGAAGCATGGAATGATTCATTACTGTCACACAATATTTATATGAAAGCATTCTACGAACAGTTTAAGCATGTAGTTGCAACTCCCAAGGTACCGGAGTGGGAACAGATAGCTTTTTCAAAAGTTCAGCTTTATGCTGAGCTGGCTGTAAGAGGTGAGATGAGTATTGATGAAGCACTTATAAATCTCGATAAGGATGTGGATTTAATTCTTGAAAAAAGAAGATGGCTTTTAGGAAAAACAGAAAAATAAAAGTTTAAATAAAAAATCAATGAAAGAAACATTTTCCTTTCCAACCCGTGCTGCTTATTTTTTTATTGCTCCTGCAATGGCAGCGATATCAGTTTTTTTCTTCATCCCGTTACTCGCTGCATTTATCATCAGCTTTACTGATTTTGACATTTATGCATTGGGTAGTTACAGTACAGTCAGGTTTATTGGTTTCACAAATTACATCAGGCTTTTTGATGATCCGCTTTTCTGGCAGTCTTTGAAGAACACGGCTTTTTACGTTATGCTTGCAACACCGCTTTCAATAGCAGTCTCGCTTGGGGCGGCAATATTTTTGAATTCAAAACTTGTCAAATACAAATCATTTTTCAGACTAAGTTATTTTATACCATATATAACAACGCTGGTTGCAGTAGCCATAATGTGGCGGTTCATTTATCATCCTAAATTCGGGATCTTAAATTATTTACTGAGCCTTGTTGGAATAGATCCAATTGATTGGTTAGGCGATCCGAACTGGGCAATGCCTGCAATAGTTTTAATGTCTGTCTGGAAAAGTTTTGGGTATAATATGATAATCTTTATTGCCGGGTTGCAGAATATTCCGGAAGACTTATATGAAGCAGCTTCAATTGAAGGCGCAAACTGGTGGCAGCAAATCAAATCGATTACGTTACCGATGCTTGCGCCGACGACATTGTTCATTGGTATAATCACAATAGTTGGTTACTTCCAGTTATTTGCTGAACCTTATATTATGACTCAGGGTGGTCCTTTAAATTCTACTCTGAGTATTGTTCAGTATATGTACCAGGAAGGTTTCAGGTGGTGGAATATGGGATACTCTGCCTCAATAGCATTTGTGCTTTTCTTTATAATTTTAGTTGTAACAGTAATTCAATTCCGAATACAAAAAAATCATTCAGTATAAATGAAAAAAATAATAATATATACTTTATTGGCCCTTACATCTGCTGTAACACTAATACCGTTTATCTGGATGTTATCCGCTTCATTAATGACTGACGGTGCGGCGAGTACATTTCCGCCAAAATTCTTTCCTTCAGAAATTGTTTTAACACAATATGAAACTCTCTTTACTAAACTTTCAATGGCAAGGAATTTTTTTAACAGTGTATTCCTTTCAATAGTTGTTACTTCATTCTCACTCTTTTTTAATTCAATGGCAGGATATGCTTTTGCAAAATACCGGTTCAAAGGAAAGGGCAAACTTTTTAATATTCTTCTTGTTAATATGATAGTTCCCAGCCAGGTAACGATGCTGCCTCTTTTTCTGATGCTAAAGTCTGTTGGATTAATAAATACTTATCTCGCGATCATCGTAACAGGTCTCGCAAATATTTTTGGAATATTTCTGATAAGGCAATATTGTTTGTCAATACCAGATAGTTTAATAGAAGCAGCAAAAATGGATGGTGCAAGTGATTTTCAAATTTACAGAAAGGTGATACTGCCGCTTGCAAAACCGATTTTGGTTACACTAGGTTTATTTACATTCCTTGGAACTTGGAATGATTTTCTTTGGCCGTTAATAGCTTTAACAGATGATTCAATGTACACTCTTCCAGTTGCGCTTTCTAGTCTGATGCTTGAACATGTTAAAGATCCTGAATTAATGATGGCGGGATCTATTATCACTGTTATTCCTGTTATTGTTGTTTTTCTTTTCCTTCAGAGATATTATATAAAAGGGATCGTGATGGGAAGTGTGAAAGAATAAACAAAATTTTTCAAACTTTGAATCACTTAAATTATTGTATCCGTCGTGACCTCATTCATTAGCCAAGAAAATTTAATTCGATTGTAAATACAAAGGTCCATCAGGTCCAACTGGTAAACCTAACCACATCCATACAACTAATAAAATTGTCCAGAAAATTGTAAGCAGAATTGTATACGGAAGCATTGTTGAAATTATAGTTCCGATACCATACTTCTCATCATACTTTTGTGCAAAGGCGACAATCAATGCAAAGTAACTCATCATTGGTGTGATTACATTCGTGACCGAATCTCCGATTCTGAAAGCAGCCTGTGTTAATGCAGGATGATAACCCAGAATCATAAACATCGGCACAAATACAGGTGCCATTATTGCCCACTTTGCAGAAGCACTACCCATAAACATATTTATGAATGCGGCGAGAAGTACAAATGCAACAATGAGCGGAATTCCGGTTAAACCAATACTCTTCAGGAATTGAGCTCCCTCAATAGCAATGATCAAACCAAGATTACTGTAACGGAAAAAGTAAACAAACTGTGCGGCAAAAAATACAAGAACTATATAAGTAGCCATTGTACCCATGGATTTAATTATATGCTTCATTAAATCTTTATCATTTTTAATCGATTTAACAACCCAGCCATAAACTAAACCGGGGATAAAGAATAGCAATAATATTCCCGTAATAATTCCATCAAAAAAAGGTGAGTGAAGTACTTCCTGTGTTTTGGGGTTTCTGAACAATCCGTTTTCCGGTATTATACTAAATGCTAAAAAAGCAATAAGTATTAAAGCTGAAATACCTGCCCAGCGTAAACCTTTTTTTTCTTCTAATCCTATTTGTTCAAGTGGAAGTTTTTCTGCATTTCCCGTGTATGTTTTTAATCGCGGCTCAACAATTTTTTCAGTAACCCATGTGCCGACAATTACAACGATAAAAGTGGAAACGAACATAAAGTAAATATTCACAGCAGCATTAATTTTCATTTCAGGATTAATTATTTGAGCCGCAGATTGTGATAGCCCTGCAAGAATAGGTTCAACTGAACCTATCATTACATTTGCCCCAAAACCACCGCTGACTCCACAGAATGCGGCTGCCAGACCTGCAATCGGATGTCTTCCTAAAGCATAAAACACTAAAGCTCCAAGAGGAATAAGAATAACATAACCGGCCTCAGATGCGAGATGTGAGAGAATTCCTGCCAAGACTAATGTCCCTGTAATTAATTTTTTGGGTGCATTAAGAACTAATGCACGAATAAGAGATGTGAATAAACCCGAACCTTCAGCAACACCAATACCTATCATTACTGCAAGTACATAACCGAGTGGGGGAAAGTTGACAAAGTTTGCTGTGATGTTTGTATAAATCCATCTTAATCCATCACTGCTTAATAAACTATTTACAGAAATGATTGAATCATCAGCAGGATGTTGAACCTGCCAGTTAAGTGAAGCACCGATCCACGATGCAATAGCAACAAGAACTGCCAGCAGACCGAATAAAGTGGCAGGATGCGGCAGTTTGTTTCCTACAATTTCAATATAATCTAATGACTTGTTAAATATTCGTGAAGCGAGTGCTGCGGATTTCAAATTTCCTCCTTAAAAATTATTGCTCAAAATAATTGTTTGCATCCATTCCGGCAAAATAAATCTGCTTATTTCAGATAAGTTGAATCGATTAACGGCAAAAAAAAGGCTGCCGGTAAGGCAGCCTTTTTTATAAAGCTGAATATTATTTCATCAATACCATTTTTTTTGTAGACGAGAATGACATTCCCTGGTTTCCTGTTGCAGTCATTGTGTAATAATAAATTCCGCTTGATAATCCGGAAGCATCAAAAGTGATTGTGTGTGATCCGCCGTTCATCTTAGTATTCAGTATTTCATTTACTTTTTGACCAAGTGTATTGAATAAATCAATTTTTACATCTGCATCAACCGGTAAGAGGAAACTGATAGTTGTTGAAGGATTAAAAGGATTCGGGTGATTCTGATTTAATACAAAATTTTGTGGTAAGCCGATATCGACTGTCACAACATTAAGATATATATATGTTCCGTCAAAATCAGTTTGTTTAAGTCTATAATAATACACGCCGGTTTCAACAGTCTCGTCCAAATATGTGTAATGTGAAACTTCTGTTGTAGTTCCATTACCAGGAATAAACTGAAGCGATTCAAAATTTTCACTGTCACTGCTTCGCTCAATTGTAAAACCGGAGTTGTTGGTTTCAGTTGCAGTTGACCAGTTTAATCTTACACCGTTTTTTAATCTGTCAGCCGTGAAAGATACAAGTTCTACGGGAACCCCATCCAGAATTGTAAAGTTAACATTTGAAATATCATAAAAAATATTTCCAACAGCTTCAACTTTAATTCGTGCCTGGCTGGTCGGGATATTCGGTAATGTTACTTCCTCTGTACCATCATTTGGCGTGCTTGCGTTTACAACAACATCAAAAGTTTGTCCGCCATTGGTCGAAAGTAGAATCCTTACATTTGCACAGTTAACAGGAGCTATGTTTGTGTTCGTTACATTCCATGTTATTGTCTGAACTGTATTACCTTCCCATGAAACGTTGGTATTAGGTGATGTAACTGCAAAAGGACCTGAGTTTCCGTCAACACTAAATTGCAACTGCGCATAGTTAACTCCTCCGCCTAATGATCTGTTATCACGTGCGACCAATCTGAACGTAAGAGTTCTCGCGTACGAAGGAAGTATTTCACCTATTACTGAAGTGTTATTTAAAAGATTTAATAACCTTGGAAAGTATCTTGTGCCTGAAACTGTTGGGTTCCAAACTCTGAAAATAGGTGCGTTACCAGATGGACTTGCCGGAGCTCCTGCCGGACCAAGATCAAATTGCTCCCAGGAATAAGTCAATGGATCATTGTTAGGGTCAGTTGCCGATCCTGTTAAAGAAAATGGAGTACTTCTTGGAATAGTAAATCCACCTGTTGGAACAGTTACTGTTGGCGCATCATTTCCTGTTGCTGTAATTACAGCACAACTGTTGCCGCCACCAAAATTTGTAAAGTTCACTATCTCATCAAAATTAATTACATGGAAATAAGGATCGCTGTTATTTTGTAAGTTTTGTGGTGAGCATATTCCTGCATACGCCATTATTGTAGAACCACTTCCTGGTTCATAAGCGGTCGCTGCATTTCTATTTCCACCGCTGCAACTTCCCGCGCTGCCATTGAATGAATGATTACCTGCAAATTGATGCCCCATCTCGTGTGCAACATAATCGATGTCAAAAGGATCGCCAACAGGAGCTCCAGAACCGGTTACACCACCTGCTTTATTTGTACCGCATACAACACCAAGATAAGCTACACCGCCGCCGCCTGTGCTAAATACATGTCCAATATCAAAATTAGCATTACCTATTACCGTACTAAGGTTATTAATATTTTGACCCAGCATAGTACTGCCGTTATTATTTGAGTAAGGGGCAGTTGAGGCGTTGGTATAAATTATTAAATTATTATTTGCAATCAGTACAAGACGAATCGCAACCTCAGTTTCATATACACCTGTAACTCGATTTAATGTTGTTACAACTGCAGCCAAACCAAGCGGAACTGTTCCACCATGAAAAGTTGTATACTCTCCAGTAGTCGCAATTGCAATCCGATAAGTTCTTAACTGCGGACCGGTTGGGGTATCAGTATGTGTTAAACTGAGATTTTCCAATTCGGCTAAGGTATTTTCATCATAAAATAATTCGCATTCTGCAGCAGAGCCGGTTTTAATAAAATCCCGAGTATAGTAAGTAATATAATTTCTTACATCGCCTTTATTATGCGGATCAATGAACACTCTGCCGTTAGGTGAAAGTATTTGTGCGTGAAATCCATGCGGTGTAACATCAAATCGAAGACTTGCATAGATATCATCAAGACCCTGACCTGCATAAGTTTTTATTTCCGGGAATTTAGCAGCCAGCTCAGGCGCCATAACCGGGGCTTCAACAATACTGAATCTCTGAAAAGATCCATCCGGCATTGGTAAAAATAAAATATGTGAAGACAATCCCGTAGAGATAGTAAATTCCATTGGTGTGGTTGAGAGGAATGCCTTCATCCCTTCAATATCAAGTCTTACAGTTTTATAAATTTGAGGAATTATCTGCCTTTCACCTGAAGGGATAATATCTGATTCACTTATACTTTCCCAATAATTGCCTTCGCGGGTTTGTGCTGTTAAAAAACTGATTGAAACCAGAAACAGTAATATGAATAGTCTGTTAAATAACTTCATAACTACCTTTAAATGATTAGTGAATAATTGATTAATATTCTTAATAAGAAGTAAAGTATGTTAATGTTGAATTGAATTTCTCACTTGAATCTAAAAGTTAAATCAGATATTTCCAAACATTGATTAAGGAAAATAAATTTCTGAGGATTAAAATACCGGTTGTCCTTATTCCTCTACTAAACGCCTAACTCGTTCAACATGATCAGTTTCAATTCCATCAACACCGAATTCAATTGCCTCGCGGATAGCAGATTCACTATTAACGCCCCAGGCTATTACTTTATAGCCCTTTGATTGCGCCTTCTTTACAAATGATTCCGATAGAAAAAATCGGTGAGGCTGCAAATACTCAACATCAAAATCAAATGTACTGCCGAAAGAAATTCCGGTATCGATAATTAATCCAAGCCACGGAAGACGAAGTGCATAGACATAACACAATGGAATTTCGGGAGCTCTCTTTCTAAGTCTTTCAAGTACATTTGGATCAAAGGATTTTAAAATCGTTTGTTGTTCTAAATTATTCTTCTTTATTAATGAAATTACTTTCTCTTCAAAACCGGGATGAGAATCATTACTCTCTTTGAATTCGATAATAATTTGAACAGAATCACCTAGTAGACTGATTACTTCCTGAAGCGATGGAATTTTTTCAGAATTTAATTTTTTATCGAACCAGCTTCCGGCGTCAAATTTTCTTAATTCAGAAAAAGTTAATTCATCAACATCACCGTTTCCGTTCGTTGTTCTATCAACTGAACCATCATGAATCACAATCAATTCACCATCTTTAGATTGCCTCAGATCGATTTCAATATAATCCGCGCCAAGTTCGACTGCCTTTCTAAATGCGGCAATTGTGTTTTCAGGCGCATCAGCAGACGCTCCTCTGTGTGCTATTATTTCAGGTTGATTGAAAACGGTTTCATGTGAAAAAATAAGTATAAGCAGAACAAGTAATTTCATTTAACGCATCCGGGAAAAATTAAATTCAATATAATGAAATGAATACTTTTCAAAAATGAAATTGAAGGGCTGATCTATTTTCCAAACAGAGTTGCTGATTTCACAAAAAGAAAAATCTATGTATAAAGGACACACAAAAAAAAAGGCAGCTCATAAAGCTGCCTTAATTATTATTGAATAAAAATAATTACTTTAAATTTAATTCGGGTGTTCTTCCCGGCGTCCAGGGAGCTCCTGCTTTTTCAAGATCCTCTTCGATTGTTTTTATGTCAACAGAATTTATACGTTTAATTCTTTCAAGCACTGGAGGAAATTCTTCTGAGAGAATATTAAATGCGTTTATCTCATTCTGTGTTATTGGTGAAGTTGATCTGCCATGTGTATAAGCAAGAATATTTAACCGTTCATTAAATGTAGGAAGTGATGGGGGAGTTTCCTCAACACTTGGTCTATCCGAATCCCTTCTGAATAACAGGCTAATATCTTTTAACTCACGCTCAATGTTTGTTGCACGTATCATCAAACCATCAGTTACCAATGGTGTATTAAGAATTGCAACTTTTATTGCTTCAACTTTTTTTATCAGATCATTAAGATAATTTTCACTTCCACGGATAGTTCTGAATAATTCATTAGCCTTTTTCTGGAATGACACAAGCTCATTTCTCTGTGCGATTGGTAATGAAGTATTGTTCAAAGGTTTAACTGTGAACTCAACCGGACCAGATAATTCTTTAACTCCATCACGACTTACCATTGAGATAGAAACTTTATATTTCCCGGGAAGAACCATTGTGCTGCTACGCTGCTCAGCGGTTGGATTAAATTTTGCAGATTCACTTACCGGATTTACCGAATGGTAATTTAAATCCCAAACCATCCTGTTAATTCCTTTTGATGCAGACTGAGTAAGTTTCCTAACAACATTACCGGACTCATCTGTTACTGTAAACACAATGTATGGAGCTTTCTCATCTTTCTCTTCTCTTAATTCCTCATCAGTCGGCTGATAGATCGGTTTACCTTCTTTGAATAGTTCTTTCTCTTTATCCTTTCTGATTTTATTTAAAGTCTTTGGAACATCTTTAATATAATAAGAAAATACTGCCCCGAATTCCGGGTTTGGTGCTTTAAAATATTCATCACCCTGGCCATATTTGCCGCCGGATTTAAAGTAAAGTAATGCATCTTTAACAGGGAAAAGATGAGCATCTTTTTTCAGAAGATTTTCATTTATATCTCTTAACGGGGCGTAGTTATCCAGTATATAAAATCCACGTCCGAATGTTGCAAGCACAAGATCATTCTCACGTTTTTGAATCGCGATGTCTTTTACAGAAATAGTAGGGATTCCATTCTTTAATTGTGTCCAGATCTTTCCGCCGTCAGTTGTAAAGAAAATTCCGAATTCAGTTCCTGCAAAAAGCAGATCAGGATTTATGAAATCCTGTTCAATAGAATGAACCGTTCCATTTTTAGGAAGATTGCCGGATATAGATTCCCATGACCTTCCTTTATCATTACTTCTGAGAAGGTAAGGTTTGAAATCATCTCTCTTAATATTATTGAAAGAAGCAAAGACAACATTTTCATCAAACTTCGATGCGCAGATATCGCTCACATAAGTGAATTCAGGAATGCCGGGAAAATCAGAAATCATCCGCCAGGTGCTTGCATCTTCCGAAACCTGAATGAGTCCATCATCAGTACCTGCATAAAGTAAATTTTCTTTTACGGGAGATTCACACAATGATATGACCATTCCGAATAATGAAGTTGATTTGTCTTTTGCAACTGCATCGGTGCTCCAGTATTTTCCCATTACCTGCCATGTGTTGCGATCAATTTTACGTGTCAGATCATCACTGATTCTTGTCCAGCTATCCCCTCTGTCTTCACTTCTGAAAATGTAATTTGCAGCAACGTAAATTCGTTTGTTGTTGTGCGGACTTATAAGGAGGGGAGTATCCCAATTCCATTTGTAAGTTAATTCTCCTTTTAATGGTTCAGGTCTTATGTCTATCGCTTCGCCGCTTTGCCTGTCATAGCGAACCATATTTCCATACTGTGCTTCCGCGTAAACGATGTTTGGATTTTCCGGATCAACTGCTGTCCAGAAACCATCACCACCATTTGTAACGAACCAATCAGCATTAACAATACCATCCGAACTTATTGTTGCAGAAGGTCCGCCCATGCTGTTGTTATCCTGTGTACCTCCGTAAACAAAATAGAACGGAAAACTGTTATCAACATTAACACGATAAAACTGAACGATAGGCAGATTCTCTTTGAACTCATGTGTAACACCGCCATCGAATGATTCATAAATTCCGCCGTCACCACCGATCAGGAAATGATCAGGATTGTTCGGGTTTATCCACATTGCGTGATCATCAACGTGTCTGTTTTTTAAACTTAATGATTTCCATGTTTTTCCGGCATCGAGAGAAACTTTTGAAACAACCTCCATTGAATAAACTTTGTCGACATTTTTGGGGTCACAGAAAATTTCATTAAAGTACTGACCTGATGAAGTATAATCACTCATCTTCTCCCAGGTTGCGCCTCTGTTAACAGATCTGAAAAATCCGCCTTTGTCTTCGGCTGCTTCCATTATTAAATAAATGATATCTGGATTAACAGGTGATACGGCAAGGTCCATTCCACCAATATCAACTTTGGGAAGTCCGCTCATAATCTTATCCCAGGTTTCACCGCCGTCAACAGATTTATAAACTGCGGATTCAGGTCCGCCTCCAATTTTCGTAAATACATGTCTTCTTCTTTGTTCTGATGTGGCATACATCACATCAGGATTTCTGAAATCATAGACAAGATTGTTAACGCCTGTGTTTTCACTTATGTCTAATACCTTTTTCCAATTCTTTCCGCCGTCAATAGTTTTATATAAACCTCTTTCACCGCCGGGTCCCCACACCGAACCTTCCGCAGCAACAAAAACTATGTTTGAATTTCTGGGGTTGATAACTATTTCACCAATCTGACGCGATTCTTTAAGTCCCATATTTTTCCATGATTTTCCGCCGTCAACTGATTTATAAACTCCATCACCATAACCAAGTGCTCTTTGATGATTATTTTCACCTGTACCTGCCCATATTACAAAAGGGTTATTCGGATCAAGTGCCAGGCAGCCGATTGAATATGCACCGTGATTATCAAAGATCGGTTCAAATGTCGTTCCCGCATTTTTTGTTTTCCAGATATTTCCGCTTGCTACGGCAACATAATATTCGCTTATGTTTTGTGGATTAACAGCGAAGTCTGCAATTCTTCCGGAACAATATGCCGGACCAATATTTCTCCATTTTAAGCCGCCTATTATTTCAGAGAGAGAGGAATCTTTCTTTTCGTCATTATCCTGTGCAATTAGGATCATAGAAAAGATGAATAAAAGAAAACCGGTAATGAAAGTGTTTTTTATCATAGAGTTACTTTGTTTTGATTTTAGAAGATGAATTAATTTATAACTAATATTTTTTGCAAATGTAAAGATGAATTATATTTTTTGCTATAAAAAAATGATTTATGGCTCACTTACATTTCACAATAAATTAATATTGTAGAGCGGATTTATTTTATGAAAGAATTGAAACCCGGCGACTTAGTATTATTCTCCCACACACGTTTATTTGACAGGCTTGTAAGGTGGTTCACAAAATCTGAGTTTTCTCATTCAGGTATTATTTTTGAAATTAAAGAGAAATTCATTCTGGTAGGTGAAGCCTGGGGTACTGGTTTTGATATCAGAAAAAGAACTGTTAAAGAAATTAATTTATGCAGGTTAAGAAGGTCGCATACAGAATTGATCGACATTACTAAAACGATGGAAAAATATATCGGGTCACCTTATGATAAACTTAATATCATAGGATTGATACTTTTCAGATATCTCAGAATAAAATTATTTGCTACATCTGCAAAGGAACTTACATGCAGCGAGGTATCAGCAAGATTTTTTTATGACACCACATTCAAGAAAATTAATTTTGAATCAGAATTCGGGAAGCCTTACGATTACATTACTCCCGCGGACCTTAGTATTTCAAAACAACTCGTCGATGTGTAATAAGTTCAGGAGTTATTGAACATCCCAGATACTTGCATCAACTTTCAGTTGCGATAGTTTTTTGCCTGCTTCCATAAAACCGGATACAGGAACAACAACTACAAGTTCAATTCCGTTGCTTTCAGCATATTTTGAAATTGCTTTAAGAATCGCATTATGTTCGGGATCTTTAAGTGAATCAAGTGTTTCAACTTCAATAATATAACCTATACTATTTTTTTTTGCGGTGATATCCGGTGTGTAAGGATCGGATATTCCGGGTAATGGAATTGGGGAAGGTGAATCTGAATCAGATAAAACTGATTTGATCTCAGTAAAAAAATTATTTTTTAGTCTTGTTAAAGATTTTTCCAGTATTTCATCATGTTCATTCATTCTTGAGCTCCCTGCTTTTGACAAATATAATTTATTATTTGTGGTTATTCAATTATTAGTAATTACAAAATATTTTTAAAAAAGCCGGATGCTGCTGCACCCGGCTTCCAAATTCCCTGTTGCTAATGTGTCAGAATTGCATAGCCTATTTGGAAGGAACAAGGAACTTGATGGGTTCAATAATTTTTTTGATTCTAAGGATGTTCGTAAGCCGGTACTTAAATATTTCAGTTATCTCTGTACCCTTGGCAACAAGTGTTAAATGATTTTCATCGATAATATTTTCGGCGACTATCATTCCGGGTTCTATGTCTACTATATTTAAACTTTTTAGAAGGTATCCTTTCTCAATGCCGGCTATTTCAGATTCAAGCATATTCAAAATATCAGGATCGTATCTGCCTTCATCTTTGTTCATCTGAAAAATTGCCTGCAAGTTTGTTCTTCCCGATTCAATATGAGTATCAAAATCTGTAACTATTTTTATTATCCTCGCAAGCTGAGGAAGAGATTTCCCTTTTTTCTTATTGCCTGAATCTTCACCGCTGCCGTCAAATCTTTTGTGTTGATATAAAATAGCTTCAGAAATTTCTTCTAACCTTGGTATATTTTTTAATAAACTACTCCCAACCTGAGGATGCGATGCAAAAAGTTTGTGCTCTTCCGGCGATAGTGGTCTACCTGTTATTTTTTTATCCAGAACTTCCTGCGGAATTGTAACACATCCTATTTGTGAAAGAAGTACGGCAAGTTCCACTTCCCAGACTTTTTCGATCTTCATTCTTTCGGCAATTTTTTTAGACATCATACTTATTCGCGAGGCACGGCTGAATGCCAGAGGGTTTACTGCAGCAAGAATATCAATTAGAATTTTAATACTTCCTTTAAGAGTCTTCTCCAGCAATTCTTTTTCTGATGTTACAAGCCTGTACTGTTCAATGCCAGCCTGAAGTGACGAAATAAGCAGTTCGTTTGAAACAGGTTTGGTAAGAAACCTGAAAACATTTCCATGATTCACTGCATTTATTGCATTGTCAATATCCGCATAACCTGTAAGCATTATTCTGATTGTATCGGGATTTATGTCTTTTACCATTGAAAGAAAAGTTATTCCATCCATTGCCGGCATTTTAAAATCTGATACAACGACAGCAAAAGCTTCAGAACTTCTCATCAGACTAAGAGCGTCACGAGCATTTTTTTCGGTAGTAATTTTAAAATTTGTTCTCAGGTTTCTTACAAAACCGGAAAGAATATTTGTATCGTCATCAACAAATAATATCCTGTCATTCATATATAAATTCCTCGTACCCGTTAATAATTTCTTTGTATGTATTCATTTTATCTTTGATGTTGAGTGCAACGATATATTCTTCGTCTATTTTAGAATGTATCTCAACACTGTTAGCAATGTGTACTGATGTCAATGCTGAGAATGAATTATCAGCCAGATCAGACGGATGGTGGTGAAAAGCCGCTGCTTCAACGATAGGTTCTGACAGGCCCCATAAACCTAAAAGATATGCCCCGACTGCAGAATGATTGGTTTTGTAAATCATTTCCTCGGCGGTGTACAATGGTACATTATCATTCACAACAAGTGTTGTGACATTGGAAACATAGCCGGGTATTTTTATCAGGATTAATTTTCCCAGGTCATGAAGTAACCCGGCAGTAAATGCCTGGTCAAGTTGTTTCGGATCACAGATTTCAGTTTTTAAAATTGCTTTTGAAACGTGGGCAACTTTAAAACTGTGTTTCCACAGCAGTTCAATGAATTGCTTCATCTCAGGATTTTGAGTGAACGAAGAAAAAATATTCTGAAATAAGACCAGGGATTTGATCATATCTACACCAAGAAAATTCACTGCCTGATAAGGGCTCGATATGGTTTGAGGCAAACCAAAAAATGCTGAGTTAACCATTTGTAGAATTTTTGCAGTCATTGTTACATCCCGTGCAATTACATCTCCGATCTTTTTGAGTGAGATTACTGAAGATTGAAGTTCATTTTCAAGCTGGGTGTAAAGCTCCGGTAAACTTGGAAGTGTAACAGAACCGGTTACGATTTTCAGAACATTTGCGTTATTAATATTCTGCTGAAGTTTCCATATCCTTTCAATTTTTGTTTTTACTGAGTTTGCGTCGCAAGGTTTTGCAAGAAACTGGTGAGCAATATTTGATATCTTAATCATTGAATCCTTTTCAGAATAACCTGAAAGGATAATCCTGACCACACCCGGAAATTCATCTTTAACTTTCTGAAGCAGTTGTGCACCATCCATTCCGGGCATACGCATATCTGTTACAATAACATCGAATTTCTTTTTATGCAGGTATTGAAGCGCTTCTGCAGCAGTGGTGCAAAAGTTCATATCCCATTCCTGTCTTAAAGGATATAACATCCTTTGCAGCCCATGCAAGACATTCGCTTCATCATCTACGAATAAGACTTTCAAGTTCACTCTGCAGCCCTTTCATTTATTGGCAGATAGATCATGAACGATGTGCCTTTGCCGGGTATTGAATCAAAAGTAATTTTGCCGCTGTGTTTGTTAACTATTATATCGTGGGCAATGGAAAGTCCTTGCCCTGTACCTCTGCCGACTTCTTTTGTTGTAAAGAAGGGATCAAAAATTCTCTGGTGGTTTTCTTCTTTTATGCCTGAACCATTGTCACTGATCTTTATAAATACAAATTTATCTTCAACGCCAGTTTCAATTTTGATTTTGCCTTTTTCATTTTCGCCGTTTGTAAGATTATCCTTAATAGCATCATTGGCATTAACTATCATATTCAGCACAACCTGGTTTATTTCGTCCAGAACACAAAAGATTTCAGGAAGTTCAGGCATAAGAGTAAGTTCAAGATCTGAGGTATATTTCCATTCGTTCTTTGAAATGGTGGCAGTTACTTCAATTCCTTTATTAATATTTACTAGAGATTTTTCTTTGGCACTAGGATGTGCAAAGTCTTTCATAGCCAGGACTATTTTATTGACATGCTGTATGCCTGTTTGCGTCTGATGAATGGCTACAGGTATTTCTTCCACCAGGTACTGAATATCCATATCTGACTCAAGTTTTCTTAATTCAGGTACAAGGTTTGAATAGTTATTTTTCTCAAATGAAGCCCTTATCAGATCACGACTTTCATCAATAAACTTGCTTATTGAATTTATTGCTTCTTTTAAGAAAAAAGTATTATCACCGATATACTGCATAGGCGTATTAATTTCATGAGCAACGCCTGCCGCCAATCGTCCCACAGATTCCATCTTTTGAGACAATGTTAAACGTTTTTCAATTTTTAATATTTCAGTTATATCACGTATAACATATACATTCCCCCGTATCCTGCTTTGCTGGTCAGATAATTTTGCACCTGAAATTGAAACTGTTTTTTTTATTGCTTGTTTCGATAGAATCGATACTCTGTGATCAATAAGTTCCTCATTCTCTTTATCATTCAGATCATGAAATAGACCTGTGAATTCACTTTTATCTTTTGTGTGCAAATCAACAGTTTTTAATTTTTTGAAGAAATCTTCCAACTGCATGCCTGTGACGTCGGATTGAGTCCAGCCGATTATTCCTTCAGCAGCTTTATTTACAATAACTATCCTGTTTAGCAGATCAGTAGTTATAACGCCATCGCCTATGCTGCGCAATGTAACACTCAGTTCTTCTTTTTCAGCTTCCAGTGCTTCTTCAAAAAGTTTTCTTTGAATTGCATTTATGAAAATGTCCGCAATGGTTTCAATCTGTACAAGGTCTTCACGTTTCCAATGTATAATTTTAGAATGACTTTCGAAGCCAAGAAATCCTTCGAGTTCATTTCCAAAAACCAACGGAATTGTAATAACAGACTTAATACCTCTTTGATGCATTAATTCTTTTATGTTCAATGCTTCTTCTGGTATCTCATCTTCTATAGAGATTTTCAGTACATTAAAATTTCTGAGTTTGTTAAATCCCCATGAAAAGTATTGCATGAAGTTGAGGTCTATTTCCTCGATTTCCTCAACCGGCACAGTAGCGAAAGCATATTCGAGACGAAATGATTTTCTATCCTTTGAAACTAAATAAACGTAACCATGTTCAGCATCAAGGTATTCACCAATCAGCAGCAGAGACTGTTTGAATATATTATCTATTTCAGCGGTGCGTGCCTGTATAAAATTTGTTGAAACCGTTGTAACGATTTCATCCAGTTCAATTCTTTTTTTAAGTAAATCTTCTGCTGCTTTTTGTTCTGTTATGTCGAAAATTGTACCGACCACACCGCCGGGCTGCCAGTCTGAATTTAAGAAGGGGGCTTTTCTTATGATTACTGTGTGAAGTGTTCCATCCGCATAACGCAAAAGTTCTTCTGATTCTCGTACTGTTCGCGATTGAACGGCGTTCACTTCCATCGACTGGATGAGTTCTGCGGAATCATTATCTGCAAAGTCAAAAATGGTTTTACCAATAAGACGTTCGCGGCTGATACCCATGACTTTTTCAAAAGCCATATTACAGCCGGTATATTCTCCTTTTGCATTTTTATGATAGACAGGAATGGGGATAGTATCCAGTATAATTTGCAGGCGGTTTACATCAAATTGCAGATTAACAGGATCAATCTGCAAAATGTTATTATCAATATCTTTTTTGCTGAAATCAATTTTCAGCGGAACCTTGCTCATACAATCCGGAACCTAAATTAACGAATCGAAATCTTTAAATTCTATCTAAACACAAAGTACATTTTCCACAAGATCAACAAGTTCTTTTTTCTCGAACGGTTTTGCTATGTAGTGATTAAATCCTTCTGATAATAACCTGGACTCATCACCCGACATTGCAAATGCAGTTATTGCAACTATAGGTATATTCTGGTATGACTGATTTTGTCTGATCCGTTTTGCGGTTTCAATACCGTTTATTCCGGCACCAAGATTTATATCCATAAGGATTAATGAATACTGATGGGCGTTTGACATTTCAATTGCGTTCAGTCCATTGGAGGCATGATCTAACCGGCAGACATTTCTCAGATAAATAGTGGTGAGTTCTTTGTTTAATAGATCGTCCTCAACGAGGAGTACTTTTACATCTTCATTTTTAGTAAGTGTATTGGTTTTTTCGGCAACTAACATTTCCATACGATTTCCATTCTAAAATTATTTTGACACACCTTATTATCGGTTGATTTCAAAAAAAGTTGAGGGAATTGTTGAAAATATTTACAGGGAGATTGAAGATAGTTTTATCAGGATTAGCGAAGGTGTTTTATTAGTTCAGTTAAGAAATGAATTTATTTTTTTGAGAAGTATTTCTTTTGAAACAGGTTTAGATATATACTCATCCATACCGGCGTTTAGAATTTTTCGTTTGTCATCCTCCATCGCATAAGCAGTTACTGCAATAATCGGGATATGATTCATTGCTGGATCTTTTTTAAGCTGCATAGCCAGTTCAACACCATCGAAAGGGCGTTGAAGATTTATATCCATAAGAATCAGATCGATATGTTCATGACTGAGTCTGGTTATAGCATTTTCTTTATTCCGGGCTCCGATAATGTTGTAATCAGCACTGAGAAACACTTCGACAAGTTCGAAAGCATCAACCAGGTCTTCGACATAAAGAATAGTTTTTTTTGGGTTAATCATATAAAAGATTTTTATAATTCCGCTTTAGGTATTTCAAATGTAACTGTGGTACCTTCATTCTTTTTACTTTCGATATTAATTTTTCCTTTAAGTAAATCAATATATCTTTTTGTCAGCGCCAGCCCAAGTCCGCTGCCTTCATATTTACGGTTCCATCCCATATTCTCCTGGCTGAATGTTTCAAACAGGTGTTTCATATAATCTTCGCTCATTCCTATACCTTCATCTGAAATTGTGAACACCGCATAATCAGAATTTTCAGAAGCAGAAATTTTGATTGTCCCTTTTTCACTATACTTAATTGAATTGTTAAGAATGTTTGTTAAAATCCCATTGATACAATACTCATCAGTATTCAAAGTAAAATCTTTATCCGGCAGATCAAGATCGATTCTCAGTCCCTTTTGTTCTGCAAGAATTTTACAGATGTTATATGTGTCCATAATAGTTTTGGTAACAGACAGTTTAGTGGAGGTAATTGAAAATTCATTTGCTTCAATCCGGGATAAATCAAGTATTGCAGAAATTGTTGTGAGAAGTCTTTTTCCTGCTTCCTCAACATATGAAAAATATTTCTGAATTTTAGGCTCACTTTTACCAAAAAATATTTCTCTCAGTACATAGTTAAATCCGAGGATTGCGTTCAGCGGTGTTCTAATTTCATGAGACATAGCAGCAAGGAAACCCGATTTAAGGCGGTTAGCTTCTTCAGCTTTTTCTTTTGCGTGGATTAATTCTTTTTGTGTGTTTCTTCTTTCTGTAATGTCGCGGGTTGTTCCCTGAAGTCCAAGAGGAATTCCATCTTCATTTACTATTATACTACCATGAACTTCCACAGGAATATGTCTGCCGTCTTTATGAATTAATTCCAGTTCAAGGATAACACCTTTCGGGCCATCCGGTTTTTCAAGCATATTCTGAATTACAGATTGTATTCTAATCAGTTCGTTCTTAGGACAGTACTCCGCCAATGATTTTCCTATTAACTCTTCAGGTTTAAAGCCGAGTATATTGAATATTGCCGGATTGAGATATCTGGTTATTAAATTCATATCAAGCTGCCAGATTACATCAAGAGTGTTGTTTGCAAGGAATTTGTATTTCTTTTCACTTTCATCAAGTGCCTGCTGTGATGATATTATTTCTGTCAGATCTCGGGCTATGGCAAAGACCAGTTCTTCAGATTTAAGAGTGGCACCATTCCACATCATCCACCTGATATTTCCATCGTTACAAACGTATCTGTTCTCAAATGTAAATGAATCACGGTCGTTTATAATTACATTAAAGAATTCTTTTGTCCGTTCACGATCATCCGGATGAACGAAATGGAGGAATGGTTTCGCTTTTAATTCATCGAGACTAAAACCTAGAACTCTCTCCCATGCAGGGTTAAGCTGTTTAAAATATCCGTTGAAATCAATTATGCAGATCAGGTCATTCGAGAGATTAAAAATATTATCCCTCTCCTGAACAACCTTTTTATGAAACTTACGTAATTCAGCTTCTTTAAGTTCGCGTTCAATAGCGCTGATCAGCCGTGTAAGGTTACCTTTCATTATGTAGTCATTTGCGCCGTTACGCATCATTTCAACAGCAATATCTTCACCGATTGTGCCTGAGACAATAATGAAAGGTATATCAAATCCACCAGAACGTGTGATGTTTAATGCCTGTCTGCCACTGAAATTGGGGAGGGCATAATCGGAAATAATTATATCCCAGTTTTGTGCCTTTAGTTCTTTCGTAAAACTATCGGCAGTCTCAACCCGTTTATAATTAAAAACAAGTCCGGAATTTTTTAATGTTCGGATTAATAGCAGTTCATCATCGACTGAATCTTCAACGAGCAGTAGTTTGATATTTTTATCCATCAGGAATTTCTTTTCACCGGAGGTGATTCATTTAGTAATAACCAGTATAACCCGAGATTCTGAACTGCTTCCACGAATTTATTAAAATCTACAGGTTTGCGGATATAACTGTTTGCACCAAGTCCGTAGCTGGATAAAATATCATGTTCTTCTTTTGAAGAAGTAAGAATAACAACTGGCAGCAGCCTTGTTATTTCATTCATCCTTATTTGTTTAAGTGTTTCAAGTCCATCCATTCGCGGCAATTTAAGATCAAGCAGTATTACAGATGGAAGAAGGTTCAAATCTCTTCCTTCGTGAACACCTTTACCAAGCAGATAATCCATTGCCTCAATGCCGTCATTTGCGATAACGATTTCATTGGTAATGTTATTTTTTTCCAGGGCTCTTTTTGTCAGAACGATATCGTCTGGATTATCCTCAACTAAAAGAATTACTCTTCTCTCCATTACTTCCTCCTTTAAGGTTCAGTAAGAGATAATTTAAATAGTTAATGTTGTCTAAAATGAACGATTTTTCCCCGATGTTGTAAGATTGTCTAATAAGAAAGGTTCGTGAGGTTGAATTACCCGAATAGTTTTTCTGCCGTAAACCTGTCTTTTAATTTGTGCAAATATTAAATAATATAATTGCAGAATTTAAAATTCGAATGATGATCAAAGACAAAATTTTCAAATAACAATTATAGTTAGATAACAACTATCTAAAATAAACTAAAAAAAATAATCTAATTCAATAGGCTGCTTAAAATCATAATGTGAAATAGAATTTTGTTCCAATTTTCAATTCACTTTCCGCCCAGATACGTCCGCCATGCTTTGAAATGATCCTTTGAGTTGTAGCTAATCCAACGCCTGTACCCGGGAATTCATTTACTGAATGAAATCTCTGAAAAGCTCCGAATAGTTTATTTGCGTAATTCATATCGAAACCTGCGCCATTATCTTTCAGACAAAAAACTAACTCATCGTCTGACTTTATTGATATCAATTCGATTTCAGGTTTTTCTTTTTTGGAGGAATACTTGAACGCATTACTCATTAAGTTTGTTACAGCCACAGTTAAAAGCTGCTGGTCTGCCTCAACGAATAATCCCGGTTCAATTTTTACTGTGAATGTTTTTCCTAGATATTCAGTCTCAATTTCTTTTGCAATTTTCTCAAACATTTCGCTTAAGTTCACTTCTTTTTTAAGGAGCTCCTGCCGCGAAACTTTGGAGAGATTTAAAAGATCATCTATTAAATGTGCCATTCGCTGACTTGCGTTTCTTATTCTTGTAAGATAATCCTTTCCCGTATCATCGAGTATTTTAAAATAATCCTCATACAGTGCCTGGCTGAAACCATCTAAACTTCTTAGCGGAGATCTTAAGTCATGTGAAACCGAATAACTAAAAGATTCCAGTTCTTTATTTACATTCTGTAGTTGAAGTGTCCGTTCTTCGACTCTTGATTCAAGTTCAAGGTTTAACTGATGTATTTTATCTTCATTTAGTTTTTGTTCAGTTATATCATTTGCCAGTACTAACCTTGCTTTATGACCTATGTACTCGAGCGGATGTGAATATACCTCAACAAAAATGATACTTCCGTCTTTTCGTTTATGTTTCCAGATTCCCGCAAACCGGGGTCTCTCTTTGTCGTGCCGAACATATTTTAACAGTCTGTCAAAATCATCATCCGGTCTGATGTCTTTAATTGTCATACTCATAAATTCTTCAAACGAGTAACCGTAGGATTCAATTGCTGATTTGTTAACATTTAAAAATTTAAAAGTGTCTTCGGAAAAGACCCACATTGGTAAAGGATTATTTTCGAAGAGAAATTTGTACCTGTTTTCAGATTCTTTTATCGCTTCTTCGGTTTTTAGTCTTTGTGTGATGTCTCTGAGAATTACAGTGAAATATTTTTTATCACTCACATTCACCTGGGATATCGAAGCTTCAATCGGGAAAACTTCACCATTTGATTTTAGTCCGTAAATCTTTCCCAGACTGCCCATAGTGCGGTTCGTTACGCCTGTATTTCCAAACTTGTTTATATGATGAAAATGTTCATGCCGGTACTGGGGCGGGATTAATATCTCTAGAGATTTTCCAATCACTTCACTTTGAGTAAAACCGAATATTTTTTCCGCGGTATTGTTAAATAGTGTTATTCTTTGCTCTTCATCAACTGTAATAATCGCATCCATAGCCGAACTTATTATTGCAGCATATCTTTGTTGGTTTTCAAGTATTTGTTTCTCGGCCAGTTTACGTTCGGTAACATTCTGGGTAATTGTTAAGCCACCGTACACTGCACCTGTTGAATCAATCAGTGGTCTGATCTGGATTGTATAATAAAAATAACCATATACAAATTCACGAAATACAATCTCACCATTCAAAGCACTTTGGTATAGGGGAATCAGGAATGAGCGTGTTTCATCATCAAGTATCTCGTATAATGTTTTCCCTTCAAAGTCTTCGCGTTTTAATCCGAGTCTTTGCATTTCCGTACCATCGGCAATAAGGAAGCGCAGATCTTTATCAAACAGAAACAGGTTTGTTTCAGGAATATTGCCTGCCAGTACCCTGTAATGATTTTCACTCCTTTTTATTGTTTCTTCAGATACTTTTCTTTCGCTGATATCCCTTACTATGCTATGATAGAATTTATTATCACTAAGATTTATAACGCCTAATGATACTTCTACGGGAATGACTGTTCCATCTTTTTTCTGATGAAAAGTCTCAATAACCAATCCATCTTCCTGCTCTGCAAGGTGAAGCTGTTTTTCTATTTGCTCTGCTGCAAGAGGTGTACGTATATCTCTTATGTTAAGCCCGATCAGTTCTTCATGAGAATATCCGTAAGCCTCTGTAGCTTTTTTATTTGCTTCAATTATTTTACCTGAATTGTCCCAGACTAAAAGTATATCATTCGCTTTTTGAAATATTAATTCAAAATGTTGATTTAGTATTTCAGTTTCATCATTCTTCCTTGAAGATTGAACATTTTTCAATGTTGCGTTGCTTTTGTTTTTCCAAAAGATCATTACAAATAATGCCAAAGGGAATAAGGACGATAAACCGTTTTCAAGATTCATAGTGACGTTCACCAAAAATTATTATATGCTAAGATTGTTTATATGGATAATGTTACGTGGAAAAACCAACCTGTCAGAGATATATCTTTAATTCAAAATGATAAAGATTTTCCTAACATTCAATTTTTTTATTGAAAGGGCATTACAGGATTAGAAGGGAAGGAAGGTTTATTGTGCCTTCCTTCTTGCTCTTAGTGTGCAGTATTGAGGTTATTCTATGAAGTCCGGAATACGGTCCATCATTACAAAACCAAGTGGAGTTAACCACATATTTGGTTTAACAACGTTTTCACGTACAAGTTCTTCTTTCTCTTCCGGTGAGAGAGTTTTAGCAAAGTCTTTAAATTTTAAAGCAACGATATCATACGGTAATACAGAAAACCCTGGAATACCATCCATCCAGTCTTTTACCTTTATAAAAACAGGACTGGAATAAGTAATATTGTTTTCAGTTGAATACATACGTAACCTGGTTTAGTAGAACATCATAATTTTCATAGCTGTTAAAAAATAAACAGCCATTATTATTATCGGATGTAATTTCAGAAAGTTGAGAAAGCAGGAATTAAGTAGTGTTGAGTTTTCAGCGTTTTACATAGGCAGGTATAAGATTATTTTTACCGGGATTTGTGATAATAACCCGGTAATAACCGGCGGGGAATTTTTTATAGACAAAAGCCGGACCCGGTACAAAGATTATAATTCTGTTAAGTATGGATGCAATAGTTTTTTTTAGTTTTAGCATAGTATGTTAGGATTATTTATCTGCAAAATTCTTTATGTATGTGGTAAGCGTTAACAAAACCTAATTTACCGGCTGTATAAAAATCAGCTTTGCTTCCTTCTTCATCACCATTGGTTTTTTTAAGTAAAGCACGGTTGTTAAATGCTTCTGCAAGTTTTGGATTCAGTTCAATTGCTCTGTCATAATCTATCTCGGCACCGGAAATATCATTCAAAAGTAATTTTGTATTTCCTCTTTTGTAAAAAGCTTCTGCAAATTTTGGATTAAACTCGATAGCAAGATTAAATTCGTGGATCGCTCCTTTATAATCTTTTAATAACTTTTTGCAATTGCCGCGGCTATAATGTTCCAGAGCCTTTTGAGTTGTAACGTTGCCCTTTTTTCCAGTTTGCATATACAGATCTCCTTTTTGAAAATTAATTACGTTCATACTGACCCCATCTAATTATAAATTATGTGCAATTGAAATCGTACACAGGAGAAACTATTATCGCTGTACAAGTGGCGTGCCGTTTCAAAATATATCATTTTTGATTAGTAATTCCGCGAACATTTTTTGAGTTGGCTCAGGATAAGACATCATAGGAAGGGATTAACAATTTGAGCCGGAAACCTCTATTTGAATAAAAAAAGCGGCAAAGTGATTGATTCTTTTTGCCGCTTTCTTTTCTAAAAAGCAATCAGAGTTATTTTAGAACTGTGAATTTTTTAGTTTCGAAATGATCATTAAACCTTATTTTGTAAAAATATATTCCACTGGACATGGAAGATTTTACATTATAACTGATATTATAAGTGCCCGCAGATTGATACTCGTTTACGATCGTTTCTAATTCTTCTCCAAGTGAATTGAATATTGATAATTCAACGTAACCATCAGTTGGTAATTTGTAGCTTATGGTAGTTGAAGGATTAAAAGGATTTGGGTAATTCTGTGTTAATTCAAATTCAGTAGGAGAGGAAGCTATAGTTACTTCTTCAGAGTAGGAGAATGTTCCATCAAAATCAATTTGCTTTAGTCTGTAAACATATTCTCCGGAACCTGTAGTCTTATTGTCAATGTATTTGTAATCACTTTGATCTGCAGTCGTTCCTTTTCCTTCTACAAAACCAATTGTTAACCACTTGTCTTCTGTATCTTTTTTAATTCTTTGTATTTCGAATCCATGATTATTTACTTCAGTTGATGTCGACCAGTTAAGAGTTATTTTACCGTATTGTGATTTGGCAACGAATGAAATCATCTCAACGGGTACTACATTATCCACATCGGCTAAAGCAGCAAAAGTACCGAGACCGAGTTTAACACACTTAAAGAAATATGGATTGTTAAAGTATTGAATCCTGTCACCGGTAGTATGGTATCGTGGATTAAAATCACCAAAATAATTTTCGATAAGAAGAATTGCCTGATAATTTCTTGTCCAGAATGGTGAATGATCACTTGCAGTTAAACCCGGGTTTACTACTGAAGTAACAAGTCCAATATTATAATTCGAATTGATATCAATCATTTTATTAGAAAGTGTTAAAGATGAAGCTCTTGTGTGAACCTCAACGAGATTATCACCATTTCCGTCATAAGCAATCATATCAAAATTCAGCACGCCAAGAATATCTTCTGTATTTCTCCAGGCGGAATCAGCATATGCTTTACTTCCTATTAATCCTTGTTCTTCTTCATCCCAAAGCGCAAATATGATAGTGTATTTGGTTGAAATATCTTTCAGTATCCGCGCAGCTTCAAGCACAATGGCTGTCCCGCTTGCATTGTCATCAGCGCCGGGGGCAGTAGCACCGTTTGGCATAGAATCAAAATGTCCGCAGATTATATATTTTTGAGTGGGATAGTCAGAACCGGTTTTTACTGCGTAAATATTTTTTCCTGTAGCGGAAAATGATTGTTCATAAGTTGTTAATCCATAACTTTCTAATTTTTCCCTAAGGTATTGAGCTGCGATATTGTTCCCCGGATAATTTTTATGACGTGACGCAATTGTCTGTGTAACGCCGCCGACAACCACAGATACTTCACCCGAAAGTTCATTCACATATTTAAGCAGTGAATCAATATTTACACGGTTAATAACTTCCTGTACATCCGGATCAATCTGAGCAAAGTTATTTGTGAAATGTAAAAAGAAGAATAAGCAGGATAACTTTAGAAATGTTTTCATTTATACTCCCTTGTAATATTCCGAAACCTAAAAATTTGCTGTTTCAAATTATGAATAAACTAACCGTAAATAAACCTGAAATTTAGAACACTTACATCAATCCTTTTTACCAAAATGGCAGTTGGTACACAACACATCTTCAACAGGTTCGCCAACATCAACAGGATGTTCAAATTTCAATCCTTTCAGATCAACACGTGTATTTCCAAAATTATCTGTTTGAGATATGATTGTATGACAGCTATTGCAGTCATTTGAAATCACTTTTCCATCATCACTTATATGGTTACCGTCGTGGCACCTGAAGCAGCCCGGAGTATAAACGTGTGAAATGTTATCCGGAAAATGTTTCCAGTCAGCATTCATATAAGGGAAATAATTTCTTGAATATATTTTCTTAACCTGTTCAATGTTAGCTGTAATTTCAGATTTACGCGTTTTATAAATTTCCGGATAATTTGCACTGTAAAAATTCTTAATGATATAGTCTATGCTATCGAGAGCAGATTCTTTTGTAGTATATCTTTTTTCAAGAGACTGAACTGAAATACTTTTTATGAAAGGTAATGTTTTATCCATCTTTCTTTGGGATAAAAACAGGTTAACCATTTTATCAGGCTGATGATAAATGTGTGAAGGTCTATTATGGCAGTCGATACAATCCATTGTTCTGAGGTTTTCAGAATCAAAATTCTTTTCATCGAACTTAACCGTTTTGTCTCTGAATATAGTTTCCTTACCATCTTTGGAAGTAACTTTAACCCAGGGAATTTCCAGTCTTCTCTCATCAGTATAAATGTACGAGATAGTGTTATCAGGATTTACATGCCAGTGAATGCCTTCAATGGAACCAAGTTCACTTCTGCCGCCGCCGATTTTTATAAGCATACTCAAATTTGATTCAGTATTGTTTTCGTCAGATAAATAATACGTATGGTCAACCTTTTTTTCATTGTAGAAGTGTGAAGGATTATGACATTGTTCACATGTTCCTTCAGCAGGTCTCAGTTCTTTCACAGGAGTTGGAATTGGTCTGGAATATTTATTGAACAATACTGAGTAAACCTGGTAAGCGCCGGAAAATTTTGATTTAACATACCAGCTTGTGCCGGAACCAATGTGACAGCCCACACAACCGACACGCGAATGCGGAGAATCAAGGTATGCGGTATATTCCGGCTCCATAACTTTATGGCAAACAGTACCGCAAAATTCATCAGTCTCGGTGTATTCATAAGCTTTAAAACTACCGAATGCTGAGAACAGCATCAGAATAATTGTTCCGAGTGAAAAAGTAACAAACATTGCTCTTTTTTTGGGATCATTAAGATCAAGAACAGGTAATTTTTTTTCGCGGATCTTTCCTGCTTTTTCTCTTTTTCTTTCCCGGTAAATACCATAAGCAATTAATAAAAGTCCGAAGATCAGAATAGAAGGAATTATAATGTATGTGAGAATACCCATATAGGTATTTTCTTCGGCGCTAAAAAAATCAAGTATGAAAAGGAAGAGGATTAATCCAAAACTGAGTGAGGCTATTGCTGCTCCGGTTAAGGTAACCGGATTGTAAACATAATGTGGAAATCTGTTTCTCATGCTTATCTCACAGTTAAATGAAAAATAGAGTAGCTTTACCTAATTCAGGATTCCGGTTCATTACCGGAAGAAGTTTTTTCTCTTTCCTCAGCTTGCTGCTTTTTTATTCTTTCAAGTTCAAGAGGATGTTCTTCTGCCATTTCTTCTTCTGTAATAGTGCCTTTGAACCAGGCGAGGCTCATCGGGTAAATATCAGGATTAAAAATCACGAAATAGAAATGCCAAACAACTATAGCAAGAAAAGCCAGCCAAGCTTCATAGTAATGAATTGTTCGTGCGATATCCCAGTCAAGTTTTGAGAACACACCGATGTAATCAATGTAAATCCACATCAATAAGCCCGTTACTGTCATTACAATCGTTCCCCAAATTAAAGCCCAGTACTCTGCTTTTTCCACATAGCTGAAACGGTCAAGTTTTGGTTTTGTTTTGGAGAAACCAAGATTGTATTTGGCAACACCTACTGCATCAAGTATGTCCTGGTATTTCGGGAACAAATCTTTTATTAATTGTCTGCCTCTTTGTGTAAAACTTACATAGTAAATGTGATACAGGCTGACTGCTATCATAACAATAGCTGCAATTCTGTGAATCCAGCTTCTGTACTCAACTGCATCTGCAGAAAGATCTCTGATATGACTTACCCACCAGGATTCAGGATAACGCAGCATAAAACCTGTTATAACCAGAATAATGAAACTTAAAGCCATAGTTGCATGTTGAATTCTCTCGCTAAAGTTCATTCTTAAATAGAGGGAATGACCATGTTTTTCTTCACGTATTTTACCTCTTTGTTTAAGTTTTTTGATTTTAGCTTTTTTAAGGAAATCCAGCAGGTTGTGAACAAACATTCCTCCAAGAACAGTAACAAGCATAAAAATATATGTTGTAGATATCCAATATAAAATCGGCTCATCTTCCTGGGTCATAGTAACATGGATTGTACCCTTTGTAAAAGTTTCGTTCGCGCCCGGATGACAAGACCCGCATGTTTTTACCAGATTATCTTTATGCACCATTGATGTAGGGTCAGATGATGGCTTAATATTATGAACTCCATGACAACTGCCGCAATTAGCAACTGATGCTGATCCGCCGGTAAGTGCAAGACCATGATAGGATTCAGAAAAAGTCTTATACCTGTCTGCAGCAAGACCATACTTTTCACTCAACTTAACTGATTCATGGCAGGGTGAACATATTTGTTGCGAAACATTCTGAAAGGCTACCGGTGCGTTAGGATCATCAGTCTTTAAAATATTATGCTCTCCATGACAATTAGTACAGGATGGTGCATCACTGTTTCCTTTCAGAACAAATTGACCGTGAATACTCTGATTAAATTCGTCCTTAATTTCACTATGACATTTACCGCAGGTTTCAGGTATTTTTAATCTGTAAACACTTGAACGTGAATCTGTTCCTTTTATAATTTCATGAGAATTATGACAATCAGTACAACTGGCGGCGTCACCATTTTTTTGATTATGCAAAGCAAAACCATGAACACTGTTATCATAAGCATGGATAAACCCTGCTGAAGGAGTTGTACGCTGTCTTACATCAGTGTCATCAAGGTGGCAGGAAAGGCACAGTTTCTCCTGTGCAATTTTAAGATCAGCTTTGTTATCACCGAACGCCGATTTTGTAATTGCAGATTTGTGACACGAAATACATGTAGGGGAACTTTTATCACCATTGCTGAAACCTATTCCATGATTCGATTTTGCAAATTCCTCACTTGCAGCTTTGTGACAGCTTCCACAGGATGAAATAATATTTGTACCGTTCCATTTGCTTTTAGGATTTGAAGGTGATACTACATCATGAATACCATGACATGATTTGCAATTTGATTCGGGAGATTTACTTACTCCATTTGATTTAAGTATCTGCGGGTGGAAGGGATGCTGAGTTAATGCCTTTTGATGACAACTTGTACAGTTTATCTCTTTAATATTTTCTGCATGCGGAAGGTTTTCAGCATCAAATCCTTTATGACAGGAAACACATTTCAGTTTAGAGTGAACTGAATTTTTAAAAACATCTTCTTTCACAAAAAGAGAAATTTCTTTCCCGTTTTTTTCCATCGTCAATTCATTATCGCTGTGGCACATCAAACAATCGTCATTTGATTGACCTTTGTTTAATGTTGTAATCGAGAGAACGATAACTGCCGTGAAAAAGAAATTTTTAATGAGCCAATTATTTTTTATCAATGAATTTTTTTTTAATAATTGTTTTACGTTCATAGAGAATTTCTATTTGTGAAAAAGTTTTTTGCGATTATTTTTTTACTGTTTTAAGTGTAAGCAGCCAGTCAACAAGTTTTGATAATTCTTCTTCAGTTCCTTTAAAGGCTGTCTTATGTACTTTATCGTTTATCTTTTCTTCCTTATTCAAATACTTTGTCATGAACTTTGCTGTTTTTCCGGTGCCGGTATCTGACAAATCAACCGCATCTTTCTTTTTTGATGTAATATCTGCTGAATTTACTGAATGGCAACTGCCGCATTTTTTTTCCACAAAAACTTTTTGTCCTTCAGGTTCATTGGTTTGTGAATATGAAAAAGCAAAACCAAATAGCAGAACAATTGATGTAACAAACAACAAATAAAGCATTATGTTTTTCATTTTTAGTTTCCTTTTATTTATCAATTTATACTGAAAGTGCTTTATGATGTCAAAGACAATACCATCTCTTTCAGTATAAAATCGCTGATAATATCAACAATAAATAATGGCTCTTCTCATCTTTGAGAAGAGAATTTTATAAAATTCGCAACTTTTAGAATTGAGGATGATTGATGTCCTGAGAACATTCTCAAACATATTCAATTACTTAAAAATCAAAATATGTAATTTTTTTGAAAATGTCTTATGTGATGGAATAATTCAGATAAAAAACGTTTCAGGTAGTTTTATGTATTTCGGATGATGAAAGTTTTGCGCTGACTTCATTCAGGTCGAATGGTTTGTAGAAGATCATATCAATGTAATTTCGTATGGATGATTCTCTTTCTTTTGAAGAAGGTTTAAAAACATAAGTCAGAATTATTTTCAGTGACGGCGCTATTTCCCTTATCTTGCGAAGCAACTCTTCAGCTTTACCTGATGGTTCAATATCCAGCATCAAAGTATCCGTGCAGCCGGTTACTAGTGACTTAACAACGTCAATATCATTTGTTACACTTACTTTGTACTTGTCCTGCAAATACATAAGTATGCTGTAGCACATGCTGAAATCGGGACTATAAAAAACTATACTTTTCATTTTATTATTATTTAAAAATCTCCACAGTATTCCCGGGAAAACTGAAAAGATGTTTCCATTTGTGTGCCAAGAAGTCAGCAGCAGATAAGTGGTTTGTGAAGATTATAAATCAGATTTTTAGGTTGAAAATTGGACTAATCCGGCAAGGTTATTTAAACTTAATCTTAATTCATTCTCGTTTATGAAAATGAAATAGCATTTAATTTTAATGTTTGAGAATAAAACCCAATTAAAGTGTTTAATAATTAAGCTTTTATATCCAGTTCTTTGAGTTTTCTATATAATGTTGAAAGGCCAACCTGAAGCACCTCTGCAGCTTTCTCTTTGTTATATTCATTTGCCGCAAGAGCTTTAAGAATAATTTCGCGTTCAAATTTTTTGGTTGCTTCTTCAAGTGATCCGCTTATAGTAAAATCGATTACTTCTGAATTTGGTCGGAAGATTTGCGGAAGATCTTTAAGAGTTATGAATTCTTCTTTACAAAATATCACTGCTCTTTCAATTATATTTTCAAGTTCGCGGACTTCACCACGCCATTCGTAATTAATCAGTGCGCGCATAGCTTCACTGTCAATACCCTTAATATTTTTCTTAAGATCGTTACGGTATTTATTCAGGAAATGATCTGCAAGAAGGGGGATATCTTCTTCACGTTCTTTAAGCGAGGGTAGATTTATATCAATAACATTTAACCTGTAATATAAATCCTCACGAAACCTTCCGGCTTTTACTTCTTCTTTCAGATCCCGGTTAGTTGTAGCAATAAACCTGACATTTACCGGAAGCGAAAGTGTTGTCCCAACAGGTGTATATTCTTTTTCCTGTAAAGCTCGTAATAGTTTTACCTGTAATTGCGGAGGCATTTCACTTATTTCATCAAGGAATAAAGTTCCGCCGTCTGCGGCTTTCATGTAACCTTCTTTGTCTGTGATAGCACCGGTGAACGCTCCTTTTTTATGTCCGAATAATTCACTCTCAATCAAATTTTCAGAAATAGCGCCGCAGTTAACAGCAATGAATGGTTTGTTTTTTCTTTTACTCTTGAAATGTAATGCTCGGGCAACTAGTTCTTTACCCGTACCGCTGTTACCGCTGATCAATACAGTTGAATCG
>JAEXTA010000002.1 GCA_023453665.1 Bacteroidota bacterium | reverse complement strand
AATTTTCTGAACCACTGCTATAAGCGCTTTGTGTGGGAGGGAAAATCAGGTTAGCAACATTTACTTTTAGTGGTGCGCTAAGAAATGTTCCTGATTTATCTGACCGAAGTTCGATATAACCTTTTGTGGCAACCACAAGATCACCATAAACTGCCGGGCTTACAGATCGTGATTCTTTACCAAGCACTTTTAGACTTCCACTCATATAAAGTTCAGTTTCGCCGATATTTAAACCATCAAGTGTTATAACTCCGGATCCCGTTATTCTTCCTCCATCTTTTACACCCCGCTGATTTTCAACAACAAGGTTTTCAATTTTTACTGAATCATTCGCTAAAGTGATTTTAGCATTTGCATTATACCCCAGGTTATTGGCCTCAGCAATGAATGAGGCGTCTTTAAGTGTAAGAAAACCTTCAGGCTTAAGACTATTTTTTGTGCCTGAAAGTTCAACTTCAGCTTCAAATATGCCATTAAGCTTATCAACTTGCGGCAGTAGATCACCGAACGCAGCAAGGTTAAATTCTTTTGCCAGCAATTTTAAATTGAGTGGAGCCGATTCTGAAAGTCTTTCTTCGTCTGTAGAAAAACTCAGATTCAAAGGAGCATTTCCTGTAATTCTTAATTCGGCATTACCAAATTGTTTTAAAGCGTCAACAAAGTATGAATTGAGACGTAAATTTTTATTCTCATAATCAATACTGCTTACAAGTGACCCGAATTTCTTATCCCTGAATTCAATGCTGTCAATCCGGGAATCTATTTCAATTACGGGACTGCTGCTTGTACCTGTTACAATCGCTGTAAGATTCAGCTCTGCTCTTGGGCTTGATACAGGATTCATTGCTAGCATGTCAACGAGAATATCATTTGCATCAATCTCATCAATCATAAGTTTGATATTCTGGCTTCCCGAAGTGTTCATGAAGCCTTCAAGACTTAGCTGCCCATGTTCAGGCTTCAAAATAAAATTATTAATCCGAACACTTTCACCCGAGTAGTCAACAGAGAGAACGCCACTATTTTTTATTTTAAAATCATTATACAAAACATGTAATGTATCGAAATTTATTCTGGCAGTATTTCCGCTAAGATTAATATTGCCGTAAACTCCTGCTGAGAGGTAATCTTCCACTCTGCCATTAAAATTTATGGATGCAACCTCATTACTAACTCTTAAATCAAGCAATATGTCATGAAAATTATTTCCGGTATATACTCTTTTCACTTCAACTTTGAGACCTGTGTTAATATCGTTAAATGAAGTTGAGGTGAAATTATTTGCAAGTGTAAGACCAACATCTACCTGCGACGCGAGGAGTACACTTTCTTTCGACCAGTATTTAATGTAATCAAGTCTTGTATTCAACCTGAAGAAAAGATCTTCCGGAGTTTTTGTGAATTCTCCGCTGATATCACCGTCAAGTTCAAGTTCATTGCCCCGTAATAAAAGTGTAAGCAGAGTGAAATCTTTAAATTCAATCACATAACTCAGTGTAGTTGAAGTTTCATTGTGTTCGCTGAAATAATTCTTTTCATCTTTACCTGACGTATCTGTAATAATTCTTAAATCCGGTGGCACTATATCATTAATTTTTTCAATAAATGCATTTGAAATTAATCCGGCTTCATCGGCAAGCAGCTCTGCTGTTTCAGTAACAGAAAAGTTTCCTGTAATTGTAATATCAGCAAGATCAGAAACTATATTAATGATTCTTTCATCACCATCCTGACGAATAATATCAACTATTGCCTGCGTTGTATCTATACTGATGTCATCGATCATTGAATTATATAGGGTTGAGATGACAAACAAATTCATACTATCAGGATTAAATCCCTGTCCTTCTGCAACAAGGTTTATATTTATATCTGTAGTACTTGATGTATCACGAAGCAACTCACCGAGATTAAAATGTGTGAAGTTACCATCAAGATTATACTTTGGGTCATCAGCAACGGTAAAATCAAATGAACCCGATAGATCAACCTGGGTTGAATCAGAGTTGAGCAAAAGTTTATAATTTATTTTACTTTCACCGGCTGCTGCTTCAATAGTGCAAACATCCAAAACAATTTCATCCAGTACCGAACCGCCTCCATCGATTGCAACTTCTGCGGAAATTTTTGTTACATCAAAGTTTTTTCCTTTAATACTTCCGTTTGTATTTAAGTTTGTTGTTAATCCTGTAAACGGAGAAAGATCAATTTTTTTTGTGCTGAATACTATTTCATACGAAGGAGTTTCTGAGCTAAGATTAAGTTTTGTATTTGCTGCAAAAGAACCAAGTGAAGTTCTTATTGCAACGTCAGTTTTAAAATCGAGCGGTTTCCCATTGAATATTAAAGTGTCAAAATAGATAACACCATATTCTTCATAAACCGGAATATCAAGTTCAGGAAGCAGGTAGTTTATATCAGACTGCGAAATTTTGGTGTCATAAAAATCTGCGGAAATATACATGTTTGACGGATCTGACAAATTATTCAAATATCCTTTAAGAGAAATCTTAGTATCGTTAAACTCAGTCTGAAGTGAATTTATAAATACTTCATCCACAGTACCTGTAAGATCAACTGCACATAAAATATTTCCATTTAAAAAACTAAGTGAAGGAACGAATGATGAAAGATCATGAAAGCTGAACGGATTAGCCTGTAATTGTACCTTTATATCAGATTTACCGAGGTTTTTAATGGAGGTTGAATCAAATATGTTGAAGCCGGTTATTTCTGCTGATAAATTCATATCGGTGTTACCGGTCCGCAGATTAAAATCCTTTATTTCAATATGTTCGTTAATTATTGCAAACCTGCCGCTGAAATTGTTCAACCTGAATTCATTAATATTTGGAACTAAATCGATATGGTTAATTGCTATTTCATATTCTTCTTCTTTAATGTTCGCATAAGCAGTCAAAGAAAGGTTTAAATTTTTAATTCTGAAATCATCCATGTTCATTTCATTATAATAAGCAGTACTAAACCGATTTCTGAAATTGCACATTGTGAAATCTATATTGCGAAGACTTAGGTCTGCGACTTCAATACTAAAAGGGAACTCTGATGATGTTGAATCCTCATCAGTGGAAGGTGGAACAAGTTTCGAAATGTTCATTACTCCCAGGCTATCGGTCACAAGATTTATCTTTGCATCCGATAACTCAATCTTTCGGGCATATATGGTTTTCAAAAATATTCTTAATGGACTTGTTCTTACTTCAATTTTTTTTGCCGAAAATAGTGTGTCACTCTCCATCAGGATTGATGTATTAATTAATATAACGGATGTGAAAAGTGTGCCGTCTATTCTCTCAATAGATAGTTTGCCATTAAGGGATGCATTAACTTCTTCGATAACCATTTCACGCAGATACTCTCGGAACGTTGAAGTTTGAGAAACACCAAACGCGATTATTAATAAAATCAGAACACACAACCAGAAGTACAGAAATACATTTACACTCTTCTGAAGAAGCGTTCGTTTAGGTTTTACTTTTTTATCCTGAGTCTGCAATGAATTGTAACTTTAGACTTTATACTTAATTAATATGGATTCAATAATTTTTGATGTTGACTGATCGTTAACAAATTTAATAGTTTTTACTTCACCACCGTTTGATTCAACTACATCTTTACCAACAATTTTGTTTAAATCCCAGTCAGCGCCTTTTACGAGAATATCCGGAATGATCTCTGAAATAATTTGTGCAGGTGTATCTTCATCAAAAAATGTAACGTAATCAACACACTTTAAATTGGAGAGAATGAAAGCCCGTTCATCTTGTTTCAAGATCGGGCGTTTGTTTCCTTTAATTCTTTTTACGGATTCATCAGTATTCAGAGCTACAACCAGTGCATCCCCCATTTCACGTGACTTAACAAGATAATCAACATGCCCGGCATGAATAAGATCAAAACATCCATTGGTGAATACTAATTTTTTGTTTTCTTCTTTAAGCTTTTTTCTGGCTTCAACAATTTCCGCACGTGAAAGTATATTTTTCATTTCGTATCTCTGGAAACTGTTGAAAATAGTTTATCCAGTTCTATGGGAATAATTCCGACTTCCTCACAAACAATTCCGCCTGCGTAATTAGCTAAGTAGGAAGCTTCTAAAATATTTGCACCAGCAGCAAGTGCAACAGTTAAAGTGGAGATAACAGTATCGCCGGCGCCGGATACATCAGAGACTTTACGTGCTTTGGTAGGCATCCGTTTTTCTTCTTTCCCTTTTTCAAAAACAGCAATACCGTCAGCGCCGAGTGTAAGCAGGATATATTTTGCATTTAATTTTTCCAGCAAAATCCTGCCTGCTTTCGAAATATCTTTATCACTTCTGATTTTTATGCCTAAAACATCTTCAGCTTCTTTCCTGTTTGGTTTGAATACTGTCACATTTGTATAGTTAAAAAAATTATTGAACTTAGGGTCGACAGTAATCAGAACATTATTTTTATTTGCAAGATCAATCACATTCTTTATTACATCGGGTGTAAGTACTCCTTTGTTATAATCCTGAAGAATAATTCCATCAAACTTTTTGATGTTCATTTTTATGAAATTAAAAATTTTATTTTGCATCGGTTGATCTAAATATTCTTTTTTTTCTTTATCGATCCTTACAACGTGTTGTTTGTCAGCGATCACTCTTGTTTTTGCCGTTGTGGGGCGTGTGTCATCTATCAGAATTCCTTCTGCAGAAATTTTATTTTCTTTCATTAAAGAAGTAAAAATTGTTCCGAATGTATCATAGCCGATAATTCCAACTGGCACGGGTTTGCATTTCAGTTTTAGAATATTCAAAGCAACATTTGCCGCACCGCCAAACCTGAAAAATTCATTTTCAACTTCAACAACAGGAACCGGTGCTTCGGGTGATATTCTTTTTACATCTCCCCAGAAATAGCAGTCAAGCATCATATCGCCTACTACAGCTATTTTTTTTCCTTTAAAATTATTTTTTAATGTGTTCAATCTTGAGGATGAGAGTTTGATCATGTTTATCCTTTTACTGAAAATTAACGTGAGAAAGATAATGATAAATAGGTTTGATATAAAGGATGCAAATGATGGGTGGAATATCGAAAACAGCTATCCGGATAAAGTGAATAACAGGACGGAGAGCAGCTGATTATTATGTCTCTCCGTCTTGATGCTGGTTATATCTGCTTTTATCATAAACTGAATTTAATTTATTATTGCTGATACATTACTCACTAAAATCTGCCATAAATTTTTCTTATGTACTGCCAGCGTGTATAAAAAAAGCAGAGGCGCCGAAAGTAATGACGAAGCAAGTACACAGTAAACGCAGTTACTTATATTTGATTTTATATTCATCTTATCTAATCCTTTCTTATTATGTAATATTCATTCTGGAAATCGTGTTCAAAACTTTTTATTTCAATGTTCCGGAATCCTGCTTCAGCAAGCATTTTTACAGCTGTTTCCCTGCCCCACATTGTACCAAGCCCCATTCCGTTCTGAGCAAGGGAAACTGTCATACAATGCATTGTTGACACGGTATATAATAGCGGTGCAAGCGGTCTGTCAAAGTTTTTATGATGTTCGCTTGAGGCAGCAATATCCTGCATCAGGTATGTACCATCCTCCTTTAAAGATTTAAATATTCCGGCGAGTAAATTATCCGGTCTTGCCTGGTCGTGTACTGCATCAAATGTTGTGATGAAATCATATTTATTTTCAAGTGAAGTAATATGAAAATCAGTAAGATCTTTTACTTCAAATCGAACGTTCGACAGTTGCAGTTTTTCCGCATCTTTTATTGCGGTGTTTATTGCTTCTTCGCTCAGGTCGTATCCTGTAAATCTGCTTTGAGGAAATCGCTCAGCCATAAGTAATAAAGCTTTACCC
>JAEXTA010000215.1 GCA_023453665.1 Bacteroidota bacterium | reverse complement strand
TATTGAAGCGACAAGCGGTAATACCGGAATCGGGCTTGCATTAACAGCAGCAGTGCGCGGTTATAAATGTATCTTTGTTGTGACTGATAAAGTCAGTGCAGAAAAAATTAATTACCTGCGCGCGCTTGGTTCGGAAGTGATTGTTGTTTCAAGAGCAGTTGATCCTAATGATCCAGAATATTATGTGAATGTTGCAAAGCGTCTTCATAAAGAAATTCCGAATTCATTTTTTGCTTACCAGTATTCGAATCCTTCTAATCCTGAAATTCACTATAGAACAACCGGACCGGAATTGTGGCGGCAGACTGAAGGAAAGATCACTAATTTTATTTCAAGCATAGGAACAGGCGGAACGATAAGCGGAACAGGAAGGTATCTAAAAGAAAAAAATCCGAACATAAAAGTTATCGCTGCTGATCCTCTCGGTTCAATATTTAAACATTATAAAGAGACAGGCGAGATAATTAAAGGTACGCCTTATCTTGTTGAAGGTATCGGTCAGGATTGTCTTCCGGAAAACGTACACTTCCAGTACATCGATAAAATTTATAATATAAGTGATAAGGAATCATTTGCTGCAGCAAGAAGATTAACTAAAGAAGAAGGAATATTTGTCGGCGGAAGTACAGGAACAATTGTTCACGTTGCACTTGAAGTTTCAAAAAACTTAAGTGAAAAGGATGTTGTCGTTTTTATTGTTTGTGACACAGGAGAAAGATATTTATCAAAGATGCACAACATTGAGTGGCTCAAACAAAACCGTATGCTTGAGCCTGAAGTACGGACACTCCGCGATCTTTCAGATATCAAAAAGCAAAAAGGTTTTGAGGAAATAATTTCTGTAAAGGAAATCGATACAGTAAAAGATGTACTGAATCTCATCAGCAAAACAGGTTACTCACAGATCCCGGTAATGCAGGGAAGACAATCTATCGGCTGTATAAGAGAGAACAGACTGCTTACGAAAATGGTTGAGAATCCGTTGTTATATAATTCATCCATAAAAGAGGTGATGGAAGAATCACTTCCAATTCTCGAGGCAAAAACCGAAATTGAAGAAGTAAAAAATTATCTTAAAACAAATTCGGCAATACTTGTGAGTGATTTTGGATTGGTGACGGATATCATAACAAGGTATGACTTAATTAACATTCAGTCGTGACAAGATTTTTTGAATATCGAATACTGAACAAGGAATATCGAATGATGAAATTAAAACTGAATTATGAATTCGAATAAGAAATATGATCTGGAAGAAAAACTGATAGAATTTTCTATAACTATTATTCGCATTTCAGAAAGTTTAATTAACACCAGAGCAGGAAATCATATTGCAGGTCAAATAGTTCGATCCGGGACTTCACCCGCACTTCAATATGGCGAAGCTCAAAATGCTGAATCGAGAAATGATTTTGTACATAAACTTAAAGTATTGTTAAAAGAATTGCGTGAGACATTGGTATCATTAAAAATTATTAGAAGAGTTCCGTTAACTGAAAAACCTGAAATAATTGATTCAACAATTGCAGAGTGTAATGAACTTATTTCAATTTTTGTAAAGAGTATTGAAACAGCAAAGAAGAACAATCAAAAATCAAAATGAAGTTTGTATTTTAAATTCGAAATTCATAATTCCTTGTTCATTATTCAGTGTTCATTTTAACAACAATAAATAAAGAAATACTAGTATGGGATTTTCAACAGACGCTATTCACGCAGGACAGATTCCTGATCCTACAACAGGAGCAGTGATTACTCCTATTTACCAAACTTCAACTTACGCACAGGAAGAACTCGGTAAGAATAAAGGATTTGAATATGGTCGTACTCATAATCTGACACGAGCAGCTCTTGAAAAAAATATTGCAACACTTGAAAAAGGAAAGTACGGGATTGCATTCAGTTCAGGTCTTGCAGCTACTCATTCATTGATGAGCTTGTTAAAAAAAGGTGATCACGTTATTATGTCGAACAATGTTTACGGCGGAACTTATCGGTTGTACGAATTAGTAATGAAAGATTTTGGAATTGAATTCTCGTGGGTTGATACAAGTGATCCGGCAAACATCATTTCTGTTCTTAAACAAAAAACAAAAATGGTTTTTGTTGAAACGCCGACAAATCCAATGCTTATACTTACTGACTTAAAAGCAGTTGCTGATATCTGTAAAGACAATAATCTCATATCTGTTTGTGATAATACTTTTATGAGTCCTTACTTCCAAAATCCTATTGACTTTGGAATTGATATAGTTCTTCACAGCGCAACAAAATATCTTAACGGTCACAGCGATATAATCGGCGGAATGCTTGTAACAAATAATGATAAATATCATGAACGATTACGATATATTCAGAATGCTGCTGGCGGAGTGCCATCACCATTTGATTGCTGGCTTGTACTTCGTTCAACTAAAACACTTGCTGTCAGAATGAAACAACATGAAGAGAATGCAAAAACTATTGCCGAGTTTCTCTCTAAATCCGGAATTGCTAAACGAGTTATATATCCCGGACTAAAAGATCATCCGCAGCACGAACTTGCTAAAAAACAAATGCGTGGTTTTGGCGGAATGATATCTGTTGACTTTGGTGATGAGGATAAAGCAAAAAAACTTTTGAAGAACGTAAAGATATTTACTCTTGCAGAAAGTCTTGGCGGAGTTGAAAGTCTGATAAGTCATCCCTCAAGTATGACGCACGGTTCGGTTCCGAAAGAAGAAAAAGAAAAATTCGGATTAACCGATTCGCTTGTTCGTTTCTCTGTCGGGATTGAAGACGTAGAAGATCTAATTGATGATATTATTAACGCACTTAACTAAAAAGTATTTTCAATATGTATAGAATATTATCTCTCATAACAATTTTATTAACACTCAACATTACTGTGTTCTGTCAATCTGAGGAAACTCAAGCCGATTCAATTGAAATATATATAATTGATTCATTCGTTACTCCGGAACTACCTAACACTTTCAAACTTACTTTTTTTACAAGCGATGTCTGCAGATCAAAAGTTATTCTTGACAAACAGTATGAATACAAAGTTTCTGAAGACCTGAACGACAGTCACCGGCTTGAAGTCGTACTTTCTGATCTGAAATTAAGCGGCACAAACATTCCATTTCAGATAATTGTAGAAGATTCTATAGGAAATGTGTTTAAAAGCGAGCTCAGTGAGGTGAATCTACCTTATGAATTACAGGTTGAAAGTGAATCAAATTTTTTAATGCTCTGTTTGTTTGGCGGAACAGTTTTTCTTGTTCCTTCACCCGGAGCTACATTTATAAATGATGAATCTTATTTCAGCCTGACTAAAGAAATCCCGCTTGTCGCATTCCGTTCAGGAAGTTTCACTTACCCTATGAGTTATTTCTCAGTTGAATACTCACACATTTTTAACGCGCCTGTAAGAAATTATTTCAGAGTTGGCTACAAACACATTTTTGAAGTTCCTTACATTGAATATGTATCACCCGGAATAAATGGTTTTACAAACTTCAGTGGATTTAATGGAGTTAGTCCCGAAATTTCATTAGGACTTTTCCGACTCTTCAACACATTTACTGTCTACAGCCGTTACAGGTACAACATCAAGCCTGATGATTCTGACAGCGGGTTTCATGAAGTTTCGATAGGATTGTACTCAAGTTTCTTCTCAATTTATTTCTGAGAATTCTCCATCAATTTTGGAATGATTTTTTTAGAAAAATTGTTCTAACTTTGAATACGAAAATTCAGGAAATTATTTGAAAAACCTACTACTTTTATTTTTTACCTTTTTATCATCAGTTATCTATTCTCAGACAGGCAACATCAGAGGAATTATCTCAGATGAAACCTCAGGGATCCCGTCTGTAAATGTCTTCATCCTTGATACTCAGATCGGAGTCGCAAGTGATTTTAAAGGAAGGTACGAGATAAAGAACATTCCTGCCGGCGATTATGAAATCAGGTTTTCTGCGGTTGGTTATGAGACAAAAACATTTGACATCGAAATATCAGCAAATAAAACAGTTGAACTAAATGTTAAACTCTCTCCGAAAATTATAGAGGTTCAGACCGTTGAAGTAACCGGTTTCAGACAGCAGGAACAGTCTGACACAAGAACGAGCCTGATAGATCTTGATCCGCGGCATGCAAAAATACTTCCCGGCGCTGTTGAAGATGTAATGCGAACGCTTCAATCACTTCCCGGTGTTTTAGCCCCGAGTGATTTTTCATCGCAGCTTGTTGTTAGAGGCAGCGGTCCCGATCAGAATTTAATTTTAATGGATGATGTTGAGATATTTAATCCATACAGATTGTATGGTGTGATTAGCATGTTTAATCCCGATGCAGTATCAAATATTGATTTGATAACCGGAGGCTTTCCCGCAAAATACGGCGACAGACTTTCTGCTGTGCTTGACGTAACTAATCGTGAAGGAACGGATAAAAAATATTTTTCAGGCAGGATAAATGCTTCAATAGTCGACGCGAATGTTGTACTTGAAGGTAAAAATCCTTTCAACTTAAGAGGAAGCTGGTTAGTCAATTCAAGAAGAACATACTATGACTTGATAATTGAACCATTTGTAAAAAGTGCTGGACTTGTTGATGAGAACACAACCTTCCCGAATTTTTATGACTTCCAGGGTAAACTTGTTATTGGTCCTTATGAAGGTCATAAATTTTTATTTAACGGTATCTATTCCCGCGATGGCGTTGATGTTGTAAGTGGAAAAGATAGAAATACTCCTGACAGCATTGGTGTTTACAATGTTACTAAAAATGATGTGCTGAGTTTCGGCTGGCATTACGCTCCAACGACAAAATATTTTAATAAATTTGTTTTTTCATGGTACCGCAACAGCGGTGTAACTGATTTTGATTCCGAAGTACTTGATCCATCACTTAACAGAAAAGATTTTGAAGAAACAATTCCTGATACTCTTTCACCATATTTGTTAGGCTTTAAATTCAACGGCGATTTTTCATATAGAAAATTTGCATTCGATGACCGGTTCACTTACCTGTGGGGTAAAAATACTTTTGAAGCAGGTGCAGGTATGGATCTGATGCAGACAACGTTAAATTTTAATTTTGAAATTGATCCTGAACTTGAAGCTTTCTTTGCATCCAATCCGCAGTTCAGGGCTGTGTTGAGTGATTTACGCGATGTTAAAAACTACAACCGTTACCGTGCATATATTCAGAATAACTTTGCCCTAACTGATAATTTCAATTTTCAACCGAGCCTGAGATTTGATCATTATGCGATACTCGATAAATCATATATTGCTCCGAGATTCTCATTAGCATATGCTCTTGATGATCTTACAACATTAAGAGCAGTATGGGGTATTTATTATCAATCACCGGGTTATGAAAGACTACGTGACCGGAATGTTCTTTACGATCTTAATGATGAATACACTCACGTCCTTAACGCAGAAAAAGCTGTTCATTATGTTTTAGGTGTTGAGAACTGGTTAACCAGTGAATGGAGTGTCAGACTTGAAGGATATTATAAAGATTTCACAGATATGATGGAACAGAAAGTAGTTAAAGGTAAAGTTTATCATACAGAAATAGTCCCGGGTCAAGATCCACGGTACGCAAGCGGCTGGACACAGCCTGTTGCATTCAGCGGTGATTCATTAACACAAATTCCAGTAAATTATTCCGAAGGTGAAGCGTACGGATTAGAAGTATTACTTGCAAAAAAAAATGTTGAACGAGGTTCAAAAATTTCCGGATGGATTTCGTATGCTTTAGCATTTGCAGATCACTTTGAGCCGGGTGAAAAAAGACCTTTTCGTTTTGATCAGAGACATACGATTAATGTCGTGCTTAACTATCAGTTCAACGATTGGTTTGATGTTGGAATTCGCTGGCAGTATGGCTCAGGTTTCCCTTATTCAGAACCATTAGGAGTATCACCAAGAATAGTTCTGGCTGACTATGAT
>JAEXTA010000186.1 GCA_023453665.1 Bacteroidota bacterium | reverse complement strand
CCTTTGTATTCTGCGAATAATTTGTCTGCATTCTTTTTCAGCATTTTCAGTAACAGTGCAAGTATTAAGGACATACACATCGGCAACTTCATTGAAGCCAACAATTGTATAACCGTTTTTCAAAAAGTCATTCCCCATCGTAGACGTTTCCGAAAAATTTAATTTACATCCGAGCGTATGTAATGCAACTGTTTTTTTCATTTCTGTTTAATAAAAAGAGAGCGGGTAATTCACTCGCTCTTTAATCAACTATTTTTTTTGCCTCAGTTATTTTTATCTGCCTGAGGAGGATTTTCATCTGTTACTTCAAAAATAGGGAAGTCGGAAGTATCAACAGTTCCTGTTTCAGATGTTAAAATTTCTTGTACTGAAATTTTATCAAGTTTATGATTGATCAGGTAAGCTTTGATTTCGTCTTCTGATTTTTCTTTTAATGCAGCAGTAGCACTCATCACGATTTTCTTATTCTCTTTGTCAAATTCAATTACCTTTAATGGAATAACTGAATCAACAGGGAAGTGGTTAGCTACATTTTTAATTTTTGAAGTTGATAGTTGTGTAGCCGGAACAAATCCGTCAACACTACCAGGCAGTTCAGCAATTAATCCTTTTTCTATTATTCTGACAACTTTACCATCTGTTGTTGAACCAACAGAGTATTGTTTTTCAAAATGATCCCATGGATTATCTGTAATCTGCTTATGACCCAAAGAAATTTTTCTTTGTTCAACGTCAACACCAAGAACTAATACTTCGAGTTTTTCTGCTTTCTTTACTACTTCACCGGGATGACGGATTTTCTTTGTCCATGATAAGTCAGAAATATGAACGAGACCATCTACACCAGGTTCAAGTTCAACAAATACACCAAAGTTTGTAAGATTACGAGCAATGCCTGTATGTCTTGAACCAACAGGATATTTAAGCATTAAAGTTTCCCATGGATCCGGTTCAAGCTGTTTAATACCAAGTGATATTTTCTTTTCCTCTTTATCAAGTGAAAGAATTATCGCTTCAACAATTTGACCCATTGCAACTATTTGTGAAGGATGTTTGATGTGCTGAGTCCAGCTCATTTCTGAGTTATGTATAAGTCCTTCAATACCTTTTTCGATTTCGATAAATGCACCGTAATCAGTAAGAGAAACGACACGACCCGAAACTTTATCACCGATTTTGTATTTGTTGTCAATATCTTCCCATGGATGCGGGAGTAATTTTTTGAGTGAAAGAGAAATTCTCTTCTTCTCTTCATCAAAATCAGTTACAACTACTTTAATAGTCTGATCAAGTTTTACAACTTCATTCGGATGATTTATTCTACCCCAGCTCAAATCTGTAATGTGAACAAGACCATCGACACCACCAAGATCAACAAACACACCGAAGTCCGTAATTGCTTTTACAATACCTTCAAGTATCTGACCTTTTTCAAGTCCATGAAGAATTGCATGTCTCTGATCAGAAATTTCTTCTTCAACAAGTACTTTGTGTGAGACTACAACATTTTCTGTTGGTATGTTTACCTTAACGACTTTGAAATCCATCATTTGTCCAACGAACGCATCGAAATCACGAATAGGTCTGATATCAATCTGTGAACCAGGCAGAAAGGCTTCCATCCCTATTAGATCAACGACCATACCACCTTTGATTCGTTTAAGTATTTTTCCTTGAATTATTTCGCCGGTTTCGTGAGCTTTAACAACGCGATCCCATATCCTTAAGAAGTCGGCTCTTTGTTTGCTAAGTACAAGATTACCTTCCTGGTCTTCAACGCTTTCAAGAACTACTTCAATTTCTCTTCCAACCTTAATTTCTTCATTTTCATGAAATTCACTTTTAGGTATTGAGCCTTCTGATTTAAAGCCTACGTCAAGAATTACATTATCACCCTGAATGCGAACAATTTTGCCTTTAATAAGTTCGCCTTCTTTAACATCTCTGAAAGATTCTGAGTAAAGATTTGCAAGTGCTAAGAATTCTTCACGCGAATATTCTTCATCATTGAACTTCCGCGCTTTTTCGAAATCATCGTTTGTCGCTGTCTTTTTAATCGTTTCTTTTATTTCCTGGGACATTGGTCCTCCTGAATTGTTTTGCATCAACGTTGTAGTGCCGCTTACAAAATTGACACGGTTTTTTAGTTTAACATATTATTTAATTGCGGCTGAAATTCTAATTTAGGTTCAGTTTTATTCCTTTTAGTTTGGCAACTTCTTTAACTTTATTAATTATAATGTTTACCTGTTCATCAATTGTTACATAAGATGTATCTACTTCAATCGCATCAACAGGTTTTACTAATGGACTAACTTCTCTTGTTGAATCTATTTTATCTCTTAACAATAGATTTTCTCTTATCTTCTCAACAGGTACAGTCATTCCTTTATCCTGGAATTCTAATGATCTTCTTTTTGTCCTTTCATCAATTGTAGCTGTAAGGAAAATCTTTACATCTGCATCGGGAAAAACTACACTGCCGATGTCTCTACCTTCCATTACCACGCTAAGTTCACCATTTCCCATCGCTCGTTGTTTTTGTACCAGGGCTTTTCTTACGCCTTCAATTTTACTTATATCACTAACATTAGCATTAACTTCAGGGGTTCTTATTGCTTCAGTCACATCTTCTTTATTTATAGAAACTTTAGTTGAACCACCGACAAATTTCAGTTCAATAAAAGCTTCATTTGCAAATTTTTCTACTTCGGTTCTGTCACTTAGAAAATCCTGTTTCATTGCCATGTAAGTAATTGCCCTGTACATTGCACCTGTATCGATATATAAAAAATTCAATTTCTGTGCTACAAGTTTTGCAGAAGTACTTTTCCCGGAACCAGCCGGTCCATCAATGGCAATTATTAACTTTTTTGACATAGGATTACAAAAATAGGGATTAATGAGAAAATATCCTAAAAGTATAAATGCTTATTTTATAGTAGGTTACACACAGAAATGAGTCATACTGAAAGTATTCTATGGATTGATAACTTTTCCCCCTAATTCAGTTACTATTGCCATATGAAATTCATCAGATATTTCTTGTTGATCATTAGGTTTCGAGACATCATAATCCGAATCAATAGATTGTCTTTTTTCACTCTCAACTATTTTGAACAATAACTTTCTACCAAAAAGTTCTTTAGCTTTATCACTTAGATATTGTTGATGTTGGGATAAAGTAATCTTAGCATGCGACTGAGATGATTCTACAAGTAACTGATTTCCATCAAGTTTTATTGGTTTGAAGTCACGGACCACAGGACCAACAACAAGGTTTCTTTCTGCGGAGACAGTATCAACATAGTTTTGCCATTTTGAAATGATATTCTCGAAACTAAATTGCACCTCACTTTGTACCGGGCTATGATTTTTTTGAATTTGGTTTGTTTTGAATTCCGGTTTGACTGATGGTTTGTTCTCCGGTATTGCTGAATCATTTTTTAATTGCGACTTAGGTTCGCTTACAATATCAGCAGTTTTGTTTGTGTTAGCTATTGGCTTTTTTTTTTGAGAGTCGTCAGATAACGAGCTAAGTAATTCAGTTATTGTTGAAGAACGTTCCAGCCCAATCATATGACTTAATGCAATTTCAACTTTAAGCTTATGATTTTGTGAAAACTTCATTTCCTGGATCACTTTACTTATAAAATTTAAAAGCCTTAACAGATCTGCTTCAGAAAATTTATCGATGTAATCCATATATCTCTTTTTATATACTTCAGTCGATTCCACAAGTTCGGTTTTTTGGGTAAGAACCACTGTAAGAATATTTCTGAAATGTTCTGTCAAACCATCAAGTAAATCTGTAAAACTCCATCCTTTTTCATAAACGTAAGAAGTGACATCAAAGACTACTTTAAAATCTTTTTGAAGTACCGCATCACTTACTTTGAAGAATATATCTTCATCAATAAGGTTAAGCATTTCAGCCGCAGTTTCTGAATCAATTTTGCTTCCGCAGAATGCAACTACCTGGTCAAAATAACTTTCAGCATCTCTTAAAGCCCCATCAGCTTTTTTTGCGATGATGGTCAGTGTCTTATCATCTATATCAATTCCTTCAGAGTCAGCAATTTTTTTCAACAATTCTTTAGTGGTGTTAAGCTGTATTCTTCGGAAGTCAAACCGCTGACATCTCGATATAATGGTTAATGGAACTTTTTGAATATCAGTTGTTGCAAAAATAAAAATTGTATGTGCCGGTGGTTCTTCAAGTGTTTTAAGGAAAGCATTGAATGATTCCTTTGTAAGCATATGAACTTCATCAATGATATAAACTTTGTATTTACCTTTTGTCGGCGCATACTTTACTGAATCACGCAAACTTCTTATCTCATCTATTCCCCGGTTTGATGCCCCATCAATTTCAATTATATCAAAAGATTGGGAGTTGATGATTGACAAACACATCTCACATTCATTACAGGGTTCATAGTCTTTTGGATTAAGGCAGTTTAGTGCTTTTGCCAATAATCTCGCAGTTGTAGTTTTTCCAACTCCTCTTGGTCCGGTAAAAAGATATGCATGTGCAATACGGTTATTCTTTATAGCATTCTTTAGTGTAGATGTAATATGTTCCTGTCCGACTACCTCGTTGAATGTTGTTGGACGCCATTTTCTAGCAGTAACCTGGAATTGCATATCAAACTTTCAAATAAATATTTTGGTGGCTAAATAATCACATAGTTCTTCAAGATATTTTTTATCTATTTCATCGAATGAATTATAATCATAGCTGTCAATATCAAGTACTCCCAAAAGTTTATCATTCTTTATCAGAGGTACAACTATTTCGGATTTTGAATCACTATCACAAAAAATATGACCCGGGAATTTAAATACGTCGGGAACGATGATCGTCTGCATTTTTTGTGCTGCTGTACCGCACACACCTTTCCCGATTTCAATTTGTGTACACGCTACTTTTCCCTGGAATGGACCGAGGTAAAGTTTTTTTCCATCAAACAAATAAAACCCTATCCAGCTTATTTTGTCAAATGAATCATTCAAAACAGCGGTAAAGTTGGAAAGGTTTGTTATCAGGTTTTCGACAGGCTCAATTAAAGATTTAACCTGCGGTATCAGCATTTCGTACTGATCAGCAAGAGACAAATCCTTATTTACAATGATTGAATCAGCCAATTACTTTTTCCTTTTTATTTTTTTCTTTGAGTCAGAAATTTTCGGCAATTTCTGATCTGGAAAAACATAAGGAATTGCATCTTCCATTTTTTCTATCGGGATAATTTTTATTCCAACTTTTACTTTGTCTGAAATCTCTTTCAGATCAATTTCATTATCCTTTGGAATAAGTACGGTTGATATTCCGTTCCTTTTTGCTGCAAGCAATTTTTCGTTCAGACCACCTATTGGAAGGATGTTTCCTCTTAAAGTTATTTCACCTGTCATTGCAACATTATTTGAAGCGGGTTTGCCGCTTACTGCTGATAACATTGCCATTGCCATTGTAATACCGGCAGAAGGACCGTCTTTTGGAATTGCGCCTTCAGGAAGATGAATATGAATTTCTTTACCCTTAAAGAAATCAGGATTAAGGCCAAGATTTTTTGCACTTGATCTAATATAACTTAATGCAGCCTGTGCAGATTCTTTCATTACATTGCCTAACTGTCCGGTTAGATTTAATTTTCCGCCGCCGTTCATTATTGTCACATCAACGGTAAGTATTTCACCACCAACACTTGTCCAGGCTAATCCCGTTACGCTGCCAACTTTTAGTTCGTTGTTATGTTTAAGATGGCGGTACCTTGGATTTTTTAAATACTCATCAACTAAAGCATCATCAACCACATATTTTGTTTTTTTCTTGTTTTTACCGTTTTGTGATTCTTTAATTACAATATCACGCGCAAGCTTCCTGCAAACTGATGCAAGTTCTCTTTCTAAATTTCTTACACCGGCTTCACGGGTATAGTCCGTTATTATCTTTTTAATTGCCTCATCTTTGAACGAAACATTTTTTTTATCAAGACCGTGGGCCTCGAGTTGTTTTGGGATAATGTGACGTTTTGCAATTTCAATTTTATCGTATTCAAGGTAACCGGAAAGTTCTATTATCTCCATTCTGTCCTGCAAAGGAAGCGGAATATTATAACGTACATTAGCAGTTGTAATAAACATTACCTGTGACAGATCATAATCAACTTCAAGGTAGTGATCATTAAAAGTATGGTTTTGTTCGGGGTCAAGTACTTCAAGCATTGCCGAAGAAGGATCACCTCTGAAGTCCATACTCATCTTATCAATTTCATCGAGAAGCATAACCGGATTTATTGTCTCAGCTTTTTTCATTGACTGAATAATTTTTCCCGGCATTGAACCGATATAAGTTCGTCTGTGTCCTCTTATTTCTGCTTCATCTCTAACCCCGCCTAAACTGATTCTTACGAACTTTCTTCCAAGTGCGCGTGCAATGGATTTGCCAAGCGAAGTTTTTCCAACTCCCGGAGGTCCCACAAAACATAAAATCTGACCGCGCATTTGTTTTACAAGATTCAGAACAGCAATATGTTCAATAATTCTTTCTTTAGGTTTTTCAAGACCGAAATGATCTTCATCCAGAATTTTTTGAACGTGTTTTATATCAAGATCATCCTTTGTTCTTTTTGACCAAGGAACTTCTGTGAGCCAATCTAAATAATTTCTTATTACTGTTGATTCGGGAGACATTGGCGGAGTTTTTCTTAGCTTGTTAAACTCCTCAATCGCCTTTGCCTCAGCCTCCTTGGGCATCTTAGCTTTTTTTATCTGGTCGCGTATTTTTGCAAATTCAGGAGATATATCATCTTCATCACCAAGTTCATCCTGAAGAATTTTAATTTGTTCCTGTATGATAAACTTCCTTTGAGTTTTGGCGATGTTCTCCTGAACTTTGTTATCAATTTCTTTCTCGATTTTCAGAATGTCGATTTCAGAATTAAGGATTTTTATTATTTCATAGTATTGTTCTTTGAGTGAAAATTTCTGAAGAATCGTTTGTTTAACTTCAATTGACTGATTGATATTAGCTGCTACATAAAAAAGTTTACGATCAACTTCTTCAATATTTTCGTATGCGGTTATTGTCTCGTTTGGAATATTTCTGCTGATCTTAACATAACTTTTAAACAACTGAGACATTTGTCTTTCAAGGGCATTCATTTCATGGTCATTTACTGCTTCAGAAAGAAGTATCTCGATCTTTGCTTCAAAAAAATCTTTTCTGTCAGTAAACTCTTTTATTTTGCCCTGGATTAAACCATCGACAAGAATTTTCATTAATCCATTTGGCAATTTTAATATCTGAACAATTTTAGCAATTGTGCCTTCCTGGTATATATCTTCTTTTTTAGGGTCTTCTATGTTTGATTTTTTTTGGGTCGAAAGAAAAATAAACTTTGTATTATCTAATGCGTAGTTCGCGGCTCTTATTGATTGTTCTCTGCCAACCAGAACTGGAAAGATCATATAAGGGAAGATCACGATATCTCTTAATGGAAGTACTGGTAAAATTTCCGGTATGCTGTCAACTATTGTATTCTCTGAATGATTACTTACTTCTATCTCACTAAAGTTATTCAACAAAAACTCCTTTTTATAATTCAATTTTTCGTGTGAAAATATACTGAATAAAGATTGGTCATTCAAGGAAGCGAATTATCATACAAATGTTAAACAGTAAAAACAATTATTTTTTTTGAAAGAGATTTTGGGATGCGGATAAAGGTTAGATAAAACTATATAGTTATATTTGACGGAGAAAAATTAAGGAAATATATGATTGAGGATGTAATTAAAATATCACTTGAAGCAGGGGAGTTTATCCGCGAAAGATTCGGGAAAAATAATATTATCGATTTCAAAACAAACGAATCTAATCTTGTTACTGAAGTTGATAAAACATCAGAAAAAATGATTAAAGAATTCATAGAAAAAAAATATCCTGCTCACAGTATTTTAGCTGAAGAAACCGGCGAACTGAATAAATCATCTGAGTTTGTTTGGGTTGTTGATCCGCTTGATGGAACAACTAACTTTGCACACGGTTTCCCTGTGTTTTCAGTTTCAATAGGTGTAATGAAAAATGATATTACAATTGCCGGAGTTGTTTACGATGTTATGCAAAATAATTTGTACGCAGCGGAAAAGGGGAGCGGTTCTTTATTAAACAAACAAAAAATTTCAGTCAGCAAAACCGGATCATTAAGCAGAAGTTTGTTGGTAACAGGTTTCCCGTATAACATAAGTGATAACCCGGAAAATGCCTTTCAGAAATTTACTGCAATGACAAAAGCTTCAAGAGGAATGCGAAGGCTTGGTTCAGCAGCAATTGACTTCTGTTATGTTGCTAAAGGTGTGTTTGATGGATTCTGGGAAGTGTATCTGAATCCATGGGATATTTGTGCAGGAAAATTAATACTTGAAGAAGCCGGTGGAACAGTTACTGATTTTGATGGATCAAGCATAGGGATCAATTCAAAGAGGATATTAGCAAGTAACGGATTAATCCATAACCAGATGGTCGATATACTCCGAACTAATTGAGCAGATTAATTATCTGCATACATCGATTCAATAAGATGTTTGTATTGTTCTTCTACAAATTTTCTTTTAACACTAAGTTTAGGTGTCATTTCACCCGACTCAATTGAAAATGGTTTGTCGAGCAAAACAAACTTTCTTACTTTTTCATAATTGGCAACCTGCTTTTGCAAAGCCAGCATCTCTTTTTGTACTAGATCATATATCTGTCTGTTATTTGCAAGTTCATTCACATTTGAATACTGAATTTTATGTGAATCAGCATATTCTTTAATTGCTTCAAAATCAGGAACGATTAAAGCACTTAAAAACATTCTTCGGTCACCTATAAGTATAAACTGGTCAATATATTTACTGGAAAGGAAAATATTTTCAATTTGAGTAGGAGCAATATATTTACCTGTTGATGTTTTGAATAGATGTTTTTTCCTGTCGGTAATTCTTAAAAATCCTTCAGAATCAAACTCACCTATATCGCCGGTATGAAGCCAGCCATCTTTAATTGTTTCATCAGTTTCTTTTTTGTTCTTATAATAACCCTGCATGATATTTGGACCGCGTGCAAGTATTTCTCCATCCGATGCAATCTTTACTTCAATATCCGGGAAAGGAACTCCTACCGTTCCAAATTTGTAACTATCAATTTTGTTTGCAGAAATAACCGGTGATGATTCCGTAAGTCCGTATCCTTCAAGAATTAATATTCCTATAGCTTCAAAAAATTCTCCAAGTTCTTTTGATAAAGGTGCACCGCCTGAAATAAAGAATCTTAATCTGCCGCCTGTTTTTTCTCTTATCTTTTTGAAAACAAGTTTTTCCGCTAATGAATTTTTAATTTTTAAGGTAACAGGAATACTTCCGGATTTTCTGGCTTTTGCAAAGGCTTTGCCTGTTTCAATTGCCCAGTAAAATATTTTTTGTTTTTTGGCCGGCTGTGTTTCAACATTCTTGATAATCTTTGAGTGAATTCTCTCAAATAATCTGGGAACTGTTGTAAGTATTGTTGGTTTTATTTCAAGTAAATTTTGTGAAACGGTTTCGATGCTTTCTGCATAACATATCATTCCACCTGATGAAAAAGCTGTATAATATCCACCCATACGTTCAAAGATATGACACAGCGGAAGGAAGGAAAGAAATATATCATCTTTGTTAATCGGATAAGCTTTCAATGCTGAATTAACATTTGATAAAATATTTTTGTGTGTAAGCATTACTCCTTTAGGCTCACCGGTGGTGCCTGAAGTGTAAATGATTGTACAAAGGTCGTTTTCCTGAACAAGATTTATTGAATCATTTAAATGATTCGGATGATGATTTTTATAAATCTTTCCCATTTCCTGAACATCATTGAAGGTGTAAAGTGAAGGTTCATCAGGTATTAGATCCTTTTCATTTAAAATTATAATATGATTAAGATATCTATACTTACTTTTGAACTTGAGAACTTTATTTAACTGGAATTTATTGGAAAGTATTATTGCCTTCGATTCAGAATTATTCAAAATAAATTCGATAGATTCTGCTGTAAGCGATGGGTATAATGGAACATCAATAGCACCAAGCGCTAATATTGCCATATCAGAATAAACCCATTCAGGTCTGTTCTCAGAAAGAATTGCTACTTTATCACCACGTTTAATTCCAAGCGCAGCCAATCCATGAGCTAACTGTCTGGTCTGGTTTCCAAATTCATCATAAGTAATTCCCTGATACTCATTATTTACTTTTCTCTGCATTAAAAAACGGCTGGTGCTCTTGCCGTATTCTTCCGAAAGAAATAAAAATAATTCAGGAATTGTTTTGCAATTCTTTAATAATGCCATTAGCCTCTCTCCTTTGTTCGACTGAACTACACAAATTAACGTCGGTATTATAGTAATAATTTGTCATTTGCAAAAACACAGATTTTAAATTGAAAATTAAGATTGTTGATGAATTAAACACTTAACAATTCAATAAGGATCTGAAAGTAATTTGAATATCAAATCAAATTCGTGCTGAACTTTTCAACTTAAAATTGATAATCAGATTCAAATGCCGTAATTTTTCGACTACAATTTTTAATTTTAAGGATACCAAATGTCAAACGCATATTTCAAAGTACCGCAACCAATAAACGAACAAGTTAAGTCTTATAAACCCGGATCACCCGAAAGAGAAGAATTAAAGAAAAAATTAGCTGAATTAAAATCCAAACAGATTGAAGCGCCGCTTATTATTGGCGGCGAAGAAGTAAGAACTGGCAATACCGAAAAAATGGTTATCCCTCATAATCATAATCACGTTCTTGGTGTTTATCACAAAGCAGGAAAAAAAGAAGTTGATATGGCAGTTGAAGCCGCACTTGAAGCTCGTAAAACCTGGTCAGAAATGCCGTGGGAACACAGAGTTTCTATCTTCTTAAAAATTGCTGAATTGTTAGCAGGACCCTGGCGATCAACAATTAATGCTGCAACAATGCTTGGTCAATCTAAAACTGTTTACCAGGCAGAGATCGACTCTGCTGCAGAACTTGTTGACTTCTACCGCTTTAACAGTTTTTACATGGCTCAATTGATGCAGGATCAACCCTATTCAGGAAGTGGAATGTGGAACCGTTTGGAATACCGTCCACTTGAAGGATTTATTTTTTCAGTAACGCCTTTCAACTTTACATCAATAGCTGGCAACCTTCCAACAGCACCGGCAATAGTTGGTAATGTTAGTTTATGGAAACCTGCATCAAGTGCGGTTTATTCAGCTTACTGGCTGATGAAACTATTTGAAGCAGCCGGTTTACCAAAAGGTGTTATTAATTTTGTGCCAGGTTCAGGTGGACAGGTTGGAACACCGGCAATCACAAATCCGAATCTTGCAGGAGTTCATTTTACAGGTTCAACAGAAGTTTTTCAGAATATGTGGAAGACGATTTCAGAAAATTTAAAGAATATGAAATACTATCCTAGAATAGTTGGGGAAACGGGAGGTAAAGATTTCATATTTGCGCATAACTCAGCAGATGGTGATGCACTTGTCGTTGCAGCATTAAGAGGCGCATTTGAATATCAGGGGCAAAAATGTTCTGCAGCTTCAAGGATGTATGTTCCAAAATCATTGTGGAAAGAATTCAAAGAAAAATTTGTTGCTGAAGTTAATAAAATAAAAATGGGTGACATTGAAGACTTTACAAATTTCATGGGTGCTGTCATAGATAAAGGTGCTTTCAAATCAATTACCGATTACATCAAATATGCAAAAGATTCTAAAGATGCTGAGATAATAACAGGCGGAAATTTTGATGATTCAAAAGGATATTTTATTGAACCGACAACTATTGTAACAACGAACCCAAAGTTCAAAACAATGGAAGAAGAAATCTTCGGTCCTGTTCTTACAATTTATGTTTATGAAGATAATCAACTTGATGAAACACTAACTCTGTGCGATGAAACTTCACCATACGCATTAACAGGTGCAATATTTGCACAGGATAGAAATGCAATAGTTAAATTATCGAACAGATTAAGAAATGCAGCAGGTAATTTTTATATAAATGACAAACCAACCGGTGCAGTAGTTGGTCAACAGCCATTCGGAGGCGGAAGGGCATCAGGCACAAATGATAAAGCAGGCAGTGCAATGAATATAATGAGATGGATGACCGCAAGAACAATTAAGGAAACATTCGATCCGCCTAAAGATTGGCGTTATCCTTTTATGAATGAGAAATAAAAATTTTTATAACTGAACATACCTGTCTGAATTAAGGTATGTTCAGCTTATTATTTTTTGTGATAAGTCTGATTCAAGTTTATTGAAACGATCAAAGAGTCAATTAAAATAAATTCAAGGAAGTTAAATGAAAATACATGAGTACCAGGCTAAAGAAACACTAAAGAAATTTGGTGTTCCGGTTCAGGATGGAATTGCTGTAAAGAACATGATTGAATTTGATGAAGCAATTTCTCAGTTGCAGAAACGGGGAATTAATCAATATGTTGTTAAGTCACAGATACATGCCGGAGGAAGGGGAAAAGGAAAAGTGTTCGATTTCAGAGATCGTGATAATCTTGTATTGGAAGGCGGTGTTAAATTTACAACCTCACCGGAAAAAGCAGCGGAATATGCTGAAAAAATTCTCGGAAATATTTTAGTTACGCATCAGTCAGGACCCGAAGGCAAAGTGGTTAAAACATTATTTATTGCTGAAGGCTTAGACTATAAGAAGGAACTTTATCTTGGGATTTTATTAGATCGTTCGGTTTCAAAAAATGTAATAATGGCTTCAACTGAGGGTGGTGTAGAAATTGAAAAAGTTGCCGAAGAAACACCTGAAAAAATAATTAAAGAATGGATTGAACCCGGTGTGGGACTTCAGCCTTTTCAAGCCCGTAAATTAGCTTTTGCACTTGGACTTGAAGGAAATGCGTTTAAGAGTTTCATCCCATTTATTAAAACACTTTATAAAGCTTATGAAGCGACTGATGCTTCATTACTCGAAATCAATCCGTTAGTAATTACTAATGATGATAAAGTTGTTGCACTTGACGCTAAAATGAATTTCGATGACAATGCACTTTTCAGACATCCTGAAATTATGGAATACCGTGATTTAGATGAAGAAGATCCGCTGGAAGTAGAAGCTTCAAAATTCAATCTTAATTATATAAAACTTGATGGTAATGTTGGATGTATGGTAAACGGTGCCGGCCTTGCTATGGGCACAATGGATATCATAAAGCTTGCCGGCGGTGAGCCAGCAAACTTTCTTGATGTCGGCGGTGGTGCAAATAAAGAAACAGTTGCAAACGGATTTAAGATCATACTTTCTGATCCAAATGTAAAAGCTATTCTGATTAACATTTTTGGTGGAATTGTAAGATGCGACAGAGTTGCCCAGGGTGTTATTGATGCCGCCAAAGAAATGCATGTTCATGTACCTATTGTTGTCAGGTTAGAGGGAACAAACGCAAAAGAAGCCGGAATTTTATTGAATGAATCCGGGCTAAATTTTGAGGTTGCAAAAAGTCTTAAAGATGCGGCTGAAAAAGTAACATCAGTTCTCAATAATTGACACTCAACAAATATTCATCAAAAAAAAAGCTCTGTTTTGACTCAAAATCAAACAGAGCTTTTTTTCAATTTAATAGAACAATCCGGCATAATAATTTCACTATTAAAATCAACTTGCATTTATACTTTATTAGTTATAGATTTTTTTCAGATTAAACTTTTACACGGAGAATAAATGTCCTATTTCGATTCTGATTTTACACAGGATGAAAACCTGTTTGAAAAGAAATTAAATGTTGATGATGAAATCAGAAATTGCCGCGAATTGATTGAAAAGGGAAGCATTTACAATTCAATACAGTATGTTGAAGATATTATTCAACTTTGTATTGAAAATGACAGGGCACTTGACGGATTGTACTTTTCAGAAGCTTTGCTTCAATTATCACCATACAACTCAGAATACTGGTTCAGGAAAGGCTCATTCCTCAATTCTTTATTCAGGTTTGAAGAAGCTTTGGAATCATATGAAAAAGCATTATCGCTAAATCCAGGTGATACCGAAGTATTAATTGATAAAGCATCAGCAGAAGAAAACCTTGGAATGATTTCCAATGCTAAAGAGACACTTGAAAAGGCTCTATTAATTGAACCTGAAAATGAAGATGCTGTTTTTAGCCTGGGCTTACTTCATCAACGCGAAGAAAAATTCGAAATAGCAATTGATTTTTTCAAAAGGGTTCTCGAAACCGATTGTGAATACACAGAAGCTTTATACGAATTAGGATTCTGCTATGAAAACCTGGAACAATATGACCGGGCACTTAATGCTTATGACAAATATCTTGAACTTGAACCATACAGTGCAAATGGGTGGTACAACAGAGGAATAGTTCTTGTAAAACTCAGCCAGCTTGAAAAAGCAATTGATAGTTATGAATTAGCTACAGCAATACGTGATGATTTTTCAAGTGCGTGGTTCAACAAAGGCAATGCTCTTGCTGATCTTGGAAGATTCAAACAGGCGATTGACTGCTTTAAGAAAGCACATGAAACAGATCAGTTTGATGAAGCAGCGTGTTTTAACATTGCTAATATTTACGAAGAACTCGGTGATATTCCGAACGCTGTTAAGTATTACACAGATGCAATAAAAATTAATAATGAATATTATGAAGCATTTCTTGCAAGAGGTTTTTGTTATGATACTGCCGGCAAGTATCATCTTGCATTAAAAGATTTTAACAAAGCAATATCATTATCGCAGGATAGCGCAGAAGCATGGTATGCAAAGGCAGATCTTGAATACTCATTGGGTCAGCTTAAAGATGCTGCAACAAGTTACCGCGAAGCTCTGAAGATAGAACCAGACAACTATGAAGTTTGGTGCAATCTTGCAGAAACCTTGCTTGAACTTGGAGACTGGTTAGATTCACTGGGTGCTTTTGAACACTGTATAAGAATTAATCCCGGAGATGCTAATTCATATTACGGAAAAGCAAAGATTAACTTTATTCTTAGTCGTACACAGGAAGCAGTTGATTGTCTAAAAACCGCATTCGTACTTGATCCGGGAAAAAAATCGGAGTTTGCTGCTGAATATCCTGAAATAAAATCTTCAAAATTATTTAAGAAGCTTCTCGGCGAAATTTAAAGAATCTGTCATCTATATCTTTTTTGAGGGAATCAACTGTTCAATACTATTAATATTTAATTTATGACTAAGAATTCTAACCATTCTAACACAAAACTATTGGGGCTGCTGGGGCATCCGATTAAACAATCATATTCACCATTTATACATAATGTTACTTCCGAACTGCTGAATCTTGATTACCTTTATCTGCCATTTGATGTTCCTACTGCAAATCTTAAAAATGCTCTTAAAGGAATGATTGCACTCGGTATCAGAGGATTTAATATTACTATACCGCACAAGGAAAATATACTTCAGCATTTGAATAATCTTTCTGAAGAAGCATCATTGATCGGCTCAGTTAATACAATTGTAAACGAACTTGGAAAATTAAACGGATATAATACCGATGTACATGGAGTGCTTGAATCATTATTACCTTACAAAGATGACATAACCGGAAGCCAGGTAAGTGTTATTGGAAGCGGTGGTTCTGCGCGGGCTGTTTTATACACCCTGATCCGGCATTTAAAACCGAAAAGAATTTTTCTAATAAACCGTACTGAGCAGCGAGCGGAACATTTAAAAAATTATTTTCGCGACAAAATGAAATACACCGCAATAAGAACAGCAGAACTCTATCCACCTTCGATGGCCGGAATACTTAACAGTTCTAAACTAATTGTTAATACAACACCCGTTGGTATGGCTCCAAAGCCCGATGATTCAATTACAACAATTCCAGAATCATTTACGTCGGGTCAGATTGTATTTGATCTTGTTTACAACCCGACCCAAACTAATTTACTTAAAATGGCGGCAGGTAAAGGTGCCGTTACAATTGATGGTTTAAAGATGCTGGTTCACCAGGCTGCTAAATCTTTTGAACTTTGGACCGGAGAAAAAATGCCGATTGAACAGGTTCACAGATCGCTTCAACTTTATCTTACAAATTAGAACTTACGGATTATTTCAGGTGTGATAAAGCTTTCTTAAATCTTATCATTGCTTCCTTAATATTTTCCATAGAAGTTGCATATGACAGACGTAAAAATCCATCTGCACCAAAAGCACTTCCGGGTACCGCGGCAATTTTTGCTTCATAAAGTATGTGCATCGCAAAATCAAATGAATGTTCGATCTTTAATACATCTGTTTTTTTTCCAAAGTAAGCAGATACATTCGGAAAAAGGAAAAAAGCACCTTCAGGTTTATAACATGTGATTCCGGGGATTGAAGTTAATTCGTTAAACATAAAATCTCGCCGTATTTTAAATTCGTCCAGCATTTCATTGATCACATACTGAGGTCCTGCAAGTGCTTCAATTGCTGCTGACTGTGAGACCGATGAAGCATTTGAGGTTGAATGACTTTGAATTTTATTTATACCTTCAATGATATGTTCATTACCTGCAGTAAATCCGATTCGCCAACCAGTCATAGAATATGCTTTTGAAACACCATTCACAAGTAAGGTTTTTTCTTTCATTTTCGGGCTGATTGAGGGAAAACTTACAAACTCAAAATTATCATAAACAAGTTTTTCATAAATCTCGTCTGATATAACCATAATGTTTTTATTTTCGATTACCTCGGCAAGAGCTTCCAGTTCATTTTTAGTATATGCCGAACCTGTAGGATTGGAAGGGTTACACAGAATAAAAATTTTTGTTTTATCAGTAATTGCTTTATCAAGTTGAGCAGGAAGTATTTTAAATCCGTTTGCTTCAGAAGTTTCAGGAAAAACAGAAATACCGTTTGCAACACTTACCATATCCGGATACGACACCCAGTATGGGGATGGTATTATGACTTCTTCACCTTCATTAACGGTTGCAAGAATTGTATTAAACACACTTTGTTTGGCACCGTTGCTAACAATTATTTCTTTCAAAGAATAATCAAGATTATTATCGCGTTTTAATTTTGCTGCAATTGCTTTCCGCAGTTCAATTGTGCCTGCATTAATCGTGTACTTGGTATGGTTTTCGTCAATAGCTTTTTTAGCTGCTTCTTTAATGTTGTGCGGAGTAGGGAAATCCGGTTCACCAACACTTAAGTCGATAACATTTATTCCTTCAGACCTCATTCTTTTTGCTTCAGCAGCAACTTGCATGGTCGGAGAGACTGTAATTTTGTTTATTCTTTCTGATACCAAAATGAACTCCTTTTTGATTAATCAAACAGAACAACATTGTGCTGCTCTGCTTTTGTAAGGTGAATTCGTAAAAGGGTGATTTGCTCGCGGAGAGCTTTGGCAAATATAATACAACACAAATCAGATGGAAATAATTTCTTATCTCTTTTAATATTTTTTTTGGAAGAGGTTTCTATTCTATAAAAATTAAAATCCTTTGGTGAATTTTCTTATTAATTGTTAGATTTCTGATGAGTTAAAAAGGTAATTCTACAACCTACCTACCACTGACTATGGAAAACTCAATACGTAGAATTACTTTTCAAACCCGGAGTGATTATAACGTTAACTCCGGGCTTTTTTGTTTGTAGGAAAATATTACAACTTTTTATCGATTTAAGTTTTCATCGAAGGACAAAATCATTTTATGTTAAAAAATTTTCCTACTAAGTAAAAATTTTTTTTAGTGCATTAAAAAAGTTTGGTAATTGTTGATGTGAATCACTAAGTTTTACTCAGCAATTCTACACCCCACCTTGAACTGACTAAATCATAGTAGAATTGCTAACCCCCAGCCCGGAGTGTTCCTGCCCGTCGCTCCGGGCATTTTATTTTAAATCTTTAAACAGAAAAAATTCTTTTTACGTGGTCAATATTCGTTTTATTGACAAGTATCAGTACAGTATCACCAGCTTCTAACAGTGTACCTCCGCTCGGGACAATGCTCTTTTCGTTCCGCCAGATTAACACTATTCTGCTGTCGGCAGGGAATCCAAGTTCAACAATCTGTTTACCTATAATCTCCGAATCATAACCTACTATAAAATCAATAAGTTCTGTATCCATCTTTTCATCAGGAGTGAACTCAATGGGCAAATTCCTTTTCTTTTCTAATGTTGATGCAAGGCCCAAAAATCTTGCAACCGGATTTATCGACCAACCCTGAAGTATTGTTGATGTAAAGACAATGAAGAAAACTATATTAAAAATCATATTGGAATTTTCTATACCGGCTAACAAAGGAAATGTTGCTAATATGATTGGCACTGCTCCTCTGAGTCCAACCCATGAAATAAACAGTTTTTCTTTGTGACTTAACTTTACCGGAATAAGTGTCAGATAAACACTCACCGGGCGTGCAACGAGGATAAGAACCAGACTTATCAAAATTCCGATTCCGATTACTTCAAAAATTTGTGACGGGAAGACGAGCAGACCGAGTGTCAGGAACATAGCGATCTGACTAAGGTGAGCTAATCCTTCGAAAAATCTTATAAGACCTTTTTTCTGAACAACCCTGCTGTTGCCTACAATAATGCCGGCAATATAAATTGCTAAAAACCCGCTGCCGCCAATTGTTGAAGTCAAAGAGTAAATCAGAATTGACAGTGCTAAACCAAAAACTATATAAAAACTTTCATTTGAAAATTTTAAAAAATTAATTGACGCTGTCATCAGTTTACCCAAAAACAACCCTGCGACAGTCCCTATTCCTATTTGTAGAACAAATAACAGGATGATATCCCAAATCCCTTTTTCGGGCGATAGCAAAAGTTCAATGGTTCCGATAGTTAGAAAAACTGCCATAGGGTCGTTACTGCCTGATTCAAGTTCCAGTAATGGTTTTAGATTTCCTTTAAGTCCAACATTACCTGAACGGAGAATCGAAAACACCGCCGCAGCATCTGTTGAGGAAACAATAGAACCGATAAGTAATCCCCATAAGAATGATGTTTGAAATATTATAGAAACAAAAAACGCAATGATCAACGCTGTTAATAACACTCCAACTGTGGCGAGAGAAAGAGCCGGCACTAATGTTTTTTTTGAAGTTGACCAGTTGGTATCCAGCCCTCCTGAGAATAAAATAAATATTAATGCAACAATACCTATTGACTGTGATAATGCAGCATCATCAAAATAAATTCCACCTATACCTTCCGACCCGGCGAGTATTCCGACAGCAATAAATAATATCAGCATAGGAACGCCTGCGTTAGCAAATACTTTTACCAACAACAAACTGATTACAACAAGTATAGCAGCAATAAGCAGCAGGTAATCTATGCCTAACATTAGTCTCCGGTTTTTTGTTTGAAGAATAACAAGGATGGAAATATAAAATTATTCAGTTAAAAGACTAAAATTTTATTTTGTAATTAAAATGAAGAGTAAACTGAAAACTTCTTTTAATATTTATGATTCCACCACTTTAACAATTCGGCTTTTGGTTTATCAGTCTCAGCATAATAAACAGCACACCGAAAAACATAAAGCAGGCATCTGTCCTGAACTACACCTGCAAACTTGTTTGATTTGTTGTAAAGTTTTTGCGGGTCTTTTCCTTTAAGGTCCTTAACAGATTTTATCCCGATGTTGATTAAATCCTGCGCGATTGATTTACCAACACCAGGGATTTGCATAAGAGACTTTACTATTTTATTTGATTGAACTTGCATTTCACAAATTGAAAAAAATAATATCCTTCTTAAGTGAGACTCATCTTAGCAATAAAATAGCAACGCTAGATGAGTCTCACTTTTATAAATAACTGATCGCTCATCTGAGCAAAATCATTTTTTTAGTTTCTGAAAAACTTTCACACTGAATTCTATAAAAATAAACTCCGCTTGGTAAGTTGCTTGCATCAAAACTAATTTCATATTCGCCAGCAGATTTAAATTCATTAATAAGTGTTTGTATTTCTTTTCCCAAAACATTATAAATTTTTAATTGAACATTCCCGGAGTTGGGAAGTGTGTAACTTATTTTTGTTGTCGGGTTGAAGGGGTTGGGGTAGTTTTGGGAGATGGAGTAGCTGGCAGAAATAAGTTCTTTATTGTTATCGTTAATTGATACAAGGTTTCCTAAAAACTTTCCAATTCCATTATTTGTTCCAGCAAATAAACTCCCGTTGTAATAAAAAATGCCGGTTATGTCAGCCGACAGTAAGCCAGAATGATCTAATCTTCCCCATGAATTTCCAAGATCAAGTGAGCTGTATATTCCATTCCCAGTTAAACAGATCAAGTCACGGTTCGGAGTAACTATCAATTCCTTTACATTCATACTTGTTAATCCATTGTTTAATGGAATAACATCAATGCCATCATTATTTGACTTGTATAATCCTTCATTGAATGTGGTGAGATATAATGTACTATCAAAAAAATAAATATTAGAGACATATAAATCATTCAATATATCCCAATCCTCACCATTGTTGGATGAGCGAATCAGATATGTGTAATCAACAGGACCTATACCTGGAACATAAAAACGCCAATATGTTGAGACAAAAATTTTACCGTCTGGAATTTGCAGTACACCAGTAAGTTCATTTGTAACCGGAAAATTTGAAAGATTGTTTATTGTATCCCACGATGTACCATAATCCCTTGATTTTAGTACACGGACTGATTTTGCAGCAAAAATATGATTTGAATCTGTGACCGAAAATGTATTAACACCAATAATACTTTGTTCCCACGTTGCACCTCCATCCACTGAACGGTAGAAGGCCCCAGAAGGTGATGATTCGATTCTTGATGTTGAATAAAGGTTTCCTAAGCCATCCAATTTTATAAGATTCATATTACCAATTAGAACAGTGTCCCAACTAACACCATTATCGGGTGAAAGATACAACCCATCTTTTCCAGCAACGACAATTTTTTCATCAAATAGAACAATGTCGTTAATCTTAATGAACTTGTCTGTATATCTAAAACAAACATCCCAATTTGCTCCTGAGTCAGTAGACCTCTGAAGTCCTTTAGCATTTAAGTAAGTAGAAACTGAGGAAGTTCCGGTAGCGACAAATATTGTATTCTCAACTTCGATGATATCGTATATTGCAGTACCTGTCAATTCAAGACTGTCCCACACAGACATACCACCACTTGATGTATAGATTATATCGTTAAAATCATGAGCATAAATTAAATTATTGCACCCAATTGTAATATTATAAGTCCATCCAAAATAAATGATATTCCATGTGACACCCAAATCTCTTGAAATATAGATGTAGTTAGATGTTGCTGCATATAAGTTGTTTGAAGAATCACATTCTAAATCAAAAGATGTGAGATATAATTGTGACATCATCTGCCAGCTATATGCCTGGTCTGTAGATTTGTATATCGTTCCAGTTCTTGTAAGCAAGTACAAATTTTCATTAGAGTCTTTTGTTAGTTTAAGAAGTTCTTCACCATTTAAACCATGGTTAAAACGAGCCCAGAGACTTCCATTTGTACTGGAAATCCAAACCCAATTATATTCAGGATAATATTGGCAGGATTGAACCATAAATATTTTTCCATTGTCAAATACTTCTATATCTGACACATGAGAGACGTTTGAGAAT
>JAEXTA010000163.1 GCA_023453665.1 Bacteroidota bacterium | reverse complement strand
GCATATGGCAGAACAGGGAACAGACGCAATGGAAAGAGAAAAAACTTTTCTCTACGCACAGCGAGAAAATAAGTTCCTCGGTTACCTTGAAGATGCGTTAAAAAGAATTGAAGCAGGCACATATGGTATTTGTATTGAATGTATTGAAGAACCACAGCATCTATGTGATACCTGTCCGCTGATTCCTAAAGCCAGACTTGAAGCTGTTCCTCATAGCCAGCTGTGTCTGCCAATAAAACAGCGCCAGGAAAAAAAATAAACTAACGATTTTATGATTTAGCAGAAAAATATGTCTGCAAAGCTAAGGTAATAATTGAAAGTATTGAGTGTTACGCTACTAATTGTTTTGATTGACCAGGTATCTAAGCTTTTTGTAAGGGGTATTTCAATACCGTCGATTGGAATACACTGGCAGGGACTGAGTCACGGTCAGCGAAATCCCGTTTGGGGTGATGTTTTTAACATAACCTTTGTTGAAAACCCCGGAATAGCTTTTGGAATAAATCCCGGAACAGATTTAAAAACAGTGATTTCAATTCTTACACTCGCAGCATGTATAGGGTTGTTTGTTTACCTTTATGTAATCAGGGCTCATAAATTTTCATCACGGCTGGCGATTGCATTGATACTTGGCGGTGCAATAGGAAATTTAATTGACAGAACTTTTTATGGATTATTATTCAACTACACACCTCTATTCCACGGAAGTGTTGTTGATTTTTTTGATATAAGAATATTTGAACTATTTCTTTTCAATAATACAATAGGTACTTACATATTCAATATTGCCGATGCAGCTGTTTCACTAGGTGTTGTCATACTTCTTGTCTCAATGCGAAAACCTGCGGAAGAAAAAATTTCAGTTGACGAATCAAACATAGTTACAGAAAACCAGGACTGATTTGAGAGTATTATATTTATCCTTCTTCGTTGTTCTTATCGACCAGGTAACAAAACTTCTCGTTAAAGGATTTTCAATTCCGTTTATTAATCTTAATTACGAAGGAATGTACCACGGACAGCGAATTCCTGTGCTGGGAGATTTTTTCAGACTTACATTTATAGAAAACCCCGGTATGGCATTCGGGTTTGATCCTGGTTTAAACTGGAAATTTTATGTTTCCCTGTTTTCACTTGTTGCCAGTATAGGTCTTGTTATCTACATATTTGTTGTCCGAACACAAAAACTTAGTTTAAGAATTGCACTTGCATTTATACTTGGCGGAGCTGTAGGAAATCTTATTGACAGGATATTTTACGGAGTATGGTTTGATTATGCCGGTCTATTCTACGGAAGAGTTGTTGACTTTTTAGATTTTGACTTTTTTGATGTTACAATTTTAGGCAGAAGTTATGACCGCTGGCCCATATTTAATATTGCTGATGCTGCGGTTACTATCGGTGTACTTATACTTATCACATTCTACAAACATCATAATAAAGCGGTTGAAGAATCTGAACCTGCTGTTGAAAGTGCAGCAGATGAAATAATAAATGAATCAAATTCATCATCTCAGACTATCGAAGAAACAGTTGATTCAAAAAATGATCTGACAGAAAAAAACGATTCAGCAAATGACCAACCTGATAAAGGAAAAGAAATTCCGTTTTGAGCTGCCGGATGGTAAACGTCCGCAAAGGATAGATCTTTTTCTTACCAACACAATTGAGAACGCAACAAGATCTAAAGTTCAGAAACTGATCGAAGCCGGTTATGTTAAAGTGAACGGAAAAGTTGTTAAGGCAAGTCATCTTGTACAGGCGAATGATATAATAGAAGCAGTACAACCAATCTCGCCTCGACCTGAATTCAACGAACCCGAAGCAATACCTCTCGACATAGTTTATGAAGATGATTACCTCATAATAGTGAACAAACCGCCGGGAATGGTAGCACATCCCGGTTACGCAAACTACACAGGCACACTTGTTAACGCGCTTCTTCATCACACAAAAAAATTAAGTTCCGCTAATGAATCAGATAGACCGGGTATTGTTCACCGTATCGATAAAGATACAAGCGGACTTCTTGTTGTAGCTAAAGATGACTGGACACACGCAAAACTCGGCGAACAGTTTTCGCGGCATGAAATTGAAAGAGAATACTGGGCAATTGTATGGGGAATTTTTAACAAGAAAGCGGGAATGATCGATACACTCATCACAAGGAGTAAAAAGGACAGAAAAAAATTTACTGTAAGTGATGAAGAAGGGAAACAGGCAATCACATACTATGAAGTAAAACAGGAATATGATTTCACATCATTAATAAAACTGAATTTGAAAACAGGAAGAACACACCAGATACGCGTTCACCTTTCATCAATGCATCACCCTGTGTTTGGTGATCCTGCTTATGGCGGAAGGGAATTGGTTTATGGTTCATCGCTTCCTAAAATAAAAAGCCGCGTACAAAATCTTTTGGAGTTAATGACACGGCAGGCACTTCACGCAAAGACACTTGGATTTATTCATCCGCACACAAATAAATTTGTTCTCTTCAACTCGGAACTTCCGGAGGATATGAAAGAACTGATGAAGCTGCTTTAGTAATTTATATCCCTATTCCTTCCTCAACTTTTTATGGAGATGGAGATTGGGTGAGGTTGTTTTTACAAGGTGCACGCTTTAACAATTCTCCCGCATACTTCATATATTTGAACATCAAAACTCAGGAATTATAAGGTTATAATATGATCTCAGTTTACAATACACTGACAAAGAAAAAAGAAGAATTCATTCCCATAGATCCATCGTTGGTAAGAATGTATGTGTGCGGACCCACTGTTTATGATTACTTCCACGTCGGTAATGCGCGTTCATTTATTATGAGCGATATCATCAGAAGGTTTTTGGAATACAGCGGCTACAAGGTAAAGTTCGTTATGAATCTTACGGATGTTGATGATAAAATAATTAAGAAGTCCATTGAAGAGAAAAAGGAATCAAGATTAGTCGCTGAAAAATATGCCGATGCTTTTATGGAAGACATTCACAGACTTAAAATAAAACCTGCTGATGTTTATCCAAAAGCAACACTGCACATGAACGAGATTATCAATCTCATCAAGAACCTTGTTGACCAAGGTTTTGCTTACAACATTAATGGAAATGTTTTTTATGATGTGAACAAGTTTAAGGGTTACGGTAAATTAAGCGGAAAAAATATTGATGACCTTGAATCCGGTGCACGCATTGAGATAAACGAGGAGAAAAAAAATCCGTTAGACTTTTCATTGTGGAAAAAAGCAAAAGAAGGCGAGCCTTACTGGGAAAGTCCCTGGGGAAACGGCAGACCGGGCTGGCATATTGAATGTTCTGCAATGAGTTGCAAACATCTCGGTGAAACTTTTGATATACATGCCGGCGGTAATGATCTCATTTTCCCGCATCACGAAAATGAAATTGCGCAGAGCGAAGCATCAACAGGAAAGAAGTTTGTTAATTACTGGATACATTTTGGATTCCTTAACATCAATGATGAAAAGATGTCGAAGTCACTCGGCAATTTTTTTACCGCGAGAGATATATTAAAAAAATATTCCGCCGAAGCATTGAGAATGTTCTTTGCACAGGCTCATTATGGAGGTCCTCTTAACTTTAGTGAGGAACTGCTTGCATCGGCTCAAAAGGGATTGGAGAAACTGAACACACTTGCAGAACGTATCGAAGAAAAAATTAAAAGCGGAAGTGATTCAAAAGATAAAACTCAATTTGATTTTGATAAGTATGAATCAGCTTTTAAGTCAGCGATGGAAGATGATTTTAATTCGCCGCAAGCCGTTGCCGTAATTTTTGATTTTGTTAAAGAAGTGAATAAGGTTTTAGCTGAGAGTGAACATCATTCATCTGAGTTTTATAAATCGGTAAAAAGTTTTCTTGAAAGAACAGCGTCAGGAGTTTTGGGAATATTAAACTTTGATGAACAAGCTGTAACCGGTGATGCTGCATTGGAGAACAGTCTTATTGAATTACTGATCAATCTGAGAAACGATGCAAAGCTTTCGAAAAATTATGCACTATCGGACAAGATAAGAGATGAGTTGAAAGTGCTTGGGATTATCTTACAGGACTCTAAGGAGAAGACGAGTTATAAAAAGGGGAAATGATGATATTTGTGCACAGTCATTTTGCTTATAACTTAACAAATGAGCTGGTGCAAGTCATCCTATTTGTCAACCTGAACTTGGTTCAGGTTCTTCTTCTTAACTAAAATGAATAATTGATACCGAAAAAGTCAGATGCTGAAACAAGTTCAGCATGACGATGTTTGGAGTACTATTATTTAGTATTGTGCATAGAGGTATCAAAATGGAATACTAAACTAACCTCAAGGTTAATGAACAAAAACACAACAAAAACAATTGAATTATCGAAGCAGTCAATACCTTACAAAGTTATTCGCAATAATCGCAGTAAGAATATCCGGTTGTATGTAAATGTGTTGGGCGAGCTTGAGGTACGGATTCCTAAACGGATAAAGGAAGATTCCATAAGTGAAATTCTTACACGGCATAGTAAATGGATTCTCAAACATTTATCAAACCGTCAGCAGAAAAAAGAATTTTATTACCTGGGAAGAAAACTAAATGTTGTTCAATCGTTTGATATGTTCAGTATAAACAATCAATTCAGATTAAATGAAAATGTGTTGAACATTATTTCTCCCGGTGAAAATTCTTTAACAGTAACCGATCTTTTTGAAATGTGGCTAAAGCAGGAAGCAACGGAATACATTCCGGTGCGGACTGCAAAGTTAGCAGTGCAATTCGGGTTCAATTATAAACGAGTTACAATCAGAAGCCAGAAAAGCCGCTGGGGAAGCTGTTCGGCGAATGGTTCTTTATCCTTCAATTCAAGATTGATGAAGTTTGATAAAGATGTAATTGATTATGTGATAGTACACGAGCTTTGTCATTTGAAGGAGATGAATCATTCAAAAAAATTCTGGAGGCTGGTGGGAGAAATAATTCCGGAGTATAAAAAGTTTGTTGTAAGGCTAAGAGCATTAAAATATTGTGAGTGAATAAATTTACGTTGTACCGTCACACTTCGATGGCAATGCCACTCAATGTGTCAAAGTATATCTGATTATAGATTGAACAAGTTTCCTTTACATAAAATCAAATTTGGATCGAGGACTTTTTTAATCGCGAGCATCTTTTTAACATCATCATCACCATACATCAGTTTTAGATAATCATGTTTTACTTTTCCAAGCCCGTGTTCCGCGCTGACAGTCCCTTTCAATTCAATAGCTTTCAGACAAATATTATTATACAACTCTTTGCTTATTATAAACTCGTCTTCGGTTTCAGGTAGAAAATTAAAATGCATATGTGAATTTCCGAAATGACCATACACAACATAGTTTATGTTTTTTTCTTCAGCAATCTTTTTTGAATAATGATATAGAGCATTGAAAGATTCATCCGGCACTGCAACATCCGTCCCCAGTTTGCGAAAATTATTTCTTGTTATAAACTCATTTACATTTGCAGAAATTGAATGTCGGAATTTTTGAATTTTTTCAGCTTCGGATTCAGAGAAAGCGAACCATACATTTTCAGTATTACCATTATGCTTTTTGATAAGGTTTGTCCATTCATCAAGAACCGTTTCTTCGCCAATAATATTTGTTTCCTGTTCGAACCAGACCGCAGCGCCGGATAATTCGGGAATATTCGGATAATCATTAAACAAAAATTTTAATGAGTTGCTATCAAAAAATTCTAATGCGAGCGCATTGATTGATGAAGTGGAAAACCCCGAAATATTCATACGCGATAAAACTCTTGCTTCATTAATGAATGAAAGAGCGTCATTTTCATTCATAAAAAAACTTACACATGAAATTATTTTTTCAGGATAAGGAAGAAGTTTTAACTTTGCTTTCGTCACAACTCCAAGCGTTCCTTCTGAACCAATAAATAGGTCAATGATGTCCATGTTCTTATGGCAGTAATATCCTGCAGCATTTTTTGTTAATGATAATACTGTTTCAGGAATATCAAACGAGTAAATGGAATTATGATCTGTTTGCAAAATAATATTATAACCATCGGCGAATTTTTCTCCTCGTTTAAGATTCACTGCTTCGCCATTTGTAAGAATAACTTCTAACTCCAGAATATAATCGCGTGTTGAACCGTACCGAAAAGTTTTTTCACCGGAAGCATTTGTTGCAATAGTTCCCCCGATAAAACAATTCTTCTCAGTAGGATCCGGAGGATAAAGTAGTTTTATCTGCTTTAATTGTGACAGCAATTCTGAAAGCATTACACCGGGTTCAACCACGGCATATTTTTCGTCAGCATTTATCTCGTGAATTTTATTTAATCTTTCAGTTGAAATGACAATTCCACCCTGCGGAACGCGAGCGCCTGTAAGTCCGGTACCATTGCCCGAAATTGTAACAGAAGTATTTAGTTTATTTGCCGTGGCGAGAATGTTCTTTACTTCATCAATATTTTCAGGGATATAAACCGATTCACAAAATCCTTTAAAGTTGGAAGCATCGCTAAGGTAGTTTTGTATTTCATCCTGTGATGTTTTAATTATCATCTTAATCGATTGACATTTCCAGTTTACGAAGTTTAAAAAGATATTCTTTTTGTAATTCAATTCCAGGAATTTCAACAGTAATATTTCTATCCGGTTTACTAATGTTAGAGTAATCAAATATTTTATCGAGCGCATCGAACATATTAACCAAAGGAAATTCTGTATCTCTTAAATGATGAATAAGTTTCAGAGTACGGAAGCCGTCAAACCAGTTTCGTTTTTGTTTTTCTATCTGACCAACGTTCTTTGAATTAGATATGATCTTGTTCAGCGAGTTTTCAAAATCATTACTTAGTAAAAAACTGTATAACTCTTTTGAAATTTCAGTTGATGCTTGCAGCAATTCCGATGGAGCTGATTCAGCATTATTAAATAATTCTAACCATTGTTTTAAAACAAAGAAAGATCTTATATCATACAAAAGGTATTCATCTTTTATCTTATCGAGAAAACGTCCTACACGTTGCCCGGTACCGAATGGTACTCTCCAGCTTCTTCTGCCTGAAGGATACACCAATGGTTTTTTTATTGTATGAATATTTGTAACCTTTGAAAGTTTTTCAAGAAAATAAAAATCTTCAGCGGCTTTCTTTTTATTCATTCCGCCGATCTTGATGTAACTTTCAACATCGCAAGCCATAGATGAACCAATTGTTTCAAATGCATAAGGTGAGTTGGCAAGTTTTAATCCGACAACATAATACCGCAGGAAAAGTTCGTAGCAGATTATCGCATCAGCAGTGTTCATTTCCGTATCGACGGGATGTTCAAAATTGATTGATGCTGCGGTTAAGTTTTTTAAGTTAAATTCATCGACAATTGTTTTAAGATAATTCTCTGATACTTTACAATCTGCATCAAGACAGATTAGAATATTATTATCTGGTGAAGAATAGTCAAAGTGAAGTAAGGCTGCATCCATCCCTATTTTTCTTGCAAGTCCGACTCCTGCATGTTTATCATCCATTTCATTACCGGGAGTTGCGGCATCAATAAAACCTATATGCCGTGTATCGTTTTTGTTGTGAAGTTCATCTCTCAGATAGTTTATGGATTGCAGATTATTTTTTTTTACTTCATCAGAAGCGGACTTTGAATTATTTATCACAAATAATATAAGGGTATCGTTTAGATAATGTAAATCATTTTGTAATAAAGAGGGCAAGACAATCTTAATATTTTCAGATTCGGCAATACAAGGGATTACAATAATGTTGTGAAAGGTACGATGGCTGTTGGCTTCAACATTATAAACTTTTTCAGAAAATTTCCTGAGATAGTTCTGGGCATACAAAGGAATTTTTGCTATATCAGCTTGCAAATAAATTCCTGTCAATTATTTCTCTTGCTTTATCGAATGAAGGCTCATCAATCCAGTTTATCTTTACACCTTCACGCTCCATTTTTCTGAACCATGTCATTTGACGTTTTGCAAAAGCGTTAATGGCGCTGTTAAGTTTCTGGAACATATCGTTGTAGTTTAATTCATTCAGCAGATATTGTGATATGAATTTATATTCCAATCCGAATCTTTGAAGACGTTCATGCGAAACACCTTTTTCAAGAAGTTGTTTTACTTCTTCAATCATTCCTTCTTCCAATCTTTTTTTCAAACGCGATTTTATCCTTTGTTTAATAACCTCGCGTTGAGGTGAAACCCCGATGATCAGATGTTCGGCTTCTATCTTTATTGACGATGATGGCTGCGAATGCTGGTGAACAACGATTGCAGAAATAATTCTGTCCCGTTCAATGAGGTCAGTAGTGTTATGTAATTCAGGATTAACTTTTAAAAGCATTTCTTTCAATTCATTGGTAGATAAGGATTCATATTCTTTAATAAGTGTCTTATCAAATTCAGCTTTATTCATTTTGTAGTTTTGAAGAATTGAACTTAGATACAATCCGGTACCACCGACAAGGAACGGAAGTTTATCGTGGGCAATTATATTAGTTATAGAATTTTGAACATCCCGCTGAAATTGAAAAACGTTGTATTCATCTACAGGTTCAATGACATCTATAAGGTGATAAGGAATCTTTTTCCCATTTACAAGGTAGTCATCATAGTCTTTTCCGGTTCCGATATTCATTCCCTTATAAACCTGGCGTGAATCAGCAGAAATAATTTCACCATTAAAATGAAAACATAATTTTGCGGCAAGTTTTGTTTTACCGCAGGCAGTAGGGCCTAAGACAGTGATGAGATTGTTGAGCATTTATTTTTGTAACCGATCATTAAAAGCAAGATCAGTCTTTTGCAACAGGTAATAGGATATTAAATGTTGTCCCTTCACCTCGATTACTTTGAACGCTGATCGTTCCGTTAAGTCCCGTTATTATCTTTTTAGCAACTGCAAGTCCTATTCCGGAAGCGCCTGGTTTACCTGATGTGACGAACATATCAAAAAGATTTTCTTTTATATTTACAGGTATCCCTGGCCCTTCGTCTCTTATATCAATTCTTGCATACTCATCATCGGAATTACATGTTACAAAAATATTTCCTCCCGCAGGCATTGCATCACAACTGTTTTTTATCAATTGAAAACAAACCTGGTATAATGCTTTTCTATCCATCTCAACTTTTGCATTTGTTTCTATCTTCTTAAAAAGTTTTACATTTCTCAATTCAACATAGTCCGAAAGCAGTATAAGAATTTCATCAATAGTGTTACTAAGCGGCCGGGTTTCTGTTGTCAGTTGATTCCTGTTATAAACAAAATCCATCGTTGTTTCGGCAAGGTCTATAACAGAGTTTGCCTGGTAAGTAAGCATATCAAGAATTGTATTGGCTTCAGGCGAAAAATTTTGCTTCTTTAACAACGAAGCGTAATGTTTAATAGTTAGTATAGGTGTTTTTATATCTGATACTAAAAACCCTGAAATATCCTTGAGGTTTGAAAGTCTTTTATCATTAATCAAATCATCAGAAGAGAGTGACCTGCTGATAGCACTGACAAAATGTTTTGAAAGAGCATTTAATTTTTTTTCATCCGCTGTTGTAAAATTACCTTTGCTATGATTGAACAACTGCAATACGGCAATTGTTCGGGTTGAATCAGCAGTTAAGGGAAAACAAATTGTGTTAACGATCTTATAATTCTCAGGAAGATCTGTTTTACGGATAATAGAATCATTTGCAGTAATTGTATTGTTGATTATAACTTCGCCGTTAATAAACGATGACCAGGACAAGGACTGATTGTCAGGAATTGCAATATCATTTGACAAGGAATTGCCCGAAAGTACTTCTCCCAACTTATTTTGAAGTTCTTCTGAAACAAATATTATCCCTCTGTCGGCGGTTGTTACATGTTTAGCAACCTGGATTATACTTTTTAGAGTTTCTTCAATATTTAATCCTGAATGTATTTTTATATAAAGATCATCATCAATTATTATTTCATCATCCGTTTCAACACTTTGTTCCGGTTCCTGGTTAAAAGGCGGAGATGCTAAATCGTTAATTTTTTCCGGTTGATTAATATTGATGTCATCCGTAACGGCAGGTTCATTTTTTTCAGGAAAGTCAAAACTTGTATTGTCATTTTTTTCCTGTTCAACTGTATCTGCAAATTTTATACTTGTTTCGTCGTCAGGTTCATCAAGTAATTCCTGTTTGAAAAAATCTTCCTTATTTATTCCAGGATGAATACTAAGTTCAGGCAAATTGGTTGAGTAATCATCGAGATTAATGTTTGACGATACTTCCGGAATTTCAACAGGAGAGACATCATACTTTTCAATTTCAGAAATATCCGTCTCGGGTAAATCCAAACCGATTTTTTCAGTCGTGGTTTTTAGTTCAAGTTTTGTCTGGTCGGAATAATTATACAGGTCAGTTGCTGTTTCAGGAAGTCCAAGATTGTTCAACATCGGTTTACTTAGTGCAGCCATATATTCAAGTTCTTTTTTACTGATTGTATATAGCAGGCAGTCAGTCATTGCCACCGCAGAAGATCGTCTTAAACTTTTGGCGAGTAATTCATCATCACCGAAAAATTCATCGCGGTATTTTCTTACAAGTCCTCTTTGTTCCTGTGTCCAGATAAATTTTATTTTTACTTCGCCTTCGAGCAGTAAGTAAATGAAATTACTTTCTTCACCCTTTTGATAAATTATTTCTCCCTCTTTGAGTTCCAGAAAATTCTGTGGATTAAATTTTAATTTTATCTCTGATTCCCCGACACCAGCAAACAAACGGTTCTTTTTAACCGCAGCAGAATTTTTATTTTGAAACATGATTTTAGTTTATATTTGTTAAGTAATATTTAACTGATATAAGTATAATGAATTCCACAGAAATAGAAAACGGTGTAAAACATATTTATAAAAACGATACAGCTCTTGCAGAGGTAATTGACAGGGCCGGGATGTGTACAATAAAGAAGAAAAAAGATTATTACCACGCTATGCTTCGCTCAATTATCGGTCAACAGCTTTCTGTAAAAGCGGGTGATGCAATCGAACGCAAGTTCTTTGAGTTTTTTAAAAATGACCCGTCACCCGAAAATATAATTCTTGTTGAGGACGAACAGTTGCGGAAACTAGGTATGTCCTGGGCAAAGGCTAAATATGTTAAAGATCTTTCCCGGAACATTATTGATGGTGAAGTTCATTTCAGAGGATTGGATAAAAAATCAGACCAGCAAATAATTGACGAACTGACAAAGGTAAAAGGCGTGGGTGTCTGGACTGTGCATATGTTCCTTATCTTTACATTATGCCGGTTGAATGTACTTCCTGTTTCTGATCTTGGAATAAGGAAAGGAATTCAGAAAACCTACAGGCTAAAAAAACTTCCGGATGAAAAAAAGATTAATATGATATCGAAAAAAAATAACTGGGCGCCATACAATAGTATTGCTTCATGGTATTTATGGAAAAATCTTGACCTTAAATAAAATTTTATAATTCAGAATCTCAAAAAAAATATCTGCATCTCACTTTATGGACGAAAATTTATTAATTCAGCAGGCTAAAGAAGGTAACCGAAAAGCATTAGCCGACCTGATAAAGAATTATGAACAAACTGTTTATAATTTTTCTTTCAAAATTTGTCGCGACAGGGAAAAAGCCGAAAACATCATGCAGGAAACTTTTTACAGTATGGTAAAATCACTGCACCAGTTTGACGGCAATTCAAAACTTTCAACCTGGCTTTACAGGATAGTTGCTAATCATTGTCTTATGGCAGCTCGTAAACTGAAAAACCAGCAATTTGTTTCATTAGAGAATGAAGAAGGATTATACGAAGAAAAATATATTGCTGACTGGGAAACTCTTCCGAATAAAAGTACAGAAAATGAAGAGTTGAGAAAAATATTAGATGAAGCAATTGTAAAACTTTCGCCTGAATACAGAATGATTTTTTTATTACGTGACGTGGAAGGTTTATCAACAGAAGAAACTGCAAAGACAACAAACCTTTCAGTACCTGCTGTAAAATCGAGACTTCACCGTGCAAGAGCATTTTTAAGAAAAGAAATTGATGAGGCATTCAAAAAATGAAACAAGAAACTGTAACCTGTAAAGATGTAATGCATCATATATGCGAAAGTCTTGGTGAAGATTTAAATTCTGAAAGATGTGTGGCAATCAAAACTCATCTTGATGAATGTCACGGATGCAAAAGTTATTTTAAGACTGTTGAACTCACAATTGATTTTTATAAGAAGTATAATGTTGAAATGCCGAAAGATGCGCATAACAGACTTATGTCATTTCTTGATCTCAAAGATGAATAAAAATTTTTAATCAGAGGAATAATACGATGCCTATTTTTGAATACCAGTGCAGTGAATGTAATTCCAAATATGAAGTATTGGTAAGGAACATTTCAGGTGAACAGGAAATTACCTGCCCTGAATGTAAATCGACAAAGAACAAAAAACTTTTTTCAACTTTTGCTGCTTCAGTTCCATCATCAGGTTCGTCGTCGGTTTCAGGATGTTCGGATGGTTCATGCGGAGTACCTTCTTATGGCGGATGCAGTAACGGTATGTGCGGATTAAATTAGGAGAATCATGAAAAGATCAATAATTATTTTTACAGCATTCGTTATTTATAGTTTAATAGGTTGCGCGCAGGTAGATCCGGGGTCAAATATTTCTGTCGAACAATTAAAAGAAAAAATAAAAAAAGATAGTTCACTTGTTATTCTTGATGTAAGAACACCTCAGGAACTTGCAGGACCATTAGGAAAATTAGATGGCGTAATTAACATACCCGTACAGGAATTAAATCAAAGAATAAAAGAACTTGATGTTTATAAGGGTAAAGAGATAGCAGTAATTTGCAGAACAGGAAACAGATCAGGAACTGCAACTTCATTTCTTCGGAAGGAAGGCTTTAATGCAAAAAATGTTTTAGGCGGTATGGTTGATTATAGAAATTCCGAAAAGAAAAATTAAATCTGACCGAGCTCAGTTAATCTTCTTTGAGATTTTTCTTTCGCAAACTTATCCCTGAAATCCTGTTTAGGTAGTGCTAAAACTTTTTTAAGCATTTTAATTTCATCTTCCTCACGTTCCATTCTTCTATAAGTCCTTGCAAGCTGAAAAGTGGCGACAATTATACCAGGTTTTAGTTTTAATGCTTTGTGCAATAACCTTTCCGATTCTTCGTAACTACCGTCTGGTACATCACCAAAAAAAGTATTCGCAAACATCCTTTCTAGCCAGCTTAACGAGGCTATTTCACGATTATAAATTCCGAGGATAATATACGGCAGGTAATCATCGGGGTTTTTCTTAAGTGCAATATCAAGATTTTGTTTGATAAGCTGTGCATATTTAACTTTTTCTTTTCCGCCTTTAAACATTGCAATATTACCGTAAGACATAGCAAGATATGTGTAAACTGCCGCGCTGTCAGGGAATTTCTTTTTAAATATTTCAGCGTACTCAACAGCTTTGTTTATATATCTTTCTGCTTCCTCCCGGTTTCTGAGTTCCTTAAATTCTTCGCCGGCATCATTGTATGTGCGTGTAAGTTTTAATAATGCTTCATAGTTATCAGGAGCAAGCTCATATGCTTTTTTATAAAAATTTACGGCACTAACTATCTCATAATTTTTATAATGTTCGTCACCTTTCCTGAGAAATGTTTGAACATCATTGCCTGTTGAAGAAAACAAAAAACTAATGAAAAGAAGTATTATCATTTAAAAACTTTCGGAATTTCTTTGCAAAAATAAATCTTTATTTCATTTAACAATGTTAAATTAGGGCTAAAATTTTTCGCCAAAAAATTTGAGTGAGCGATTTATGTTCAAGATAATTCAAAAGACTGTTTTAATCTCAGTTGTTATTGTTATATCAAATATTTTTCCCCAAAGTGATGAAGGAGTTTTAATGACTAAAAATGATTTTGTGCCGGAATGGGCTAAGAAAGTAGTATGGTACCAGATTTTTCCTGAACGATTTCGTAATGGCGATAAATCTAATGATCCTACAATCGAAACTCTGAAGGGCTCGTGGCCACACGATCATACATCTGATTGGGAGGTTCACCCCTGGACGTCTGACTGGTATGAACTTCAACCTTATGAAAAGAATAATGGAAAAGATATCTGGTTCAATATTCAAAGAAGAAGATACGGCGGCGATCTTCAGGGAATAATAGATAAGCTTGATTACCTGAAAGATCTTGGCGTTGGAGCAATTTATTTGAACCCGGTGTTTGAAGCTCCTTCTATGCACAAGTATGATGGCGCAACTTATCATCATATTGATCCTAACTTCGGGCCGGATCCTGAGGACGACAGAAAAATAATACAAAGCGAAATTCCTCACGACCCCAAAACCTGGGTCTGGACTTCGGCAGATAAGTTATTTCTTCAGCTTGTTAAAGAAGTTCATAAAAGAGGAATGAGAATTATTATTGATGGTGTGTTTAATCACATGGGAATTAATAGCTGGGCATTTAAAGATGTGCTTGAAAAGCAGGAAAAATCTTTGTATAAAAACTGGTTCTCCATTACCTCCTGGGATGATTCAGTTAATGGAACAAAATTCAAATACAACGGCTGGTTTGGTGTTAAAGAACTTCCTGAAATAAAACAGGATGAAAACGGCGCAGTTGAAGAACCGCGTAAATATATCTTTGATATTACAAACAGATGGATGGATCCGGACGGCAACGGAAATATTGATGATGGAATAGATGGATGGCGACTGGATGTTGCATTCTGTATAAAACATGGTTTCTGGAAAGACTGGCGAAAACATGTTAAGTCAATTAATCCGGAAGCATATATCGTTGCCGAGATTGTGGATAAGATAGAAGTCAATCAACCTTACCTTGAAGGCGATGAATTTGACGCGGTGATGAATTACAATTACATGTTTGCAAGTATGGAATATTTCTTTGATAATAAAACAAGAATAAAAACATCGGAGTTTGAAAAACTTCTTGAAGACCTGAGAAAAGGATTTCCTGATTGTGTTTCTTATGTGATGCAGAATTTATTGGGAAGCCACGACTCTCAGCGAATGGCATCTTATCTTGTTAACAAGGATAAATACAAAGTACGGGAGTGGGGAAAGAACTTCGATAATTTCAAAGGCTCAAATCCCAAATATGATACAAGAAAGCCAACTGATGAAGAATATGAGATTATCAAACTCGCTTTGATTTTTCAGATGACTTACATAGGTGCGCCTTATATTTATTACGGCGATGAAGCCGGAATGTGGGGCGCTAATGATCCTGACTGCCGTAAACCAATGGTGTGGGCTGATCTTGATTATTCAGATGAAAAAAATCTTCCCGATCAAAAACAAAAGAGTAAAGCTGATAAAGTTCTCTTCAATAAAGATTTATTTGAACATTATAAAAAGTTGATAGCAATTCACAACGAATATGAAGTACTGCAGACAGGAAATTATAAAACACTTTTAACAAACGATGAAAAAGAACTTTTCGCATTTGAACGATATAATGATAAAGACCAGGTAATTTCAATTGTAAACAACAGCACTGAACCTCAAACAATTGAAATTGATGTTAAACACAAAGAGTATTTTAAAGATCTGTTAAACGGAAATATCATTGAAGTAAAGAATGGTAAAATATCATTTGAATTGAAAGCAAAGTGGGGAGCTATTTTACTCAAAGATTATTATAAATGATCATCATCAATTTTAAATTTGAATTCGACTTTAGACAATTTTTGAGTGACATTGTCATAAGTACTTTCAGCAAAGGTCACGTTGTTCTCTTTATCAATTAAGATGACTGTAGAACAGCGTGTACCATACTGCTCACTTTTTATATACATAGGTGAAAGTAATCTTTCCAATTGAATTCCAACGCCAGTGTCGGGTAATTTATTATCCGCCGCAGGTGTTTCATCATACAGTAGTTCAAAAATTCTGTTAGCTTCAACGTGATTGGAAGCAAGCAGATCTTTTAATTTCTTTTTTCCTGAATCAACTTTGGGCCAATTTGTATTTAACAGGTGATTGCTGAGTCCATGAATCCCTTCGTTAATAATTTCAACTTTACCGTTGATATTGGAAAAGTAAAATAACTTTTTAAGATTTCCACAAATCAGGTTGAAGCCGTTATAGATTCTTCCTTCGGACAAAAGTATTTCTGAATATTCTTCTGCTGTAATATTATTTATTAAAAAGTTCTTAACAAGATTTCCGCGGCTGGGTGCAGATTCGTTAATATTACGTAAATCACGAAAGTTAGTAAGAGCGGCAAATTTCCCGTTTCGTGTGATGCCGAGCCATGTTCCTCCATCCTTCAAATCTTTTCCTGCGAGCAAATATGGATGCTCATTCCAGAACGCCGCAGCTTGCGCAGGGCGGTTATAGAATTCATCCCTGTTAGCCGCTATCACAAACGGGTAATCTTTAAAAGTTTTTAAACTCAGGATTATGAGACACATTTTTATTTCCGTGAATCTGAAAAATGATTATTTGAGAATGAGGCAATAAACATATAATTATATTATTTTTGCTGAAAATTAAATCGTTCACATTTATTAACAAAATTCAGGGTATTGGGGTCTTAATCTTATGATGTTTGAAAAAATTATCGTTAAAGCTTCTTCATCTGAAGTAACGAAATTAAAAGAACTATTAAAACGACTTGAGGAGTCAATATCTGATCTGATAGTTGGTCCTTTATTGATCGGAGAACTTGGCGAAGACTTTATTGTAAGTTTTAATGTTGATGACAAACATTACAGAATGATAATTGAAAAAATAACAATGAACAAATTAAAGGTGCTTACTCTTGATGAAAAAATAATTGAAATAATAAATGCAACTCCGATGAATGTGAATGTCGAGACCCGCCTGCAGGAAGTAAAAGAAAAAGAACAGCAAAAATTTTCTCCTGTAGAAATTCAGAATAAGGCTCTTGATGAAGCCATTCATAATGGTGAATATGAAAAGGTAATCCAGATTGCGATGGATATAAGAAATAGTACTGAAATTATTGAAAGAGCAAAGAACAATATTTCGTATGCAGTTTTTATTGCGATTGATAAAGCATATCATAAAGCATTAGAAAAGAAGTATGAAATTCCTAAGAGTTTTACCAGATTAATGGAAATATCAGCAGACAATAAACTGAAAACACTTCAGTTTACAGAATTACTGAAATATGCAGGAGCCAGGGCGGTTAATATAGCCGCATTGCAAAAAGAGCATTTCAGGAAATTAATTCAAATATGTAATGATAGTAAACTTGTAAACTATGTTAACATAAAAGCTGCAATTAAGTTTTCTGAAATAGCGCTTAAGGATCAGGTTCAGTATAAAACAGAAATTGAATTTGCTGCCAGGGAATTAAATATAAGGTGGCTGCAGATAGTTTTTGATATTGCAAGTGTAGAGTTCAGTAGTGAAGAGTGTGAACAATTTAATAATTTAATAGAGTTTATAAGAGCGAAAAGATAATTCTTTAATAATCCTCTACTACTGAATATTATTCAATCACTATTTCATCGACCATTAACCAGGGTTTACCACCTGCTTCCGGATGCCATTCAGGTAACACATCAATATTCTTCGCGAATATCTTAACAAATTTAGCTTTAGTATTTTCAAACAACCGGCTATAATTTTTAATTGTCGGATCAGGATTTCTCATTGTTGAAGGAGATTGAACTTTATGTGTATCGCTAAAATTTATTCCGTCGGTTGAAAGTGAATATTCAACATACTCAGGAAAAACAACCCACGATGATGTTGCCTGGATAAATCCTGTTGATATTTTATTAATGTTTTGTACAGAACCAAGATCAATTAATACTTCGAAATTTGTTCCATTAAAACCCTGCCACATACCATCACGAAAATTATCTGTACCGTGTAATCCATCAACAAGTGCATTATCACCGGAAGAAGTATAATTCTTATGATACGGAAAAGAATAGACTACATTTTTTGAAATACCTTTGTGCAAAGAAAAACTTCTGTCTGAATTAGCAACATTGGTTTGATTTACAAACGCAGCAACTTTTATTATAGATGTCTTATCAATTATGAAAGGATTTATCTGCAGACGGGAATTTGGCTCAGGGTCACTTCCATCTGCGGTAAAATAAATATCGATATCATCTTGTAGTTTTTCAATTTCAACTTTAAATGAATTTGATTGTCTGTCATATTCAGAATTAATTTTAAATGGAATTTCTTCAGGTCCGTAACTTACCCCGAGTATTTCAAGATGCAGATAATGTGATTTAACTCTTTTTAAAAATTCGTCATAATCTCTTTCAGCAGGATATGTCCAGACAACTTCAGCCAATGCTAGTATTCTTGGAAAAAGTCTGCTGTCAACCTTTTCCTGTGGTGCATATTCACTCCACATATTACACTCGCCGCCAAGTATATGTTTTTTTTCATCAGCATTTAATTCAACGGGAACCGGATCGAAAGAATAAACTTTTTTAAGATCGGTTGTTTCAATTCCATAATCAAAATAACAATGTGAAGTTGGTGATACAATGACATCGTGACCTTGCTTCGCCGCATCAATGGCGCCTTGCAAACCTCTCCAGGATTGGACTGTTGCTTCGGGCGGCAAACCACCTTCAAGTATTTCATCCCATCCTACAATTCTTTTTCCTTTTGAGTTAACAAATTTTTCAATTCGTTTTACAAAAAAACTTTGCAGTTCATGTTCATCTTTTAAATTTTCAGATTTGATTCTTGCCTGGCAGTCCGGGCATTCTTTCCATCTGTCTTTTGGAACTTCATCACCGCCGATGTGTATATATGTGCCGGGAAAAAGATTAATGACTTCGTCAAGAACATCTTCTAAAAATATAAATGTGTTTTCTTTACCAGCACAATAAACATCTTTATAAACTCCCCAGATCGTTCCGACTTCAAATGGTCCGCCTGTACATGAAAGTTCAGGATAACATGATAATGCTGCGACTGAATGTCCCGGTAATTCAATTTCAGGAACAACTGTTATGAATCTGCCGGCAGCATAGTCAATCACTTCTTTAATATCATCCTGAGTATAAAAGCCGCCATAGACTGTACCATCATCATAAGTTCTGAAAGCACCTTTCTCTGTAAGCAACGGATATTTTTTTATTTGAATTCTCCATGCCTGGTCTTCGGTTAAATGCCAGTGAAGTACATTCATTTTATGAAATGCAAGTAAGTCGATATATCTCTTAACAAAATCTTTTGACATGAAATGACGGCAGCAGTCAAGGTTAAGCCCACGCCACTGGAATTGCGGGTAATCATAAATTTCAACACAGGGAATTTTAAATTTATTTTTTGTTAACGAAACTTCATGATAAGGTAATAACTGTTTTAATGTTTGAACTGCATAGAACATACCGTTAAGTTCCGAAGCCTGGATTTTGACAGACTTTTCATTAACTAAAATTTTATATCCTTCTTTATGAGGGACGAGTTCTTCATCAACTAATTCAAAAACTATTTTATTTACTTCACTAATCGGTTGTGAAGTTGAAACTTCTTTTTTTATTCCTAGTTCATCCAGAAAATCACAAAAGTATTCAGTAATTGTTTCGGTTGATTTGTCGCAATAAATCCTTGTCTCTTCAGAAAAAGTGAAACTTCCGCTGCCAAGAATTAATGATTGAGGTTTTGGAATTATGTTTATGTCAGGCTGACTCATAAGATTTGTCACTAGTAACAAATGTAGAAGAAAGAATAAAATTTTCATAAAAATATTGATTTATATAATAGAAATTTACTGATGCAAATTAGTTAATAATCTTTGTTTTATCGATAACTCATTTCGTACAAAAATTATTTTGACTTTCGTTGATTCAAAAGTTAGTTTCCCATCGAAGTAAATCAAGACTTCAATCACCCCGCTGTAAACCAAAAGTATTCATACAATTTAACCGGAGGAATTTATGTTTGGTCGGACTCCAGGAACATCGAAATTAAGTAATGTAATTGGCAGGAAAGATTTTTTAGTAAGAACAGGCTTGTTGCTGGGGGCTGCTGCATTCACTTCAACAGGATTCAGGCATAGTTCAATTGATAAATATGCCCCATCATTTAATCCTGGAAGCTGGCAGGAAATAAAAGATTTATTTCCGCTTGACAAAAACATGATTCAGATGGCACATTTTTTTCTTACATCGCATCCTGAGCCGGTAAGAAAAGCAATTGAGAAAATAAGAGTTGGGTTGGATAAAAACCCTATAGGTTATATTTTTGAAAAGGAGTTAGAACATGAAGCAAGTGTACTCAGAGCAGCCTCAGAGTATCTTGGAGTTAACCCGCACAACATCGCTTTGACTGACAGCACAACAATGGGGTTGGGAACTTTTTATACTTCGATGGATTTAAAAGCCGGCCAGGAAATTCTTACAACCACTCACGATCATTATTCAACTGAGACTTCATTAAGTTTAAAAACTGAGCGAACGGGTGCGATGATAAAAAGAATTTCTCTTTACGAATATGGTGTCACTACATCAGCAGAGGAAATCGTTGATCGGCTTAGAAAAAATATTTCTTCCAAAACCAAATATGTGGTAGTTACGTGGGTTCATTCTTCTTCAGGGATGAAACTGCCGATTGCAAAAATGTCGGATGCAATAAAAGAGATTAACAGAAATCGCGATGAAAAAGATAAAATAATTTTTTGCGTCGATGGCGTTCACGGTTTTGGAATTGAGAACACGACCATTCCCGAACTTGGATGTGATGTGTTTATTGCCGGTACGCACAAATGGATTTTCGGACCAAGAGGGACCGGATTAGTTTGGGCATCTGATCGAGCGTGGAATCTTACACATGCAACAATTCCAACTTTTGATCTTGATAATTATGAAATCTGGATGAATGCAAAACCACCGAAAGAAATTGCAAAGTCCGTACTTATGACTCCGGGTGGATTCAAAGCGTTTGAGCATCGCTGGGCTGTTGATGCGGCTTTTGAGTTTCATAAATTGATTGGGAGGCAGAAAGTTCAGGATAGAATTCACTCTCTCAATACAATGCTCAAACAAAGATTATCAGAAAACAAAAAAATAAAAATGATAACACCAATGAGTGAAGAATTATCATCAGGTATTACATGCTTTGAAGTTGAAGGTAAAGTTCCGTTTGACTTTGTAGGACAACTTTGGGATAATAAAATTGCAGCAAGTGTAACGCCTTATAAAATCTGGTTTGTAAGATTAGCACCGAGTCTGGTAACTCTTGAAGAAGATGTTGAGAAGACAGTTAAGATTATGGAGACAATTAGTTGATAGAATTCAAGTTCTAAATTGAAAAAATCACAATTTTATAATTTAGTAAGATTTAACTTTCTTCCAGCCTAATTTTTCTGGGACTAAAATCTTTTCACTTTCGTTCGGTATTAACAGAACATTGAAACTATTTTCAGCTTTAAATACCGTGTAATCTTCAAAATCGTAATGGACTGAATTAACGATTTCTTCAAACTGAATAATTGGTCTGAATCGTTCGATAACAAGTTTGGCTCCTTCTAATATTTCAGATTCTGCACCTTCGGCATCAATTTTTAAATAATCAACTCTTTCTAAATTTTCCCATTTAACAAGATCATCTAAAGTAACAGTCAAAACAGAGGTGCTCTCTGCTTCGCCGACTTTAACAGATATACTTGAACTATTTGGTTGATTATGATTTATCCAAAAGGTTCTTTCAGAATTTTTTTCACCAACACATATGTTTCGAAGTCTAATATTTTTAAATTTATTTAATCGCACACTCTTTTCCAGAATGAAAAGAACTTCGGTTACGGGTTCTATTCCTAAAACTAATCCGGAATCTTTAACTAGTGAAGCTGCTTTTAATGTGTACATTCCTGAATTTGCACCAACATCAATAAACACATCACCAGTCATCAAAAAATGATTTAAATTAGATAATTCAGGTTCAATCTTCTCCCCAAGTAAAAATAATCCCCTCCCCCCAAATCCAGGTTTATTTATTCCAAGAAGTACTGTCCCATCAGATAATTTTGTTCTTAGAAATAAATTACGAGGTTTAAGAAGTATTATAATTTTCTTTAAAAAAACGATTAATGATTCGAACATATTTTTACAGTCAATAGTGTACCAGAAATTTAATTAAAATTCCTTAAAGTCGATTAACATTTTTTTGTCCTCAAATAAAAAGGATTTTTTTGCTGGACAGAATATTTTAAAAAGCTTGATCAAATATATTGACTCATTGATTTTTATAATTAATTAAGATTGGTTATGATCATAATAAATCATAAGAATCTTAATGATCAGTGTACTATTTTTTTGTTCATAGATTTTTCATATCACTTTCGTGTTATATAATTAATCTCATTTAATAATTTCATAATCCATTCTTTTATCTATAATTTTGGTTAACAGATATTTTAATGGTTGCACTAACTATTACAAGGGACGTATTATGAAATCAATTACATCAATTCTTGTTATTCTACTTTTTGTTTCCACTTCATTCCTAAAATCACAGGATAAAAACAAAGGTATATTTGTTGAACCCAAGCCGGGATTCTTCCAGGAAATTGAAAAAGGAATCAGTGAATTCAAAAATCCAACTAAAGAAAAAAAGAAATCTTTCAGATTGGATTTTACAGGAATGAATTATCCTCAATCGAAAGAAGAGTTTAAGTACTTCTGGCACAACGATCCGATATCACAAGGCAACACTGGTACCTGCTGGTCTTTCTCAACAACATCATTTTTTGAATCAGAAATATTTCGTATTTCAGGAAAGAAAGTTAGTCTTTCACCAATATATACTGCCTATTATGAATATATCGAGAAGGCAAAAGAGTTTGTTCGCACAAGAGGCAATTCAATTGTTGAAGAAGGATCAAGTTTAAATGCGGTAATCAGAATCTATAAAACTCATGGGATTGTTCCCGCAACTGCTTGTACCGGATTGTTAACAGGACAACAATTTCACGACCATAGTGAAATGGTAAAAGAAATTCAGACGTATCTGCAAAATGTAAAAATAACAAATGCTTGGAATGAAGAAGAGATAATCGCAGTTACAAAATCAATCCTCAATCATTACCTTGGTGAACCTGTGACCGAGGTTGAAGTTGATGGGAAAAAGCTTACACCGAAAGAATATCTCAACAACTATTTAAAACTGAATATGGATGATTACATAGATGTGCTTTCATATATGCAGCAGCCTTACTGGAAAAAAGTTGAATATGAAGTTCCCGATAATTGGTGGCATAACAAAGATTACTATAACCTGCCGCTTGAAGATTTTATGAAGATCATAAAAAATTCTATTAAGAATGGTTATACACTTGTAATCGGCGGAGACGTTAGCGAACCCGGTTATGATAGCTGGACCAAATGTGCTGTCGTTCCAACCTTTGATATTCCTTCTGAATATATTGATGAAAACAGCAGGCAATTCCGTTTCAGTAATTTAACAACAACTGATGATCACGGAATTCATCTTGTTGGATATGAAGTACTTGATGGCAAGACATGGTTTTTAATTAAAGACTCTGGCTCAGGTTCCCGCAACACAGGCGAAAAGGGATATTATTTTTATCATGAAGATTACGTAAAACTTAAAATGATGGACTTCATGGTTCATAAAGATATGCTGAAAGAATACCTGCCGAAATTTTCTGAATAATTAAAAAAGTGGAGTTATACAAAAATATAACTCCACTTTTTATTTTCAGGTACATGAAACATTCTGTATTTTTGACACGAATATTTTAAAAATTTACTGGCTTACTTATGTACGACTTCATCTTCAAACCTTTCGAAGAGATGACCGAAGCAGATTACAAAACTGTCGGTTTCAAATCAGGACTCGAAATTCACCAACAACTTTTAACCGAAAAAAAACTTTTCTGCCGTTGTCCCGCAGGTAAATACAGCAGGGATTATGACGCGGAAATATTGCGGCATATGCGTCCCACACTTTCTGAAATGGGAGTTTATGACGGTACAGCCTTAATGGAATTCAAAACAAAAAAGAATATCAACTACCGTATTAAGCGTGAGACAGTCTGTACCTATGAAATGGATGACACTCCGCCGTTTTTAATTAACGAAGATGCCCTTGATATTGCAATTGGGATCGGCATGCTTTACAACTGCAACACTGTTGATGAACTTCACATTGCGCGCAAACAATATCTTGATGGAAGTATTCCAACAGGATTTCAGCGGACAGCCATTTATGCGCTTGATGGATGGATTCCTTATAAAGACAGAAAAGTTAAAATAGTTCAGATGTCAATTGAAGAAGATTCGTGCAGGGAAGTTTCGGACATCGGACACGAAAGAGTTTATCTTACCGACAGACTTGGAATGCCGTTGATTGAAACTGTAACCGAGCCCGCTATGAAAACTCCGCAGGAAGTGGCTGAAGTTGCATGGCAGTGCAGTAAGCTTGTAAGAAGCACTCAACGTGTAAGAAGAGGAATTGGTGCTGCAAGAGAAGATGTTAATGTTAGCGTTGAAGGCGGAACAAGAGTTGAAATTAAAGGAGTGCCACAGATAGGAATGATTCCTTTACTTACTTACAATGAAGCGATGCGTCAATGGAACCTGCTAAGGTTGAGAGAGGAACTTAAACGAAGAAAAATTACTCCGGATACTTTTAAATCAGAACATTTTGATGTAACAAACATTCTGAAAAAAGTTCATTATGCTCCATTAAAAAATGCTGTTGAATCCGGAATGAAAGTAAACGCAGTCGTTCTTAAAGGATTTAAAGATCTGCTTCACTGGCATACGCAAACGGATACATATTTTTCAAAGGAAATATCTGACAGAGTACGTGTAATTGCATGTCTTACAAACATTCCAAACATTATTCATTCGGATAGTAAAAGCGATACGATTACTTCATCTGATTGGCAGAAGGTTAGAAAGATAACAAACGCATCTGACAATGATACGCTGATAATTGTTTGGGGAAGTGAAGATGATGTTCATACTGCAGTTAAGGAAATAATCATCCGTGCGAAAGAAGCGACAATCGGAATTCCTTCAGAAACAAGACAAGCATTAAGTGACGGCACAAACGGATTTGAAAGAATACTTCCCGGTGCTGATAGAATGTATCCTGATACAGATCTTCCTCCTAAAAAAATTACTAATGAAAAATTATCAGAGATAAGATCATGGTTGCCAGAACAGTTCTGGAAGAGAATTGAATGGTATATCAAACTCGGTATTCCAAAAGACACAGTTGAAGAATTATCGGTTTCAAAATATGCTGATGTTTTTAAGAAAGCTGTAAGCGATTGGAAGATAAATCCAACAACGGCTGCTGTTATGTTAATTCAATTCCCGAAGAGATTAAAAAAGACAGGACACAATATTGATTCACTGAATGAAGAAATGTTTTTTGCAGTCTTAAAAAATTATTCTGAAGGTAAGATCACCAAAGATTCACTTTATGTAACATTACAAAATGTTCTTGAACTTGGAATGTTTACAGATGAGGTTCTTTCAACTTCAATAAATAAAAAAGATTTTGAAAAATTAATGAAAGATGAAACGGAAAATTTCAATAAGATAGTCCTAAATAATCCTGAAAAGAAAAATTCACTGTTCATGGGAATACTTATGAAGAAGTTGAGAGGAAAAATACCTGCCAAAGATGTTGCGGAGAAAATTGGTTTTCAGATAAAATGATTTTTATATGAACAAAGAAACTGCAATTAAAATATTTGAACAAAAACAAATACGTTCTCAATGGAATGATGAACATGAAAAATGGTATTTCTCCGTCGTTGATGTTATACAGGTACTAACAGAAAGTATTGATGTTGCTTCATATTGGCGAAAGTTAAAACAACGACTTAAGCAAGAGGGAAATGAAACCGTGACAAATCTTCACGCTTTGAAAATGCTTGCCGCTGATGGTAAAATGCGGCTAACCGATGTTGCTGATACTGAACAATTATTCAGATTAATACAAAGTGTGCCTTCACCTAAAGCAGAACCATTCAAATTATGGCTTGCAAAAGTAGCAAGAGAACGAATTGATGAAATAGAAGATCCTGAAATTGGAATCGATCGTTTAATGGAAACGTATCTAAAAAAAGGATACAGCAAAGAATGGATTAACCAGCGGTTAAAAAGTATAGAGGTAAGAAAAGATCTTACAGACGAATGGGAAAAACGGGGTGTCTCTAAAGGACAAGAATACGCAATACTCACAGATGAAATTACAAAAGCATGGAGTGGATTTTCAGTTAAGCAATACAAACGACTAAAAAATCTGAAAAAAGAAAACCTGAGAGATAACATGAGCAATTTAGAACTTGTTCTGAATATGCTTGCCGAAGCTACCACAACTGAAATCAGCAAAGAAAAGAAACCCAAAACATTTGATGAGAATAAAACAATTGCTAATCAGGGTGGCACAATTGCGGGAAATACCCGGAAAGAAATTGAAGAAAAAACAGGAAAAAAAATTGTTTCAAAACTAAATGCTAAAAATTATTTAAATGATAAAAAGAAACTAAAATAATGGCTGAAATAAATTTAGAAGACTATAAAGGTTATCGTGGTATTGCCCTTCAGACTTTACAAAAATTCAGTTCACCGGTGTGGAGTGATGTTGAATTGATTACAGACGAAGGAAGTTATAATGGATTAATTCTTCCTCGTTCAGAAACAGCGGATGAATTTCATATCGTAATAAAAATGCCAATAGGTTATAATATCGGGATAGCAGCTGAAAAAATTAAAGACATAAAAATAAACGGAAGAAGAGAGGCGAAGTATAAAATTCCGGAAAAGGATTTTCCATTTGATCCTAAAAAACCAAAAGTAAAATTACTTGGAACTGGTGGAACAATTGCCTCCCGGCTCGACTACAGAACCGGTGCAGTTATACCCGCATTCTCTCCAGGTGAACTTTATGGGTCAGTTCCTGAGCTTGCGGATATTTGTAATCTTGATACTGAAAAGCTGTACGGTGTTTTCAGTGAGAACATGGCTCCTGAAAACTGGATAGGACTTGCGGAAGCTATCGGTAAAGAAATTGAAAAAGGTGTGCAGGGAATTGTTATTGGACATGGAACAGATACAATGCATCACACCGCTGCGGTGTTGTCGTTTATGGTTCAGAATTCTCCGGTGCCGATTGTAATGGTAGGCTCACAAAGATCAAGTGACCGCCCATCATCAGACGCAGCATTAAATTTAATTCACTCAGTTAAAACCGCCGCTGAAAGTGATATAGCTGAAGTTATGGTTTGTATGTTCGGACCGACTTCAGATTTATATGGATTGCTACACAGGGGAACACGCGTAAGAAAAATGCACTCAAGTTATCGTTCAACATTCAGAACAATCGGAGATATACCAATTGCAACTGTCAGCAGAGATGTGATTACCCCAATACGTGATGATTATAAAAGAAGAAGAAGAGATAAGGATGTTATTATCAACGCAGTATTTGAAGAAAAAGTTGCGATTGTTTATTACTATCCGAATATGCTGCCTAATATGATCGATTCACTTATCGAAAAAGGATATAAGGGAATTGTAATTGCGGGAACAGGTTTGGGTCATGTTAATAAGCCGTTATATCCAGCATTAAAACGAGCTAAGGATGCAGGTGTTGCGGTTTATATGACTGTTCAAACATTGTGGGGATATGTTCAAATGTATGTTTACGAAACCGGAAGAGAGATGATGGAACTAGGCGTTATTCCTGCAGCAAACATGCTTCCGGAAGTTGCTTATGTAAAACTCGGCTGGGCACTAGGACAAACAAGTGATCTTCAAAAAGTAAAAGAGATAATGCTAACTCCAATTGCCGGTGAAATAACTGAAAGAGAACCAAGCAACGGTTATCTAATTTACCAGGGCGGCTTGCCTGAAGTAGAAGAGTTTATAAAGCAGTACAGGAAATAAAGGTTAAAAATTTCTCTGCGGCATTGCGTCTCTGCGTGAAACCCCTTTATTTCCCGCAAAGACGCAAAATCAATTCTACATTTCTTTAAACGTTATACCTTTTGGTAATTCAAACATATTAGGATCAACAGTAGTTTCCTGAATTTTGGTTGCTTCAATAACGAAATCATTTCCCCCCATTTGGGTTATTGATTTGACCATTATATTATTCCAATTCCAGGTGTATATAGGGGCACCGCCGAATTCAGCGCTATATTTTTTGCATACTTTACCATCGATAGTTTCAGTTCCGAGATCTTTTACTTTGTATCGTTCCATCATTTTTGCATCAGCTTTGGAGTAATCCATATCATTAGTAATCCATTTTCGTTTTTGTCCTTCGGTTTTTCCTTCTTCATACGAATATGCAAAGCCGTCCAAACGATATTCGAAGTTTTTTGTTTTTGCAATTCCAAGATCAATGGAAGTAATGAATAATTCTTTTGCACCGTAATCATCAAAATAAAGTTCTTGAACTGTATTCATCGGAGCGATATAACTAATAACCCCTGATTTAATTCCGTATCTGTGATTTATCTCAGGAGCTGAAGAGTTTTCAGTATTAACGCTTTGATCGGTGTTTTCTGTTTTTTGTTCTTCTGTTTTTGAACAGCCAATAAGAAACAAAGATAGGACAAATAGTGTGAATAATAAATTTTTCATGATTTCTCCCATTCATATTTGTAATAAACTAGAATAAATTTTTACGACTAATCAAATCTACTTCCAGCTAGGGTATCTTGTCAAATACAGATAATTAATTTTTCGTTGAATTATTGTGAATTTGTATTTACGTTTCAATAAGTGTTTACAATTTTTATAACAAACCAACAAGGGGGTTTTTATGAAACAGTTGGGAATAATTTTTTTTGTTGTTTTTGCTTCAATAAATTTACATTCCAATGGTGTTGGAATAGTCAATGCTTCAAATCAGACATATCTTAAAGTTGAAAGTTCATTAGTAAATGTTGATGTTGAAAATCAGATAGCGTTAATAACTTCAACGCAGATTTTTAGAAATAATTTTGGAGTAGATCAGAAGTTCAAATATGCGTTCCCTCTTCCTTTAGGAGCAAGTGCTATTTCACTTAAATGGAAAATTAATGGATACTGGCAAACAGCTATGATAACACCGCAACCACCGGATACCTCATTGCCGGGAGGTAATCCGCATCCAAACCTTCAACAGTATCTGGGTGAGGTTCCATTATATTTTGACATTGCCGATACTTTAAAAACAGACTCACTCGTAACTATAGAGTTAACATATGTTGAATTTTTAAAGTACTCCTCCGGGAATGTGACTTTTACATATCCAAATGATTATTCTTTAATTCAACAAACTGTCATGAACAGCCAGGAGTTTCATTTTACTTTAAATTCATCGAGAACAATTGATGCAATCCAATTATTAAGTCATACAGCTTCTCAACAAATAAATACAGGCAATTACGCATTTTTAGAATACACTGTTCTAGAGGCAGCCGCTGATATTAACTATCGAGTGTTGTATACACTTAGTTTGAATGAATTAGGACTTTTCAGTTTCAGTACCTTTCTCCCTGATGCGCTGGTGCCTGACAGTTCAGATAATGGCTTTTTTGTTTTTGTGGCCGAACCCGATCCTAGCGGCAACACAGAGGTAATTGATAAAGTTTTTACTTTGATTATTGATCGTTCGGGAAGTATGGGTGGAGAAAAAATAATTCAAGCAAAAAATGCCGCGAGTTACATAGTTCAGAATTTAAATGAAGGAGATAAATTTAACATTGTTGATTTTGCTACTGATGTTTCAAGCTTTAGATCAAATCATGTTGATTTTAATTCTACAAATTTGACACAAGCACTAAATTACATTTCCTCAATTATTGCGAGCGGTACTACAAATATCTCCGGTTCATTTGATTTAGCGGTTCCACAATTTTCATCTGCCAACGATTCAACAGCTAACATAATTATTTTTTTAACGGATGGACAAGCAACTGCCGGAATTACGCAAACGGAACAGCTTATTAATCACATTAATCAATTGATTCAAACCACCGAAACGAATATTCTACTATTCAGTTTTGGAATTGGGCTTGATGTAAATCAACAACTGTTAACACAAATATCGAGCGACAATTCAGGGTTTGCAACCTTTCTGCTTGGTAATCAGCTGGAGGAAGTACTTATATCTTTCTATCAGCAAATAAGAAATCCTGTTTTGCTGAATACCTCCATCTCATTCAATCCACAATTTTTGAATCAAATTTTTCCAGCACCGCTTCCCAATTTATATAAAGGGCAACAAATGATTGTTTCAGGTAGATATTCAACTCCCGGTAATATTAATGTCACACTATCCGGAGAAGCCTTTGGTCAGAATGTAGAATATAATTATGCTGTTACTCTCGCAGACTCAAATGATATCAGATATGGTTTTCTGCCTAAAGTTTGGGCTAAACAAAAGATTGAGAATCTATTAATTCAATACTATTTGTTAAATCCAAATTCACCTCAAGCCCAACTGATTAAGGAGCAAATAATTAATTTGAGTATTTTGTTCGGTGTGATTTCACCATTTACCAGCTTTGGAAATCCAACCAGTGTTGAGGAAGAAATAATAGTTTGCTACGAAGATGAAAAACCAACTGACTTCAGAATCTTAGGTAACTATCCCAATCCGTTTAATCCATCCACGACAATTCGTTTTATCATGGGCAAAGATTTGAATAAGAATGTTGACATTAGAATATATAATTCAATTGGAGAATTAGTAAGAACGATCACGGTTTATATTTCAGAAGCCGGAACTTATGAGGTTTTCTGGGATGGAAAGTTTTCGAATGGACAGGAAGCCCCCTCTGATGTTTATATCTATTCAATTGATTTTGGGTTCGGAGTTATTGCAAATAAGATGATTCTAATAAAATAACAACTGGACTATTCCGGCAGGTTAATTCAAATAACCTGCCGGTAAATTCTCTAACTCCTTGTCAAATGCCTGTACTTTATTCTATGTGGTTGATCCGCATCGACACCCAAACGTTCTTTTCTCTTTTCTTCATACTCGGTATAGTTTCCGTCAAACCAAACAGCTTTGCTTTCACCTTCGAATGCAAGTATGTGTGTTGCTATTCTATCTAAAAACCACCTGTCGTGACTTATAACCAGAACACAACCGGCAAATTTTTCAATTCCTTCTTCTAACGCGCGTAAAGTATTTACATCAAGATCATTTGTAGGTTCATCAAGAAGAATAACATTTGCACCCTGCTTTAACATCATTGCAAGATGAACGCGGTTTCGTTCACCGCCGGAAAGCGCTGATACTTTTTTCTGTTGATCACCGCCCGAAAAATTAAACTGCGCAACATAAGCGCGTGAGTTTACCTGACGGTTGCCAAGCATTATTGTATCTTCACCGCCGGAGATTAGTTCCCAAATACTTTTTTCAGGATTGAGTGCGTCTCTGGTCTGATCAACATAGGATAGTTTTACAGTTGAACCGATTTTAATATTACCCTTGTCAGGATTTTCCAAACCGGTTATCATTTTAAACAATGTTGTTTTACCCGCGCCGTTTGGTCCGATAATTCCAACTACCGCACCAGGTGGTATTGAGAATGTTAAATCATCAATTAAAATATTATCGCCATAAGCTTTCGAAATATTTTCACACTCAATTACAACATCACCCAATCTTTCTGCAACAGGAATGTACAGTTGAAGTTCTTTCTGTGATTTTTCTTTTTCATCTTTTAAAAGATTTTCATAAGAAGTAATTCTTGACTTTGATTTTGCGTGACGCGCTTTGGGACTCATTCTTATCCATTCAAGCTCACGCTGTAAAGTTTTTTGCCGCTGGCTTTCCTGTTTTTCTTCAACTCTTAAACGTTCCTGTTTCTGGTCAAGCCACGAAGAATAATTTCCTTTCCAGGGAATTCCTTCTCCTCTGTCGAGTTCAAGAATCCATCCGGCGACATTATCAAGAAAATAGCGATCGTGTGTAACAGCTATTACAGTACCTTCATATTTTTGAAGATGATGTTCAAGCCATGCAACTGTTTCAGCGTCGAGATGATTTGTTGGCTCATCAAGTAAAAGTATGTCTGGTTTTTGGAGGAGTAATCTGCATAAAGCTACACGTCTCCGTTCTCCTCCGGAAAGAACTTTACACAAAGTTTCTGCCTGGGGACACCGCAAAGCATCCATTGCCATTTCAAGACGTGAATCCAAATCCCAACCACCCATCGTTTCAAGTTTTTCCTGAACTTCACCTTGCCGTTCAAGTAGTTTAGTCATTTCATCATCATCCATCGGCTCGGAAAATTTTGCATTTATCGAATTATATTCATTCAGTAAATCAACAACTGCCTGAACACCTTCCTCTACAATTTCCTTTACGGTTTTATTATCATCAAGCTGTGGTTCCTGTTCAAGATAACCTATAGTGTGCCCGGGAGATAATACAGTTTCACCATTAAAATTTTTATCAACACCGGCGAGTATTCTCAACAGGGAAGATTTACCAGAACCATTTAATCCTATTACACCGATCTTGGCGCCATAAAAGTATGAAAGATAAATATCTTTCAGCACGGGTTTATTGTTATAAAATTTACTTACTCCGATCATGGAGTAAATGACTTTGTTTACTTCAACGTTCATTTATTATACTCTGATTTTGTGATAGGCAAAAATAGGGAAAGGAGAGCTACATGAACAAACCTTCAGCATTTATTTTAAACACTGAAGGTTTGTTGAATAGTTTATAAATATTAATCCTGATCGTAAGCCAGTTCACCGTGTAATGAACTGTCTAAACCAGCGGCTTCTTCTTCTTTGGTAACTTTAACCGGGGTAATAAAGTTAATTAACCAGAGCATTACATAAGAAAAAACAAAAGCATATAAACAAACACCGAGTACTGTAATCAATTGTTTCCAGAAAAATTCAAAACCACCGCCGGTAAATAATCCATTTGTTGTTACCATTGGATTTACCGTACCTGTGGCAAACAAGCCAAGCATAATTACTCCAAGTGAACCGCCCACACCATGCACACCCCAAACGTCCAGTGCATCATCCCACTGCATTTTATTTTTTAATGAAACAGCAAAGTAACAAACCAACCCGGCGATTATTCCAATTATAGCTGCATGCTGAACTGTAATAAAACCTGCAGCCGGTGTTATCGTAGCTAAACCAGCTACAGCTCCTGTTAACAACCCGACAAACTTAGGTTTCTTTTCTAAAGTCCATGCAAGAATCAACCATGTTATTGCGGCAAATGATGCAGCAACATCGGTATTTAAAAATGCAAGTCCGGTGATAGCATCAACCTGAAGTTCACTACCGGCATTAAAACCATACCAGCCAAACCAAAGTAAACCTGTTCCAAGCGCAACAAGAGGAATACTGTGTGGGCCTCTTTCAGCAACATTTCTTTTTCCGACATAAAAAACTGCCGCAAGCGCAGCCATTCCCGCACTAGCATGAACAACGATTCCACCGGCAAAATCCAGAACTCCCCATTGCGCTAATAGACCACCGCCCCAAATCATATGCACTAACGGGAAGTAAACAAGAACCAGCCAGAATGTGAGAAATAACATGTAAGCCGGAAATCTAACTCTGTTTGCGAATGCACCTGTAATCAACGCAGGTGTTATTATTGCAAACATCATTTGGTATAAACAAAAAACATAAAGTGGAATCTGATTGTTACCTGTAAAGATTGAATTTAAATCAGTACCAGCAAGAAATGCCATATCAAAATTTCCAAATATTGCACCTTCGCCACCGCTAAAACATAATGAGTAACCAAATGCAAACCAGATAACTGTTGTCCATCCAAGTGAAACGAAACTCTGTATCATTATTGCCAAAACATTTTTTCTGCCTACAAGTCCGCCGTAAAAAAAAGCAAGTCCCGGTGTCATAAGCATTACAAGGCTTGTTGCTATCAGCATAAAGCCGGTACTACCAGTATCAAACATAAAACGTTCCTTATTTTGAAATGATTTTTTTAGCTATTTAAAATGTTAATCCGAAAATGATGTAAGAAATTTCAGTCCTTGGATTAACTAAAAAAGTTGCAGAAACAGGTAACGAAAAATCTTCAGTTATCTTAACGGATTTTGTTGCTTTAACTCCAATATTTGTAACATTCAATTTTTCTGTTCCATAATAGCCGGGATTTTCCTTACTTCCGGCTGATGCGCCTATAAAAAAGTTTAACGGAACTTCTGCAACAGTAACAGGATAATCCAATTGGAAATATGTGTTGTTTCCGGCATCGTTATAAAAATTCATAAATCCTGAAATTGAAAGCGGAAAAGTTGAACAGCCTTTGATAATAATACCGCCTTCTATGGTATGAGCGCCCGCGCCATCAGGGTCATCATAATCATTGAAGTTTCCCCATTTAATTCCGGTGTTAGGGAAGTAGTAATCAGTAACCAGTGCACCTATACTCATTCCACTTTCAAATGTATAGGTGTAACCTAACCAGGTGTCAACTTCATGGTCAAATGTGTTTGAAACTGGATTGTTTGTTAAACTATAAGAACCCCAGAAACCAACGCTGAATCCTGAAACAGATAATGAGAGTGAAGGTTGAAGGTTTGCTGCGTCGTTAACGTTTATTCCGCGCCAGATGTAGCGGCTGACTACATCAGCTCCGGTGTTAACACTCAGGTCTTGCGCAAATGAAATGGTTGAAGCACATATCAGAATAGCCGCGAAAAGATTCCTGAAAGAAAAAATCATAAGAGTACCCCTCTATATAATATTTATGCTTTGTTGTTTAAGATTTTTAAATGAGGCTTCAAAAAAAATGCACACAGTTAAAAAATCATCTAAACAATTTTAGATATTAGTATCAGAGGTATAAACAGAATTATCAACCAGCGCGACATATCTGTTGTAAATGAGAATGTAAAGTATCTCTGCACTTATTGAATAAATAATTTAATATTTGTTTCATCAGCCGCATCAAACTAATTTTACATTAATCGTTTTTACTGATATTATTCCTCTTACGGTTTATAGTTGAAAAAAATACTGATCATACAGAGTAACCAGGAACAGGATTTTGAATTCCAGAATGTTTTGGAAACTTCAGGATTTAAAACTTATATAACTGCAGGAGAGACCGATGGTTTAAAAATTGCTAAAAGATATTTGCCTGATTTAATTATATCTGCAGTTGACAGTTACGAAAAAGAACTAAAAATAATTAAAGCTCTTAATGATAACACATCTACAGAATGTATCCCGCTCTTGATCATTACTTCGACCGGACTGCCTGCACATATAAGAGCGGCAATGGAACTAGGGGCAGATGATGTTCTGGTTAAACCATTTTATGGGGAAACTCTGCTGGCTTCAATAAAAAAAAGATTAAGAAAAATCGAAGTAATAAAAGAGAAATTAACAGAAAGAATAATTTCAACTGAAAATGCCTTTTCAAATCAATCCAGGAGCCCGGACCACATTTTAATAAAGATTGGTACAAAACTAAAGCTGATTGAATTTGCAAGTATTATTTGTATCACTGCTCTAAAGGAATATTCAAAAGTTCTTACAGAAGATGGATGCAAGATTATTGTACGAAAGTCAATTAGAAACTGGGTGGAAACTTTACCTGCAAATAATTTTTTGAGAATTCATCGTGCCACTATTGTTAATATGACGTACTTGGAAAAAATTGAAAAGTCAGGGTTCAGAAGTTATAATGTTCACCTGAGAAACATTGCCGCACCATTTCCAATAAGCCAGAGATATGGAAACATTATGAGAAAAACATTTTCTGTTTGAACCCGATTATTTCATCATCTCTATTTTATCAATATTCCCGCTTTGCAAGACTTCTGATTGAGCAACTGCTTCATTTAATCAGCAACATTTTTTTTGTTTCAACAAATGAACCGGCAGTTAATTTGTAAAAATAAACTCCGCTAGATGATGCTATTAAAATATTATTTAATTCAAGTTTAACCTTATGAACTCCGGCATCTAAATTTTCATTTACCAGTGTGATTATTTCTCTTCCAAGAACATCATATACTTTTAATGTAACATGTTCTCTGTTCATAATTGAAAATGTTATTTCCGTCGAAGGATTAAATGGATTAGGATAGTTTTGGAGTAATTCATACTCGTGATTCTGGTTCTTATCTGTAACATCAACGGTTGCTGTGGTAGTAAAAGTTCTTACTTTTGAATATGTGCCTTCATAACTAGGGGTTATTCCCCGAACCCGCCAAAAATATTTTTTATTTAATTGAAGATTAGTCGCACTAAATGTAGTATCTGTTAGTCCGGTTGTATTTATTATAAGTCCTGCACCGACAAATGAACCAGTTGTTGCTATCTGAATTCTGTAAGTTTCTGCCCCGTCAACAGTCTGCCATGCAAAATCAGGATTAACGGAAACATTTATTGCACTATCAGGTGGGGTTGTAAGAATTGGGGCAGCAATTCCCGTTGTAAAGTTTCGCGTTTCTGAAAAATCACTTAAGTTCCCGCCATTATTTGCCTGAACTCTCCAATAAAATTTTTTCAAGCCCTGTTCAAAATTTCCTCTAAGAGAACTTCGGACACCAATCAGAGTGTCAAGCTGGGTATTTGTAAAGGTAGAATCCTCAGAGATTTGAAAACGGAAAAGAACTGATTCATTGTCTGCTGACCACTGAAAATTTAAAGCATTAACTACATCGACCAAACCGTTTGCCGGGGAAATAAGTACTGGGGTAGCAGGTACTGAATTATTCATTCCGATATATGTAACAAACATCTCAATTTTTTCTACTGGTCTTTCAGTACCCGGAACAGTTGGTGAATTAACGATATTATCTGCGATATTCATCCCTTCATACACTCTTCCGTAGACTGTATACAGGCCGTTTAAGCCGGAGTTTTCAACAACGTTTATAAAGAATTGCGAGTTGGCGCTATTTATATCAACATCCCTTGCCGCACCCAAAATTCCGCGGGCGTGATTTACATTGCTGAATTCTGCCGGTACGTTTGTTTGAGTTGAATCACCAAATCCCCAGGTGGATGGATCGCCATGCCTGGAATTGGGATCACCACCTTGTATTACAAAATTAGGTACCACACGATGAAATGCAGTCGTATCAAAAAATTGTATGCTAACAAGACTATCAAAATTATGAGTATGTAAGGGAGCTATTAATGGAAACAATTCAACTTTAATGTCTCCGATGTAGTTCCCCGCACGTTCACATCTTAAGTTGTATTGAGGTTTACCTGTTTGCGGAAATATTGAAACAGTTAACGAAATAAAAATTAATACAATGAAGTACCTGCTAATTATTTTCATTTTATATTCTCAAGTTATTCGATTTTAAAAGCTTCTTTACACTTACTATAAATCTGCCAGCGAATAAATACAACTATTCAATTTTAAATTCCTTATTCAGAAAATGTCTGAACCAGAATTGTGTTGTAAGTTTAGCAGAATGAAAATATTTTGGCGGTCCCCAGCCGTGTCTTTCATTCGGGTATAACATCAATTCAAAATCTTTATTAAGATCCTGAAGTTTATCAACCAGTTGTATAGTGTTTTGCATATGAACATTATCATCCATAGTTCCATGAATCAGAAGTAATTTACCTTTGTATTTTTCTGCATGAGTAATTGCTGAACCATTTTTGTAACCGTCGGGATTTTCCTCCGGAGAATCCATAAATCTTTCGGTATAAACGTTATCGTATAGCTGCCAGTCAGTTACGGAAAATTCAGCAATACCGTGAGTAAAATATTCAGCACCTGCCGTCATTGCCATGCAGGTAACATATCCTCCATAACTTCCGCCGGTTATTCCAATTTTTGTTTCGTCAATAAATTCTTTTTCTCTTAGCCATTTTACAACAGTTATGTAATCTTCAATTTCCCATTTACCAAGATATCTATGCATCATTGATTTTCCTTTTTTCCCAAAATGTTCAGAGCCGCGATGGTCTGCTATTACCTGTATAATACCATTTTGAGCCATATACTGAGGCCCTAAATATGTTGAGTATGAATTTTTTACATCTGCTCCACCAGGTCCGCCATATACTGAAAACAGAACAGGGTATTTTTTTGATTCATCAAAATCGGGAGGAAGTATCCATTTTACCGGAAGTTCAAAACCATCATTTGTGGGAACTGTGAATATTTCGGTTTCACTAAGATTATATTCTTCAATAGTTTCGTTGTATTGATTGCCGATTTCTCTTATTGATGATCCATCAATGGTTTTGACCTGCAAAACCGTTGGGGTTGTGATGTTGCTGAATCTTTCGAGAAAATATTTTGCACCGGGTGATACAGTACATTTGTGTGTTCCTTCGTTAGTGGTTATTTGTTCAATGGATTGTGTCTTCAGATCCACCTGGAACAAATGTGTTTCAGTTGAATTTTCACCCGAGCCATGAAAGTAAACAATACCATTTTTTTCATCGACGAAATGAATGTCAGTTATACTCCACTCAACATTTGTAAGAGTACTGATCAATTTTCCCTTCATATCATAATAGTAAAGATTAGACCAGCCGGATTTATCACTTCTGAGTATAAACCCTTTGCCGTTTTTCAGTAAGTAAAGATCCTCAAAGAACTCAACCCACGAAAGTTGTTTTTCATCATAGATCTCTTTGATTTTTCCGTTAGACGGATCGGCTGAAAAGATTTTTATGTTATCCTGCCCCCTGTTAACCCATTGTACAAAAAGCTGTTTGCTGTCATTGGTCCAGAACGGCCAGGCAATATATTGATCGGTATTCTCCTGAAAATTAAGCCAGGTTGTTTTAGCATTTTTTAACTGAACAATACCCATTTTAACAATCGGATTCGGATCACCAGGTTTTGGGTATCTCATAACTTCCAGTTCACCATGTACACCATCAGCATTATAAATAGGAAACTCGGGAACGGGAGAATCATCGGTTCTAAGATAAGCTATCATGCTGCTATTGGGAGACCACCAGTAAGCTTTATAGTTTGTTGATCTGCCGAGAATTTCTTCCATATAAACCCAAGAGGCGTAGCCGTTGTAAATTAATCCTCCTCCATCTGTTGTTAATTGTGTTTCATTTCCTGAGTTGATATCGATAACATACAGATTGTGTTCTCTGGTAAAAGCAATTTTTTTAAAGTCCGGGGAAAACGATGGATTCATTTCTTCAACTTCAGGAGAGTTTGTGAGTTGTTTAAATGTATTGGTTTTTATGGAGTAGTAATAAATATCATTCTTCATGTTAAATAAAAAATGAGAATAGTCAGGAGAATTTTCATTAGCTCTTTCAATCGCAAAACCATCGGGTAATTTTTTATTTACCTCCTTATAGTCCAGCAGTTTTTGTTCATCTCCGGTTTCAGCATTTATTTTTAAGAGCGCAAATTCATCTGAAGTCCGTTTAATCTGCAAATAATTTTTCTCATCAAACCATCCTTTTAATTGCGGAAGGGGAGTAAATAATCTTGGCGTACCCCCGGTATAAGCTTGCTGGTATGTAAGTTGTTTTTCCTGTGAGTACAAACCGGGAAAGTAGATAATAAAAAAGGTCAGCGCACAGATAAATACTTTTATTGATCGCATATTAGACTCCCAAAAAGATTACATAGTTAGTACACAGAAATTAGTAATTTCCTGTACAAAAACGGAACTTAATTTTTCATTCACTTATCGATAATTATTTTTGAATAGAAAGAAAAAGTCTTTATTTGAAAAGATAATCAAACTAACTTAACCGGTTAAGTAATCTGAAGTTTCAAAATCTTTATTATTGATTTTTTATCGAGTAAATTAACGTCGTAAATGGTTATAAATTTATTAACAGTTTAAGCATTAATACAAAATTGAGGGATTAACATAGCGAAAAGATTTTTACGGTTGAGCAAAAAATCCTAAGCTATGCTTTAATTACTTACACCGGACCAACGGTGATTTAAGTATAGTCGAAGTATGTACGAGAGAAATAAAATAAATCTGATTTTGTTTGTAATTTTTATCTGCTCATCAGCTCTAAGTGCAGAAATTAAATCAGGCGATGATCGGGTTCTGGCTTCAATCGGAACACATAAAATTTCGCTTACCGAATTCAAACAGCGTTATAATAATTTCATCACTTCTACAGACAACAAAGACAATCTCCAAATCCGTGAAGCAATTCTTAACAATATGATAAATGAAATATTGTTGTATGAATATGATTCCAATGAAAATTTATTTGCTGATAATAACTATGTCAAAGAACAGGAATGGAACAGAAGAAAAGTTATACTGGCTTACCTTAAAGAACAGGAAATTTATTCCAAAATTACCGTAGCCGATCCTGAACTACGTGAATCATTTTTAAGGGTAAATGAAACATTGTCTGCCCGTCATTTATACGCAGCAACAGAAT
>JAEXTA010000129.1 GCA_023453665.1 Bacteroidota bacterium | reverse complement strand
CTTATCACTGTGCTAAAGATATGCTTGAGTGCGGGGTAAAGGGAATTGATGTATCTGGGGCGGGCGGTACGAGCGGGGCGGGTGTAGAACTGATGAGGAGTAATAAAATATCCGACAATAATCATTTCTGGGATTGGGGTTTGCCCACTTCTTATTGTGTTAAAGAAGTTTACAGACTCAAAAAGAAATATTCATTTTATCTCATTGGTTCAGGTGGTATAAATTCTGCAGATGATTGTGCAAAAGCTTTTGCGCTTGGTGCTGATCTCACTGCTTCTGCCAGACCGGTTTTACAAACTCTGCATAAAGGTGGTGTTGAAGGCGTGACAAAGCAGATAATCGGATGGTTTGATGATATAAAAAAAATTATGTTCCTGACAGGTTCACAAAATTTATCTGAGCTAAGAAAAAATAAAATTATCAGAAGGGAAGAAATTAACTGATGCAGTCAAACTCAGTCGAATTTAAAAAAATATATAATAACCAGCGCAAAAAAATTAATGTACTTTTGGAAAAATGTCTGAATGGTAAAAATCCGGAATCACTTTACACTCCGGGCAAATATATACTTGATGGAGGTGGTAAAAGGTTAAGACCGATACTTGTTCTGTTTTCAGCCAAAGCTGTTGGGGGTAAATTCAGTAAAGTTTATAATGCTTCTATTGCTGTTGAACTGCTCCATAATTTTACCCTGGTTCATGATGATATTATGGACAACGCAGATAAAAGACGGGGAAGGTTAACACTTCACAAAAAATATGATACTAACACAGCAATACTTGTCGGCGATAGTCTTCTTTCGATAGCTTATGAGTTATTATTGAAAGACTGTAATGGTGAAACTAAAACAGTTATGTCTGCATTCAATAAAAGCCTTATTGAAGTTTGTGAAGGGCAAAGTATGGATAAAGATTTTGAAACATTGAAATCAGTTTCTCTTGATGATTACCTTGTAATGATAAGGAAGAAAACAGCAGCAATGGCAGAAATGTGCTGCACTATCGGTGCGCTGCTTGGTGGAGGGTCTAAGAAAGAAGTTTCAGCGCTGGCAGCTTATGGAAAGAATATTGGAATTGCTTTCCAGATACAGGATGATCTGCTTGATATAACTGGTGACGAAAAGGAACTTGGCAAATCAATTGGCGGAGATTTAAGCGAAGGTAAAAAAACTTATCTCTTTCTAAAAGCATTGGAAAAATCAAAAGGAACTGACAAAGAAAAACTGATGAATGTAATTCGGAAAAAAGGAATTCACTGGAATGAAGTGCCCGAGTATAAAAAACTCTATGAAAAACTTGGTGTTATTGATGACGCCAAAAAAGATATTAATCATTATACTTCTATAGCACTAAAAAAAATAAAAACTCTTGAAAAGAAAAAAGATCAGGAAATATTCACCTGGCTGGCAGATTCATTAATTAACCGGATAAGTTGATGATCGAAGTAACTGTTAAAATAATTAATAAAGCAGGGCTTCATACACGACCCGCAGCTACTATCGTAAAACTTGCCTCCAGGTATCAATGCGATTTTTTTATATCACGGGACGGTCTAAACATTAACGGAAAAAGTATTATCGGGGTAATGACAATGGCAGCCGCTATGGGCTCTGAACTTACTTTAACTTTTAATGGTAAAGATGAAAAAGAAGCTTCTGAAGAAATACTGGACTACTTTAACCGCGGATTCGACGAACTATGAAAAGTTTCAAAAAAATTTATAAGGAAGCCGAAAATAAAATTGCAGGAATTGCTGCCGCACCAGGTATTGTAATTGGTAAAACATATCTTTTCACAAAAGAAAAACTAGAGATTAATGATAGCGAAATTTCAAATGTTGAAGAAGCTAAGCAAAATCTTGATGAAGCACTGAAAAAATCTAAAAAAGAACTTGACAAAGTATTTGCTATCGCTAAAGAAAAGATGGAAGAAACGCGTGCAGCAATTTTTGAAGCACAGGTAATGATACTTGATGATCCTATCCTTTTACAGACAATAATTAAAAGGATTGATACCGAACGCAGACAACCTGAATATATTGTCTATGATGAGATAACCAAATACCAGGATTTGATGAAAAGATCAAACGAATCCTATATGAAAGCCAGGGCAAATGACATTGAGGATATTAAAAACCGAATCATAAGAAATCTCCAGAAAAAAAGGTGGCAGTCCAAAATCTCTCATGGCATGATAGTAGTCAGTGATACTTTAACTCCTGCAGATACTATTCTATTATCCAGAAGTAGTGTGCAGGGATTTGTTACAGATCATGGCGGTTTAACCTCACACGCTGCAATTATTTCAAGGTCGCTTAATATACCTGCAGTAGTTGGTACCCACAATGCCACTGAAAAAATTAAAGAGGGTGACACCATAATTGTTGATGGATTTCACGGGTATATTATTGTAAACCCGACTGAAGAACAGATTAATTTCTTCAAAGAAAAACAACAACGTCATATAGATTTACAGAAAGGTCTTGAGGAATTCAAAGACAAACCGTCAGTTACCAAAGATGGAAAAGAAATTAAACTGCTTGCGAATGTCGATGTATCCGGCGAAATAGATGTTGTCATTACAAGTGGAGCAAAAGGAATTGGACTTTACCGGACAGAACAAATACTTGATGAAGTCGGAGAATACCCTAGTGAAGATGAACAAGTGCGAATTTATTCAAATCTATCCTCACGAATATATCCGGATTTATTAACAATACGGGCTTACGATATAGGTGGTGATAAATTCAGATTTTTAGATTTCCAGGAACCAAACCCATTTCTTGGTATGAGAGGAATCAGGCTTTTACTTTCAAATCCCGTTTTATTTAAAACTCAAATACGGGCAGTTCTCAGGGCCAGTCAGAATAAAAATATTCTTTTTATGATTCCTATGGTTTCCACCATTAAGGAAATTCAGCAGACAAAAGAAATAATTGAACAGTGCAAGAAGGAATTGAAAGCTGAAAAGCATGACTATGATAAAAATTTGAAGTTGGGTATAATGGTTGAAGTCCCGTCGGCGGCAGTGATGGCGCGGGAGTTTGCACGGGAAGTTGACTTCCTAAGCATT
>JAEXTA010000126.1 GCA_023453665.1 Bacteroidota bacterium | reverse complement strand
GTGATAACACAGCTAACAAACCTTCAATCAACATTCCGCCGTAACCTACGATTCTTCCGTCCGTTTCTTTGTTAAGTTGTTTAGCAGTTGTTCCGCTCCCTACAATCGAGTGGAAACCACTTATAGCACCGCAAGCGACTGTAACAAACAGCGCAGGGAAGAGATAGCCAACTTTATCTAATGAGAAAGAATTGAATGCAGGAATATTAATGTCTGGCGACGCAAAGAAAACCCCAACCAATCCACCAAGCATTAATGCATATAAGAAAAAAGAATTCAGATAATCTCTCGGCTGGAGTAATATCCATACAGGTACAGTAGATGCTATAAAAATGTAAGCGAATAAGATCAATTGCCATGTCAATCCTGAAAGCTCTAAAGGGAATAAATCGCCGGCAGGTATTGATAGGAACAAAAGAATCACTCCGGCTACGGTAGCAATCCATAACGGAACTTTCAATCTGTAAATTGCAATGCCGAAAAGTATAGCAAGCAACATGAAAAGAATTGAAGAAGTGCCAGCACTAGGAATGTGTGTGAACGTATCGGCGACAATTATTGTAAAAACAGCAATCACCAGAATCAAAGTTGCCCATGCGAAAATCAAAAATAATTTTTTACCGCTGATTCCAATGTACTGTTGAATTATAAATCCGATTGATTTGCTGTGATGACGAACTGAAGCAACTATGCTTGCATAATCATGAACTCCGCCAATAAAAATTGAACCGAATACAACCCAGAGATAAACCGGAACCCATCCGAATCCTGCTGCGATTACAGGACCAACAATGGGACCTGCACCGGCAATTGAAGCAAAGTGATGACCAAGTAGAACTGGTGCTTTAGCAGGGCAGTAATCAACTCCATCATACATTGTGTGGGATGGAGTTTCTTTGTTGTTGTTAACTTCAAGTCGTTTGGTTAAAAATCCTCCATACAGCTTATAAGCAACAACAAAGACAGTTAATGCGATTAGAACGAGTTCAATTCCGTCCATTATTTTATTTCAAATGTCAAAAGTGAAACGTCAAACGAAAATTGTTATTTAGCTTTTTCTATAAATTTTGAAAGCTTAGCAAATAGCTCATTTATTTTTTCATCAAGTTCACTAAGTGTCTCACTACTTAGATAACCTAATTCTTTAGCAACTTCTATGTGATTATCAACTTCTACCAAAGACGATCTTGATATTTCATAAAATCGTTTTCTTTCAACTAAACTTTTTCTCGAAGAACCTTCAGCAATATTTGCAGAGATAGAAGTTGATGCTCTTCTTGTCTGGTTAATTAACCCAAAAAGTTCTTCTTTAGGATATTTAGAAGTAATCCGATAAATAGTTGAAACGAGTTTTACTGCCAATTGCCAAACGTCAAGTTTTTTGTGGCTCAGATTTAACATACTGATACCTTATAATATTTTTTTGATTCGAAATATTTCACCTGACGTTTGACATTTGACGTTTTACAATTTAGAAATTATTTCATCAGTCATTTGTTGAGTTGTGCATGCACCATGTATAAATACATCCGGCCCTCCGCGCAGCTTCATCATATCATAAGTTTTTACTTTTCCCTCTTCAACAACTTTTGCTATAGCTGCTCTAATCTTATCAGCTTTTGCTTTTTCATCAATATGGTCAAGCATCATACAGGCACTTAACATCATTGCTATAGGATTAACTATTGATGGATTTAATTCCTGGTACTTGGGTGCACTACCATGTGTTGGTTCAAACACTGCAACTTCTTCACCTATGTTTGCACTGCAGGCAAAACCAAGTCCGCCAACCAATCCGGCAAAACCATCAGAGATAATATCACCGAACATATTTTCTGAAACTATGACACCATAAGTTTCAGGATTTTTAGTTAACCACATCATCTGTGCGTCAATGTTTGTATCCCATAATGCAATACCAGGATATTCTTTAGCGATTTCTTTGGCGACTTTAAACATCATACCTGAAGTCTCACGAAGCACATTAGGTTTTTCGCAGAGAGTAAGATTTGTGTATCCGTATTTTTTTGCGTATTCAAAACCAGCTCTGATAATTCTCTTTGATGCATTTCTTGTAACTATTCTTGTAGAGATTGCCATATCTTCACTCGGAACATCTTTAAAGAATTTCATCTTCGGATGAGTCTCGAGAGCATCACGAACCTGTTTTGGTGGATTCGTCCATTCAACTCCGCCGTAAAGTCCTTCGGTATTTTGTCTGAACACAACGGCATTAACTAATGGTTCATCAAATCCGCCCTGTCCATTTCTTATAATAAAATTCAGCGGGTTTCCTTTAAATGACTGGCAAGGTCGGATACAAATATCAAGATTAAATTTTTGACGAAGCCCTACGATCGGAGAAAAGTATGTATATCCTTTATCTTTCAATTTGGAATCAAGTTCTTTATCAGCGGCATCTTTTGGTTTTGAGGTTATTGCACCGAACAAACCGATTTTATGTTTTTCAAGCAGGTCAATGGTTCTCTGTGGAAGTGCATTTCCTTCACTGCACCAAAAATCCCAGCCAATATCGCCGTGAACGTATTCTGCTTCAAAGCCGGCTGCTTCTAATACTCTTATTGCTTCGGGAAGTACTGTTTTACCAATGCCGTCTCCGGGCATTGCAACTATTGTTCTTTTCATTTTCAACCTTAATTATGTGTTAGAATTACGTGATGAAAATTAGATAATATTAGTCATGCAAGCAAGGATTTACAATAGTGTAACGGACATAATGATTCAGTTTTATATAGAATTATTGTAAATTGAAACCGGAATTAAAAAGTAAAATAATATCAGTTTTGGACGGATCTCCGTGAAGAAAAGGGTGAACATTTCGGCTGACAAAGATCTTACTGAATATCAAAAATCTGTCAATGAATTTTTAACAGATCAGAAAACTCCATCCGAAGTAAAATCACTTCTTGAAAACCTTTCAAAAAAATTAGAAGAACTCAACTATGCACGGGAAGAGTATAAACTACTTTTAAATGCTTCACTCGATATCATATTCAGATTATCTCCTTCTGGCGAAATTACATTTATCAGTCCTAATGCTGAAGAATTACTTGGTTATAGAGTAGAATATCTTACCGGAAGATCATTTACTGAATTTGTGCCCGAAGATAAAATGAAGGAATGTTTTTCCATCCTTAAAAAATTGTTTGCCGAAAAAGGTAAAACTATTTTTGAACTTCAGCTTATACATAAAAGTAAAAAACTAATACCTGTGGAAATTACCGGACGAGTCCTTGAGATCGGAAACCAGGTTGTTGGTCAGGGAACTATCCGTGATATCACACCTCGACTAAAATCAGCCCGCGAACTGGAAGCTACCGAAGATTCATTCAAAACAATCTGGGAACAGTCACATGATGGAATGCTGTTAACGGATGAACTCGGTATTGTAAAAATGTGTAACCAGGCTTATGCTGAAATGTTCGGCAAAAATCCTGATGAAATTGTTGATAAACCATTCTACGTTCTTTATGAAAAAACTTTCAGCGAATATATAAAGGATAAATACATTGAAGATTTTAAAACTGATTCGATACGAAAAAAATATGAACGGAATGTAAAAATCTGGAACGGGATGAACATCCAGTATGAAGTTTCAAACTCTTTCATTAAAGGTTCGGATGGTAAAAAAAATCTTTTGAGTTTATTCCGTGATGTAAGTGAGAGAAATGCAAACGCAGCGCTTCTGATTAAAAAAGACTTGCTTCTGCATGGAATAGCCGAAGCAACAAAAAGTTTAATAACTAATACAGTTGAGGAAGAAGGTTTTAACACCGCATTAAGAATATTGGGACTTGCCGCTGAAGTTGACAGGGTATATATATATAAACATCAACTCGATACAGAAACAGAAGAAATGTTTGTCAGCATTTTGTATGAATGGAATTCCGATCAATCTGAAGCGCAGATCTTAAACCCTGCTATGAAAAAACTTTCCTACTCACGGTTTGCTTCACTAAAATTTTATGAAAATTTTTCTGCAGGAAGAACATTGAAATTCCAGATAAAAAATCTTCCGGCACATGAACAATTGGTTTTTATAGACAATAACATCAAATCCATAATACTTGTTCCTATAATGATTGATGAAACCTACTGGGGATTTATAGGTTTTGATGACTGCCAGGTAAACAGGCTATGGAGTGTTAATGAAGAATCCCTGCTTATTACTATGGCGGCAACTATCGGTGCGGTTATAAAACGGAACACAATGCAGCAGCAGCTGATCGAAAAAAATATGCTTTTAGATAATGCTGTAACCGAAGCTGAAAATGCTGTAAGATTAAAAAGCGAATTCCTTGCCCTGATGAGTCATGAAATACGAACACCGATGAACGGAGTTATCGGGATGACAGGTCTTTTACTGGATACTAAACTGAATGAAGAGCAGAAAGAATATGTTGAAACAATACAGTTGAGCGGTGATCAGCTTCTCGTAATCATTAACGACATTTTAGATTTTTCAAAAATTGAATCCGGTAAGCTGGAACTTGAAAGCCAACCATTTGATCTGCGTGACTGTATTGAAGATTCACTTGATCTTCTTTCCTCCAGGGCGGCCGAAAAAGGGCTTGATCTTTCTTACCTGATTGAAAATGAAACTCCACCAGCAATTAAAGGCGATGTGACAAGACTCAGACAAATATTTACCAACCTGATAAGTAACGCAATAAAATTTACAGAGAAGGGCGAGGTATTTGTTTTTGCATCGGCAAAAAAAACAGGAAATGGTTCCTACGAAATTTTATTTGGTGTAAAAGATACAGGCATCGGAATTCCTGAAAATAAACTGGACAGGTTGTTCAAATCATTCAGCCAGGTAGACTCTTCAACAACAAGGCATTTCGGCGGAACAGGACTTGGACTTGCAATTAGCAAACGACTTGCTGAAATGATGGGCGGAACAATGTGGGTTGAAAGCAAAGAAAATGAAGGCGCCACTTTTTATTTTACGATTATTACTGAATCCGTGTCATCTCAATCTAAAGTATACTTACGGGGAAGCACATCACAGCTAAAAGGTAAGAGAGTTCTGGTTGTTGATGACAATGAAACAAACAGGAAAATACTTTCAGCACAAACGGAAACCTGGGGCATGATCTGCATTGCTGTACCAACACCGGATGCAGCCCTGGAAATACTTATTAAACCTGAACATTTTGATATTGCTATTCTGGATTATCAGCTTCCCGGAATGGATGGAATAAATCTATCCGCTGAACTAAGAAAAATTAAAAGCAGAAAAAATCTGCCGATAATAATTCTAACTTCAATTGGCAAGAGAACATCACTCTCAGACTATGAATACCTGAACCTTTCTGCCTTCCTTAGTAAACCGATCAAACATGCACAGCTGTTTAATGCAGTGATCAGTGCGCTGTCAGTTAAAGAAAAACCTTTTGATAAATCGCTTAGTAATAAGGAAAATTCTGAAGTGTCACTAAAGACAAAAGAATTAAAAATCCTTTTAGCAGATGATAATGCTGTTAATCAGAAAGTCGGCGCAAGAATACTTGAAAGGCTTGGATTTTATACTGACATTGTGAACAACGGTAAGGAAGCGGTTGAAGCAGCACGAACCAAAAAGTATGACATCGTTTTTATGGATATACATATGCCTGAGATGAACGGTTACGAAGCGTCAGGAATAATCAGCTCCGAATCAAAAGGTAGTCATAAGCCTGTAATCATTGCAATGACTGCTAATTCACTGGATGAAGAAAAAGATATTCTTCATAGTTCAGGTATTGACGATTTTATTAGTAAACCAATTAGAAGTGAAGAACTTCAGAAGTGTTTATTTAAGTGGGGCGAAGAAATATTAACCCAAAAACAAAATGAACCGGTCAATGAAAAAGATCCCGGAAAAATAATTGATGAAGAACATCTCGTTTATCTTCTTGATATTCAAACGGAGAGTGATATAAAATTTTTTGTTGAATTATTAACAAGTTACCTTCATGATCTTCCGGTATTAGTTGATGAGATTAAAACAGCGCTTAAGAATAAAGATGCAAAACAGCTTCAGTTTTTTTCTCACAAATTAAAAGGCAGCAGTATGACGCTTGGCATTGAGATATTTGCATCATTGGGTGAAAAGATTGAGACAAATGCCAAGAAAAATGACTTAACAGGAATAACATATAAATTTGCAGAAGAATTGTTTTCGCTTTACCAGCAGTTGTATGATGAACTTTCTTTTCTTAAGAACAAGTACCAGTCAAAACTAAATTCATAGTTAAAAAAATATTTATGTCGTTAACAAAATTACGGGCTGTGTACAACAGAAGCCTTGAAATAACAGAAAATGAAATCAGGAAGTTTAAAAAAACTCTGCTTAGAATTAACAAACCATCTGCGATTCAAAATATTACTGAAAAAATAATAAACCAGGATTTATTCGAAGTGATACCGCTTCTTCCGTATTCATTTGTTGATCTGATGTTCATTGACCCACCTTACAATCTTTCAAAAACTTTTAATAAAAATTCTTTTAAAGAAATTTCTTCTGAGCAGTATGAAATGTGGATTGAAAGCTGGCTTAAGCCGCTGATAAAAATTCTAAAACCAGATGCTTCTGTTTATATCTGCTGCGATTGGAAATCATCTTCATCTGTTTATAAAGTAGCCTCGAAATATTTAAAGGTTAGAAACCGAATCACCTGGGAAAGAGAAAAGGGACGTGGCGCAAAAGCAAACTGGAAAAACTGTTCTGAAGACATCTGGTACTTTACTGTCTCGGATGAGTTTACTTTTAATATAGATGAAGTGAAGATGAAGAGAAAAGTATTAGCTCCATATAAAACTGAAACAGGAAACCCTAAAGACTGGAAAAAGGAAACTGACGGTGAATTCAGAATTACGCATCCATCAAATATCTGGACAGACATTACAATTCCGTTCTGGTCAATGCCGGAGAATACAATTCATCCAACCCAAAAGCCTGAAAAACTTTTAGCAAAAATTATTCTTGCAAGTTCTAACGAAGGTGATTTTGTGTTTGATCCTTTTTTAGGTTCAGGCACTACAGCAGTCGTTGCAAAAAAACTTGGCAGAAAATATTCGGGTGTTGAACTTGATGAAACATTTGCATGCATCGCACAAAAAAGAATTGAACTGGCTGAAAAAGATAAATCCATACAGGGTTATGAAGGTGGTGTTTTCTGGGAACGAAATAGTGTGAAGAAGAAAAAATAGATATTCAATGTCTCATCCTAAACGATACTCTTACTTAACCCAAAAGAGCACAAAGAATACGCAAAGATTAATATTAAAAATGTATACGCATTAAATATTATTTGTTCTATAAAAATATTTTCTTCATTTTAGCAGCCCGAAAAAAAATTTGCCGGTTAACAGGTCGAATCTGAACCCCGTCAGGTCCGGAAGGAAGCAGCGGTAAGAAGAAAGCTTGTGTAGCCGGCCTTTTTTTTTAACAAAATGTTTGCACCGCTCTTTAATCTTTCATTAGAAACTAGCTAAATGCTGCCAGAAAATTTTTCTTGTTGATCTTTGTAAAAACACTAAATACATTTGTTTAGAATTTTTTTAGCTAGAAGGGTAGAAGTATGGAAAAATTTAATACTAAGCAGAAAAGGGATTTATTAAGATTCACTCCGATAATTATTCTATTATTCTTAATTCAGACAGGCTGTAAGGATTCACCAATCAATCCACCACAGGAACAAAAAATCGGTTGGCAGGATGATATTCACTGGTCGTCACTTGGCGATAACCCGTGGCCAACATTACAAGCTGATATGCAGAGAACCGGCAGATCAAAATACTCTGGTCCTACACAAGGAATAGTATTTACTAAATTACCTGCCCGATATATGGAATCTGGAATTGCTTTCGGTTCAGATTCAGTTTTTTATTATGTCACGTATCCATCATCCAGACTCACTGCGGCAGATATAAATGGAAACATTCGATGGTCGACCGATCCAATCGCATATGAAATAATGTCTACTCCACTTGTCAGCGCTAATGGAACGATCTATCTGGCATACGATAAAATATTTGCCTTTAATCCTGATGGAACGAAAAAGTGGGAGTATGCAACAGGAAATATAGTTTACAACAGGGGATTAGGTCTTGGTCAGGATGGAACTATATACTCAATTACTAACCAATCCACTTTAATCGCATTAAATCAAAATGGCGATTTACTCTGGCAAATTCAGGATGAACAATTTGGAGGAGGAAGCAGAATAAATCTTACTTTTTCACCGGATGGAAACACAATGTATATAGCTGGCAACCGCGTTGGACTGGAAGAAATAACAATCATTGCGTTTGATTTAGTAAACAGAGAAATCAAATGGAAGTTCGGACATGAAATCCTATGGAATGGACCTATGGTGGATGCACAAGGCAATATTTATTTATTTGTTGAGGATGATTCCCTGGATAATTCTAAAGCAAATTTTTATTCGTTAAAATCTGATGGAAGCATAAGGTGGAAGTATTCACATACAAGGGGCGGAATGTATTCCGGAACCGATCCGACCATTGATAAAGAAGGTAATATTTATTTTGCAACTGATACATTATACGCTCTTGATTATTCAGGAAATTTGAGATGGAAAATTAATCTGGGAATGAATATTTCAAGCTCGCTTATTTGCGATGCAGATGGAACTGTGTTTGCTGCCGTTTTTAATAACGGTCCTGGATCAACAATATATGCTGTAACACGGGATGGAAATATCAGATGGAGTCTATTTGCAGATGCTGACAGAGGTCTGGAATCAGCAGCTATTTCAAAAAATGGGACTTTAATTTATCCTAACTTCAGGACAGACCATCTATACATAATAAAATAGAAGAAATGTGTTTCAAAACAATCTACTAATTTTCTATTTAATACGAGTTCTAATAGTAGAGTAATTCTTTTACGCCGAATAACTTGGGTTAATTTTAAAAACTTTCCGCCGGGATTAAAAACTTCAATACACCTTTAGAGGTTATCACGCTGTTTGTGAAACCAATTTTTGCAATAGTGCCTTTCTCAAAAGCAATTGATGCATTAGAATTTGAAATAAGTTTTGAAACGTGATGCGAAAGATCAGGCTGGTGGCCAACCAGTGCAACATTTATAGCGTTAAGTGAATTTACCAGGACAATAATGTCCGGTGTGTTGCCCCCGCTGATGAGATTATTATCGGTGATAATTTCTTTTTTATAATTAAATACATCTGCTATTATCTTCGAAGTTTGAACCGCTCTCACCAAAGGTGAGGAGACAATAACATCGAACTGATCTATCAAACTTTGCCAGCCCTGTGCGGCAAGTTTCATTTGTTCAATACCCGAATGTGTAAGTTTACGATCATAATCTTTTCCGGATTCTGAAACTGGTTCTGCATCGCCGTGCCGTATTAAGTACAGGTTCATTTTATTTACCGTAGTTTACTGTTATAATATCAATGTGTTTATGGAAGTCAAATAAATCCTTATTCAAAAGTTTGCCTTTTTCCGAACTCATAAGTCTGTTCATTTCGTCTTTTGAATCGGTGCTTATTTCACAATATGCTTCATACTTCTGTTCAAGAAGCAGGTTGCTTTCAACAACAGCGCTTTTCACTTCTGTACCCGTTATCTCTGAAAGGTACTTAATGATAAAATCATTAAAGTGATTGATAATACTTTCGTCTTTACTTTTTTTGAGGAGAAAAAGAATTTTATACATCAGCAGTCAATTGTGAAAGAGTTAATGATTTTTTCGTACATAATTTTATTTCTTTCGTAGGCGGATTTTCCGGCTTCAAAGATCACAAGAAATTTTTTGTCGCAGAATGAATACTCAAAATATTGCAGATAAGTTATCCCGTTATCCCTCTTATCGGAATACCGCAGTGTATATTTGCCGGTCTGGATATTCTTTAGCGGCAGAAGTGAATAAAACTCAGTTGAATCTCTCAATGCAATAGGAGCAATACAAATTGAAGCTCCGGCAACTGTATTTTTATATATTGTGCCGAACAAAGATGTTCTTACATTTTTTGAGATTGTCCATGTTGAATCTTCTTTCCACCCTTCCGTTAAGGTCATAGAATAGCTTTTAATATCAGCGTCAATACTTTTCATTAATGTATCAGTGTTTTGTGCAGATCGCATGGCAGATTCATGATCACTTAACATTTCGTTTGTATAGGGATATGACAACATCTTCACTTCACCTCTTACAAAACCAGAAAACATATCAGATGAACTTAGATATTTTTTGAAATCATTATCGAATAAAAAAACATCACCTTTACCTGAAAGTAAAGAAGTTTTTACACTGTTGACTTCTGTCTTGATGCGTTCATCATTGAACTCAATAATTCTCTGTGTGTACTCATTATCAGGTGTTTTAAGTCTTGTATATGAACGAAAGATCAGGTCGACATTATTGGTATCAACCGAATAAATTGATAACCTGTTCAGTTCAAAAATATCCTTTGAAAGAAATGTCTCATTAAGTTTTATATATGTTTTATTATTCCTGTTATGAAATGAAATATCAAGATAACCATTCAGAGAGCGGTCGATTATCATTGGGCGCAGCTGCTCATCGAAAACACCAAATACATTGTAAACCGGGTTGGGGAATTCAAGCAGAACTGAATATATGATCGTTCCTTCAAATGAAACTGTACTATCAATAACAAGTTTGTTGTAATTGTTATTAGCAGGAAGGCTGAGGTTGATAAGCCCTGATAAATTATTGTTCGTTAGAGTGTCACCGTTGATAGAATTTATCACCATTCCTTTCAGCGACGCAGAGTTGATGAAAATATCATCCTTGATTTTCAGATTATCGCAGCCGGTAATCATTGCTAGAAAAGCTATAACAACTATAAGTTTTTTATTCATCAGAATATTTGTAAAGAAGTTGATGAAAATATAAGAATTATTTTTGTTTTATTTCAGCAGCGTTTATATTTCGCCGGAACAAAACTGAATATCAAACAACTCAACAAAAAATATTGATAAGAGAGTTTGTGAATAAAATAAAATTACTTTTCCTGCTGGCTTTATTTTTATTCATTGAAGCATTTCCGCAGTCAATCCAAGTACAGCCCATTTCAATTTCCGGTTTAAGTACAAAGATTAAAATTGAAAATCTTCCTGATTCACTCAGGCAAATCAAAGTATCGTTTATTAATGGTGAAGAATCATTTTCCGCTTTTCTTATACCGGTTGGAAATATAATTGATACATCACTGGTAATCAGCGAAAGCGGTAAGTATACAATTGTTGTAAATGGTTTTCAGAAATTGTCAACATCAACTCAGGTTCTTCCGGGAATTTTAACCATTCTACCGCCGCTTATTTCGATTGCACTGGCATTAATTTTCAGGCAGGTGATCATTTCTCTTCTGATAGGAATTTTTTCAGGTTCATTAATTGTAAATAACTACGACCCTGTTGCCGGATTTTTGCGGTTGACCGATTATTACATTATCAATGCGTTGTTTGATAAATCGCATATTCAGATAATAGTTTTCACATTATTATTTGGCGGTGTTATTGGGTTAATCTCCAAATGTGGGGGAACCCGTGGTATTGCAAATGTTGTTACAAAATTTGCACGAACACGAAGAAGCGGGTTACTCTCAAGCTGGTTATCTGGAATAATAATTTTCTTTGATGACTATGCGAACACTTTAGTGGTTGGCAACCTTATGAGACCGGTTACGGACAAATTGAAAATCTCACGTGAAAAACTTTCTTTCATTGTTGATTCCACAGCTGCACCCGTTGCAAGTATTTTTATTGTCAGTTCGTGGATCGGTTATGAACTTGGTTTGATACAGGATGGATTAACGTCAATCGGTTCAACTGAAAATTCATATACCGTTTTTATTCAAACATTGCCCTATAGATTTTATCCTATTCTAATGCTTCTTTTTGTTTTTATATCCTCGTACCTGAAAAGAGATTTTGGTCCAATGTACAAAGCAGAACGAAGAGCATTTCTTGAAGGTGTTAATCCGGTTTCTGAAAATCAATCCTCAAAAGATCTTACCGAAACATCTGAAATGTTTGGTAATGAAGATAAAGCAAAATGGTA
>JAEXTA010000123.1 GCA_023453665.1 Bacteroidota bacterium | reverse complement strand
GTAATGATCAGCATAGTAAACGGCAGTACAACAAGCGCCATTAAAAGAAGCTGCCAGCTTATACTTATTGCTATAGCAAGAAAAACAAAAATCGTAAATGGTTCACGGATCATATTAAGGAATGCTGCAGAAATACTGCCCTGAACTATGTTAACATCATTAGTTATACGTGAAATTAAATTTCCAACTCTTTCCTGTTTAAAGTAACTCATCGGTAGTTTGTGAAGATGAGTATATGCTTCATTTCTCAGATCTTTCATTGCGCCTTGTTCAACATAAGCAAGAAAGTAAGCCTGTATGTATCCGAATATATTTTTTGCAAGGAATGCAATGAGAACTATCAGGCAAATCCTGAAAAGAGCATCCAGTTTATCACCACTGAACACGAAACTATTAAAAGTCTCCGTGAAAAAGTTTTTTACATCGGTAACAAAATCAGGTAAGATACTGTAGGTTTCATCTAACTGAGAATCCGATTCAACAACTGTCTGCCTGTCAGTTTCCTGGAAAAGAGTATCGAGCAAAGGAATTGTAAGATATACTGAAACGCCATTCATAGTAGCGAACAGTAGTGAACAGACAATAGAGATTGAAAGATGTTTCCAGTAAGGTTTAACGTATCTGAGTATTCTGAAATAAGTTTTCATAAAATTATAGTGTAAAACTAATATTAATTACAAACGATTCCATGGCGTTAAAAGAGTTTCAAACAGAAATATTTTTAGTCAACAACATCATAAACAACTACTCCGGGAATATTTTTTAAACCGCAGCCGCCCCGGATATTGATCGAATGAATAACTTTGTCTGCTCTAACATCATAAACCAGAATCTTTGATTCAGTTCCAGATCCCATATCAAAAACAAAAAAACGGTTGATGATAATAAAATTACTTATGCCCTTATGTTTCCATTCACGAATATTTTTTTTATTTGAAAGTGAATAGATCAATGTAAGTGAAGAATCAACGCTATTGGTTACTGTATTTGGTTCTCCCGATACAAATCTTGCGACTATGTAGTTGTCGCTGCGGGAAAATTCAAAGTCACTGATATACATACTGTCTGCCTTCAGAGTATCGACCTGCTTTGTTGTTCTATCATTAAGCAAAAAAAATTTCTTTTCTGAATCTTCCTTAATGATAAACCTGCCGGAAGGTGATTCATATTTTTTTTTCATTCGGAAAGTTGAGGGAAATCCATCTTTAAGAATATCAAATGTTTTGGATTCATCAATAAGAAGTTTTCCAAAACCGTTATACAATTGTTTAACCTGGTTTAGTTCAGTGGCAATAAAAGTATCAAATGTATTTATGATTATTCTGTATGTGTTTTCATCCTCCCATGCAGTTATAATCTGTCCGACATTGCCAAAATTTTTTATGTGTTTTACTTCGGAGGTTCTGAGATCTGCAAGATACAGTTTTAGTTTTCTTATAAGCGGAAGTGATCCGCCTTCCTCAATAGATAAAGCAGTTAAGAAGTATGCCTTTTGAAAATCCGGAGAGACTGAATAATCTATAACATTCTCTCTTGGTTTGTACCAGAATTTTTTGTGTTTGTGAGTTGATAAATCAAAACTGTATAGCGATGGGGTTTTGCCGGCAATACCGACAAAGATGAAATGACTTATATAATTTTCATTTGAATTGAAGTCTTCTGAGTATCTGTCGTCAGCCGAATCGTTATTACACGAAATAAAAATTACAAAGCTCAATGAAAGTAAAACTGCTGCTCTCAAAGCACTCCTCCGATTTTCAGAAGTGCGTTCAATACCCAGTTAATAGCATTAAAAAAATATTTCCATAAAGGGCTGTAGATGAACAGCAATAAAATAATTGATCCATACAAACCAAGGTTTAATAAGCCCGCAGTAATTTTATTCGGGAACAAATCAAACAAAATATGGGAGCCATCAAGCGGTGGTATTGGCAGAAGGTTGAACATAAATAGGAATATGTTCAGAAAAACTCCGTACCATAAAAAATTTATAGTGAAAGATCCGGTTGAAAAAAAATTAATAACTAACAGAAATATGAAATAAATAATAAGTGCAAGTATAAGATTACTGAAAGGTCCAGCAAAAGAAACAACAGCATCATCTTTAAGAATATTTTTAAAATTCCGCCTGTCAACCGGAACAGGTTTAGCCCAGCCAATTAGTGCAAAGCCTGTTGCAAAAGATGCGATAGGCATTATAACAGTTCCAACGATATCTATATGTTTTAAGGGATTCAGAGTTAGTCTTCCAAGATTTTTTGCTGTATCATCACCGTATTTATGCGCGGCAAAAGCATGTGCAAACTCATGCACAGCAATCGATATAAAAAACACAGGCAGAAATGTTAAGAATGAAATTAATTTTTCACTTATTTCAATATCGGGCAAAATGTTATCCTCTCGGGTGAAATTGTTTATGTACCTGTTTAATATAATCCCTGTCAATATGCGTATAAATTTGTGTTGTGGAAATATCAGAATGACCAAGCATTTCCTGTACGGCTCTCAGATCTGCACCGCCTTCAAGAAGATGTGTTGCAAAACTATGTCTGAATGTATGAGGATGAACATCTTTATGAATTGCTGCTTCTTTAAGATACCTGTCAACAATTTTCCAGATTCCCATACGCGAAAATTTTGTTCCCCGTGTATTTAGAAAAAGGTAGTTTGCGCTGACTGATTTTTTTTCAAGCGACGGACGGCTTCTTTTAAGATACTCATTTATCCACCTGACTGCGCTGCTTCCAACAGGAACAAGCCTCTCTTTAGAACCTTTTCCCAGAACCCGTATAATCTCATCATTAAAAAAGAGATCAGATATTTTCAGATTAATCAGTTCAGAAACACGAAGCCCGCAAGCATATAATAATTCAAGAACTGCTTTATCTCTTAATCCGAATTTATCTTCAATATCGGGTTTTGATAATATTGATTCGACTTCTGCTACAGTTAAAACCTGCGGAAGATTTTTAGCAAGTTTCGGGGGTGTAATTTTATCGATCGGATTTTCAGTTATATAACCACTGTTGAACAGGTAATTAAGAAATCCTTTTATTGAAGAGTGATATCTTGCAGCAGAAGTACTGCTTAAGCCAAGTTCATAAAGCAGTTCAAAAAAATTGTTGAGATGTTTGATCTTAATTTCTGAAAGATCTGATATTTTTTTTTCTTCAAGATAATTTATGAATGAACCTATGTCATTCCTGTACGAAGTTACTGTGTTTTCGGAGAGGTTCTTCTCAAGTTTTAAAACTGATAAGTATTCTTTCAAGAAAATTGTCATGTGCCTTCTTTATCCGCATCAGTTCCTTTTTCAATTTCGTCCTGCTTTGGATACCGGATTCTTTTGTGATGCTGCCCAAGTAAAATACTTTTAAAAGCTTCTTTGAGTTTTGTTATATCGCTGAATGTTATCGGTGCTTCGTCAAGCTGTCCGTCATCAATTCTTGCATTCACAATGTTGTCGATTACATTTTCAACTTTTGCAGGGTCGGGATTTTCTATCGATCTGACAGCAGATTCACAACCATCAGCGAGCATGATTATTGCAGTTTCTTTTGTATTAGGTTTTGGTCCGGGATATTTATACGCTGCAGCATTAACCTTTTCATCACCATAAAGTTTACGGGCTTTGTCATAAAAAAATGAAATTGTAGTAGTACCGTGATGCATAGGTATAAAATCAACAATTTCACGGGGCAGATTATTTTCTTTTGCCAGATCAATACCTTCTTCGACATGCCGTATTATCAATTTCACACTTTCTTCAGGAGTGAGATTTTCATGTACGTTTTGATTGTTAAGCTGGTTCTCTACAAAATTATGAGGCGTTATAGTTTTTCCGATGTCGTGATAATATGCACCCACTCTTGTCAACAGAGGATTCGCCCCGATTTTTTCAGCGGCTGTTTCTGCTATAGTTCCCATTGTCATTGAGTGATTAAATGTACCGGGAGCTTTTCGGGCAAGTTCTTTTAAAAGAGGCCGGTCAAAATTAGAAAGTTCAAGTAATGTAAGATCTGTTGTGATCCTGAATGATCTTTCAAAGAATATCAGCAGGCCATAAGTAAGTACGGGGCTGATTAGCGCATTGGATGCTGCAAAAGCAAATTCAATTAAAATTGTTTCTGCTGATGCGAATCTTTCCAGGCCAAATGCAAGTATCGAAATAACATAACCCACAAGAATAAACAACAAAGAACGGAATATCTGTGATCTGTTTTTAATATCACGTACAGTATAAACTGAAAGTGCCCCGGCAAATAAATTCATTACAGTGAAAGTGTAATCATTTCCTCTCAATGCACCCGTGATCAATGCCAGTATAACCGTTGAATAAAAACCAACTCTTGAATCGAAAATAATTGTAAGCAGCATAGAAGCTGCCGGAATGAAAATCAAAAAATGCACCGGAGCCTTAACATTTATCTGGCTGGTCAGGTATGTAATGAAAGAGATAAATACAAAGATTATCGAAATCAGAATAATTTTTTGATTGTCATAAAAGATTTTTTTTCTGAAAAGAAATAGATAAATAGTCAGAAGTGATATCAGGAATGAAATGTGTAAAAATTTGCCAACGTGCTGAAGGACAAAACCTTCATCACCAATCATTTCACCTTTTGCGCGTTTGTAAGATTCTATTTTTAATTTTATCTCTTTTGTAACACGATCGTGCTTGGCTATTATCCGTTCATTTTCATTTACAATTCCGCTGTACTGCGAAACATCTGCCTTTGCCTGATCTGTTTCCTCCCGCGTTAATTGTTCGTTAAAAATTAGATTCGGAAAAATAAAATGCTGTGAATACTCAATCAGAAATGATTTCACATCACCGGGAAAATTTTTGTCCGAAATTTTTGTTTCAAGTAATTCTTTTGCTTCGGAAAGTGTGTAGTATTTTGATGATGGTTCTATCCTGTCAACATTCCCGGATCTTACTGCTATACTATCGGAGTTTTTCAGATTTTCTTTTGTGTTGACTATACCGGCATTATAAATACCAAGCAGCATTTGCTCCGGTAAATTCAGCAGCGAAGTAATATTAAGTTCACGTCTTTGAAGCAGTCCTCTTTCAGAAATTCTCATTTCCTTAAGTTTTTGAAATGATTCTGAACTTAAAAATGTTGGGTTTTCAGATGAGTCTCCCATCACTCTGCTGTCAATTACTCTGATCAGATACTCATTATATTTTTTTAACGAGTCTAATGATCTTGTCACCTCTGCTGATTGATCAATATAAACAGGGTATACGCCTGCAGCAGCTTCGCTGAGTTCGCTTCGGTATATATTAGGATCTTTTAGTATTGCAAAACTGAATGGTGCAATTAAATCTTCGTGAATCCAGATTGTCCCTTCCGTAACTTCAAATTCAATAGACTCTCCTTTAGGAAAAAGTAATACAATTATAATAACTGCACTCAGTCCTATCAGCAGTTTAACTCTGAAACTCTCTTTGAATCGCGAAGGTTTTTCCTGTGTCATTTTCTTTTTGCCTGGTCTGACAATTTATTTTGTTAAGATTTCTTCAATATTAAACTGTTATAATTTACCTTTTTTTCTCCTTAGTTACAGTCAGATAATTAACACTTGGCAATCTTTAACGTTATGTTCAATTTGAGTACATAATGCTTTTATAAATAACTATCGAAGAAATAACTGCTGCAGCTAAACAAACCAGCAGTTCTGTCAGATTTCCAAATAACAGATAACCCGTTCCAAATAAAATAGCATAGACTAAAACAACACCGAATATCCAATTGATAAATGCTCTTCCGAATCCCGAATCACTTTTTACGTCATTTAATTGATTGGAAATTTCCTTCCATAAAATTCCGCCGGGATGAATTTTTCTGTAGAATGAGATCAGAACTTCTTTATCAACCGGTTTTGTGAGAAATGTTACAACTATCCAGACAACCGTTGTAATACTAACAAGATAAAATAATGTATAGGGAAATTTTATTTGCAGGCTGTTAAGAATTGTAAATACAATTACGGGAGCGATCATTGCGGAAATTTCCGACCATGCATTTATCCTCCACCAGTACCAGCGAAGAATTAATACTAATCCAAGTCCTGCGCCGCACTCCATTAAAAACTGCCAGGCATCCGATATTTGACCTATCATTAATGTAACAAACACTGAGAGCAGCATAAGTATAAGTGTTGTTATACGCGCGGCACTTATATATTTTTTTTCGGTATCTTTTTTATTTATAAATCTTCTGTAGAAATCATTAATGATGTATGAAGTTCCCCAGTTTAACTGTGTTGCAATAGTACTCATATAAGCAGCAAAAAAAGCTGCGACAAGTAATCCTTTTAAACCGGCCGGCAGAAAATCTCTCATTGCATAAATGAAACCGAGTCCCTTCTGGTTATTTGATAATTCGGGATATAAAACTAAAGTTGATATGCCAACAAGAATCCAGGGCCAGGGACGGATAGCATAATGCGCAACCTGGAATAATAATGTTGCCAGCAGTGAATGTCTTTCGTCTTTAGCTGACATCATTCTTTGTGCAACATATCCTCCTCCGCCAGGTTCCGCGCCCGGGTACCATGAAGCCCACCATATAATACCAACATAAGCAAGAAATGATGCTGCAGTAAGTGTAAATGTCTCTGCAATATTCGATTCACTTATTTTCGGAAAGAAATTAAAAACTGAAGGCGAAAGATTTTGTTGAAGTCCCGAGATACCACCAACTTGTGAAGATGATACAACGATTATCGCAAGTATTATGCAGCCTATCATAGCAATTATAAATTGAATGCTGTCGGTAACAACTACGCCCCACAATCCGGATAGCGCTGAGTAAATTGCAACAAGCAGCATACAGCCAAATACATAATACATTACAACAGACTCCGGCACTCCAAATAATCCCTGAAGTATGGATGCCATAGCTTTATTTACCCAGCCAAGGATAATGAGATTAATAAACAGACCAAGATACAATGCACGAAATCCCCTGAGAAACTTTGCGGGTTTTCCTGAATATCTTATCTCAGCAAATTCAGCTTCTGTCATTATTCCGGCACGCCGCCATAGTTTTGCAAAAAAGAAAACAGTAAGTAAACCGCCGAAAGCAAAATTCCACCATAACCAGTTTCCCGCTATTCCGTTCTTTGCAACAAGTTCAGTTACTGCAAGCGGCGTATCTGCAGCAAATGTCGTTGCAACCATGGAAAGACCGGCTAAATACCACGGAAGTTTTCTTCCCGAAAGAAAAAATTCATCTGTACTTTTTCCGGCGCGTTTGGAATAATATAATGCAATGACAGTCGATAGGATGAAATATATTCCAACAATTATATAGTCTATTGTTTCCACTTTTTCCCGGGTTTATTATAAAAACTGAAACAATGCAACTGCAGCACCGGCAGGATCTTTAATAACACAATATTTACCCTGCTCTCCCATTTTTTGGGGTCCGGCAATTACCGAACCTCCAAGTTCTAAACAGTTTTTAATTGATAAATCAATATCTTCAACAGTTATATAAATAAGCCATTGAGGCGGCAATCCGGCATTAACACCTTTTGCATGACAAACACCTGCAACAGCCTTGCCTTCAACCGGAGTAAGCATGCTAAAATCACTATATCCATTCATTTCAACAGCTTCATGTTTCCAACCTACAACCTTGTTGTAAAAGTTTCGTACTTCTTCTGCATTAGGAACTGTAAGATCATTCCAGGTAACTGAACCAATTTCGATTTTATTATTCATTTTTCCCTCTGATTTATTTTTGTTGAGTTTTGCCTGATTGAAAAAATGAAAGCAGATATCCTGTTATTAATGTAACAACAACTCCGATAAATGTGAACCATGTCCAGGCAGCGATTTTGTTGGTAATCACAAATATCATTACAACTATTCCAACCGCAAAAGCTATTAGAGCAGATGTTTGATTTATTTTTTTGTTTACTAATCCCAGAATAAACATTCCCAGCAACCCGCCATAAGTGAAGGAAGCTATACTTAAAGCTAGTTCAACAACTGCTTTTGATGAACGCATAAAAAATAGAGCTGAACCAATTAATAACACGGCAAAAAAGACTGTCACAATTCTTGATATTAAAAGATTCTTCCCTTCATTTGTTTTATTCTTTAACAAAGGAAGAAATACATCCATAATAAATGAAGAAGACAGAGATGACATTGACCCTGCAAGTGTGGACATAGCAGCGGCGAACAATCCCGCTATTATAATTCCACTTATCCCAACGGGTATATTTGTTAATATGAAATGCGAAAACACTTCATCTGATTTCATACGAGTTACACCGTAAAGTGCAAACAACAAAACGCCTGTTATTAAAAAGATGAAAAATTGAAGAATGATAATCACTCCGCTTCCAACTAAAGCTTTCTGACTGTTCTTTAAATTTTTTGCAGACAATACTCTCTGAACTATTAATTGATCAGTTCCATGTGAGGCCATGGACAGAAAAGCACCGCCAATCAATCCCCCGAGCAGTGTATATGGTTTGGTAAAGAACTCAGATAAACTCCCATCAAACCCAAAATTTATAAAATTAAGTTTTGTCAGAATGTCTTCTCTGTTAAATATTGTTAATAAATTTCCAGGAAGCAGATTGATAAGATAGATGCATGCGAGTACCGCCCCGCCGAGATAAATGAACATTTGTGCTGCATCTACCCAGATAATACTTTTTATTCCCCCGGTGTAAGTATATACTAATGCAACTACAGCAATGATGACTATTGCTAAAGGATAATTTATATCAAGCATAAGCTTAAGCGGAATAGCAGTTGCAAAAAGCCTTACTCCGTCCGCAGCAATTCTTGTTAACATAAATACAATTGACGCAGATGTTCTTGCTTTACTTCCGAACCTTGTTTCAAGAAAAGTGTACGCTGTTTTTAATTCACCTTTATAAAAAGCCGGAAGGAAAAAAACAGAAACAACGACCCTTCCGATAAGATACCCGAAAGTGAGCTGAAGAAAATTAAGATTGGAAATGTATGCAAGACCGGGAATTGAAATGAATGTTAATGTGCTTGTTTCAGCAGCAACAATAGAAAAACATATTGCCCACCATGGAACTTTTTCTGCGCCAAGAAAATATTCTTTAACCGATTTTTGTTTTCCCCCGGTTTTTATTCCATAAAAAGCAATGCCCGCTAAGTAAGCTATAATGATTATATAGTCTAAACTGCGGTCTTCCAAAAAAAGAATTATTCTTTATTTAATTCCTGGAAAGCTTCTTCAACTGTTTCGCATACGGGCAGTACCCTGTCAAGCTGTGTAATTTTTATAAGCGAGTAAACTTTTTCGGATGGTGATGCAATACGCATGCTTCCGCCGGTTGTATTAATAATACGGTTTGCAACAAGTATTGCGCTTAAGCCGGAACTATCGCAGGTTTCAACTTCACTAAGGTCAAGAACAAGTTTGTTTATACCTTCAACTTTTAAGAGAAGCGTGAATTCTCCTTTAACAAGCCCGGAGATATTTGTATCCAAACGTTTTTCGTTCAGCTTAAATATTGTTATGTCATCTATTCTTTTAATTTCGAAATTCATTTGATTTTCCCTTAAAACATTTGCAGGCAATTTAACAATTTTTTATATGAAATCTCAGGACTCTCTTCATCAATATTAAGCTGAAGATTATAATATTTATCTGAATTACTTTTCAGATAACCGATCCTGACAGGTGCTTTAACCAGGTTCGCCGCATAACTGTTAAATATGCTGTCCTTCCTGTTAAGATCAAGCACTACATTTGCATTTACCTCATTAAGTTTTTTTACAAGCGAGTGTGAAGGCAGTTTCAGTTTACTTACATCAGTCAGCTTATATCCTATTGCTCGTGCTCTGAATTTTTGAGGAAGCAGACTAACTTTAAACTCAAATGTAAATGCGATTGGTGTTTTTTTATTTGCATCAAGATAATGAAGCACTTCGAATGAATGATTAAAATCCGTTTCATCCTCAGGCATAACAACAAAGCAGGTAAAGGATCTTGAAAAAATATTATGGAATGACTGAATAGAATTTTCATGTTCTTTCAGCTTACCTGAAACAACAAATCCCGCTATTTTATCTTTGATCAGTTCAATCATTATACGCCTGCTTCCTGAAGCAATTTCATAAACTCGTTTTCATCCAGAACTTTTACACCAAGATCTTTGGCTTTGGTTAATTTAGAGCCGGCACTTTCACCGGCGATTAAATAATCTGTTTTTTTACTAACGCTTGATGACACTCTTCCGCCTAATGCTAATATTTTATCGCCGGCTTCTTCACGGGAAAATTTTTCGAGTGTACCTGTAAGTACAAACGATTTATCCTTGAAGAAATTTTCCTCAACTTTTTTCTTTTCTGATTTAAATATAAGTCCGTGTGAGATTAAACGTTTAATAAGTTCAGTATTATTTTTATTGGAAAAGAAATCCCTGATACTGTTACTGATGCTCGGCCCTATTT
>JAEXTA010000099.1 GCA_023453665.1 Bacteroidota bacterium | reverse complement strand
GTCTTGAAGCAGCCAAAAATGTTATAGATAAATTTGTAGAAGGAAGAACAACCGACAGGATCGGGCTGGTTATTTTTGCAAGAGAAGCATTTACTCAATGTCCTTTAACTGTTGATTATTCTGTGCTTAGAAATTTATTACTTGATATAAAAAGCGGAATGGTTGAAGACGGAACTGCTATTGGCAATGCGCTGGCAAACGGTGTTAACAGGTTAAAAGATAGTAAAGCAAAAAGCCGGGTAATAATCCTGTTAACTGACGGTGTTAATAACAGTGGGGAGGTTGATCCACTTTCAGCGGCACAAATAGCACAGACGTTTGGAATAAGAATCTATACAATCGGTGTTGGTACAAGAGGAGAAGCTCCTTATCCTGTGCAAACTCCTTTTGGAATCAGGTACCAGATGGTACCGGTAGAAATTGATGAAGACGTTTTGAAAAAAATTGCGCAATCAACAGACGGACAATATTTCAGAGCAACAAATAACAGAACGCTCGGCGAGATTTATGATAAAATAAATCAACTTGAGAAAACAAGAGTTGAAATAACTTCATACAGAAATGCGAAAGAACTTTTTTATCCCTGGCTAGGTGCCGGAATTCTTTTGTTGTTCATTGAAGCCGGATTAGCGAGAACATTTTTAAAGAAATTACCATAAGCTATGTTTCGATTTGCACATCCAGAATATTTAAATGCGATATACCTTCTGCCGGTTTTTATTGCTGTTTATTGGTACCTGGTTATTCAGCATAACAGAGCAGTTAAAAAATTTGCAGATGAGAAACTTCATAAAGTTTTATTTCCATCTTTCAGTTTTATTAAACGGCATTTAAAATTTGGATTGATTTTATTGGCATTGCTCTTTTTAATTACAGCAATGTCCAACCCACAGATCGGCAGCAGAATTCAGGAAGTTCGCCAGACGGGAATTGATGTAATAATATGTCTTGATGTTTCAAACAGTATGCTTGCCGAGGATATAAAACCTAATCGTCTTGATAAAGCAAAATTTCAGATTTCAAATCTTATCCGGAAGCTTAAAGGTGATAGAATAGGACTTATAGTTTTTTCTGGAAGCGCTTATGTACAGATCCCGCTTACCACAGATTATTCGGCGGCAAATTTATTTTTATCTGCTGTTGATGTTAAGTCAGTTCCACAGCAGGGAACTTCAATTGCTGCAGCAATAAATCTTGCGACAAATTCTTTTAATCAAAAAACTGAAACAGAAAAAGCTATCATCATTATTACTGATGGTGAAGATCACGAAGGTGATATTGAAACATCGGTGACAGAAGCTGTCAACAAAGGCGCAAAGATATTTACAATTGGTTTAGGTTCAATTACAGGTGTACCTATTCCTGTTTATGATTCAAAAAATAATCCTGCAGGATTTAAAACCGATCGCGAAGGAAATACAGTACTGACAAAACTTAATGAAACGGTTTTACAAACTATTGCGTCATCGGGAAACGGAGAATATTACAGGGGAACTAACTACGATGATAATCTTGACCAGATTTATGAAAAACTATCTTCGTTAGAAAAAACTGAATTCGGTATCAAAAAAGTAACTGACTACGAAGACAGGTTTTATTATTTTTTAATACCAGCTTTGATTTTATTGCTTGTTGAATTTTTTCTGACGGAACGTAAATCTGTTTTATTTACAAAGCTTGGGAATATTTTATTTAATAGTTCAAAGGTTGGTAAAAATGAAATCAATTGAATTATATAAACATTTTCCGGTTTTAATATTGTTAATATTATTTTCACAACTTGTTAATGCACAGTCGCTTCGTTCGCTTAATAATGAAGGTGTTGACCTTTATAAAGATGGGAAGTTTGCTGAATCAGAAGTGAGCATTAAAAAAGGTCACGCGAAAGAACCCGGATATATTACAACGTTTAATCTTGGTGATGTGTATTACAAACAGCAGCGTTATGATGAAGCAATCAAAACTTACCAGAGTGCTTTGACACAGAATGATGATAAAGAATTCAAGTCCAGAGTTTATCATAACATCGGTAATTCGTATCTAAAATCTCAGAAGCTTGATGAAAGCATTAAATCATATAAAGAAGCTTTGAAGTTGAATCCTTATGATGAAGAAACGAAATACAATTTGTCCTATGCACTTTCTATGAAAAAGAAAGAAGATCAGAATCAACAACAGAAAAATGATCAGAATAAAAATGACCAGAAGCAGGATCAGCAGCAAAATCAGGATAACAAAGATAAAAATGATCAACAGAAGAATGATGACAACAAAGGAAAGAATAATGATCAAAACCGACCTGATCAGAATCAAACTGCACAACAAGATAATCTGAAACAACCGCAGCAGAATAAAATATCCAAAGAAGAAGCTGAAAGAATTCTGAACGCGTTAAAGAATAACGAACAGGATCTTCAGAAAAAATTAAGAAAGCAAAAAGGTCCACCGGTTAAAACTGAAAAAGACTGGTAGATTCATTTATGAAATTTCATTACTCAAAAATAATTTTCTTCATTCTAATAACTGCAGGTTTAGTTGCCGCACAAACGTTTCAGGCAAGTGTAAGTAATACTAAAGTCGGTTTGAATGAAAGACTTGAAGTGTCGTTTACATTTTCCGGTGAAGATATTAACAGTCTTAAAAATTTTAATGCTCCAGATTTTAACGGATTTCATGTTCTCTCCGGACCAAATCAATCTACGAGTATGCAGATAATAAACGGGGCTGTATCAGCATCCAAGACTTTATCATACATACTTCAACCAAAGAATGAAGGAACATTTACGATTAGTTCTGCTTCAATAGATTTTAAAGGAAATGTGCTTAAAACAAATTCGATTAAAATTGAAGTTGTAAAAGGAAATGTCACTCCGAACAGAAGCGGTAATGAATCAACAATATCAAATGAAGAAATTGCTGAAAATCTTTTTATAAGAGCAAGCGCAGATAAAAACAGAGTTTATCAAGGCGAACAGGTTACAGTTGTTTATAAGTTATATACAAGGCTTAACATCGCTGCTCAAATGTCTGTTTCAAAACTTCCGCAGTATTCCGGATTTTGGGCAGAAGAATTAGAAACAACAAGTAACATTAGTTTTACTACAGAAGTAGTTGAAGGAAAACAATACAGGGTAGGCGTGTTGAAACGTGTTGCATTGTTTCCGTCGCAGTCAGGTGAACTTTCTGTAACACCATTTGAACTTACTGTGCCGGTACAGATCCAGAAGAAAAGAAAAAGCAATAATATTTTTGATGACTTCTTTGGCGACCCGTTTGGAAGAGGTGAAACGATTCAGGTCCAGGCAAAGTCAAACACGCTCAAGGTAAATGTTAAACCGCTTCCGGAAATTGATAAACCTGTTTCATTCAACGGCGCTGTAGGAAATTTTTCTCTTGATGTTAAACTTGATAAGAATGAAACAAAATCCAATGAACCTGTAAGTCTGAAAGTGAACATTGCAGGTACAGGTAATATAAAACTGCTTGGTATTGGCGAGCTGAAACTTCCTCCGGGAATTGAAATGTATGATCCTCAGACGAATGAAGACATTAAAAGAAGCGGAAAAGTTAACGGAAAAAAAACACTTGAGTATCTTTTGGTTCCAAGAGCTGTTGGCGAAAAAGAAATTCCACCTGTAGAGTTTTCCTTTTTTGATCCTGCAAAAGAAAAGTATGTAACACTTTTGTCAGAGCCGCTTACAATAAATGTTAAAGACGGTGAGGGCGGAGAAACATTCTCCACAGCATCCAAGGAAAATATTAAGATGCTTGGGCAGGATATACGATTTATAAAAACGAATTCAACTTCTCTTTCTAAGAATAGTAGAATATTATTTTACCAGACGGGTTTCTGGATTGCAGTTGTTATCCCTTTATTAATAGCAGGTGGTGCAATTTCATGGAAGATCAGGAATGATAAACTATCCGGTAATCTTACAAAACTCAGGTTTGTGCAGGCGGAAAAGACAGCAAAATTAAGATTGAAAAAAGCAAAAGTTTTGTTGGATAAAGGAGATGACCAGAATTTCTATACGGAAATTTCTTTGGCTTTATTTGGTTACCTGGAAGATAAATTAGAAATACCAAAATCAGAGTTTACTCTTGAAAGAGCAGCGGAAGAACTTGAAAAAAGAAGTCTTAATTCAGATGTGATTGAAAAAATGAAATCATCTATTCAAAAATGTGAATATGCAAGATTTGCACCTAAAGGAAATTTTCAAACAGAAATGAACGAAATGTATTCGGGATTATCCGATGTGATCATAAATATTGAAAAAAATCTGTCACAGAAAAAAAATGTTTAAGAAAAAATATTTGCTCAAATCCTGTTTTGTTTTTTGGCTCGTAATATCTGTTACTTATGTTTTCTCCTATCAGGATGTTTCTCCTGAATCACTATTGGAACGTGGTAACAAATTATATCTTGAAAAAAAATATGATGATGCAATTATTCAATATGAACAACTTGTAAATGAAGGATATGAAAGCACGGAATTATTTTACAATCTTGGTAATGCTTATTACAAAATAAACAAACAGGGATTTGCAGTTCTTAATTATGAAAGAGCTTTAAAACTTTCACCTTCTGACGAAGATATAATTCATAACATAGCGTTAGTAAATTCAAAACTTGTCGATAAAGTTGAATCGCTGCCTGAGTTCTTTTTATTCAGATGGTGGGAATCACTTTTATCTTTGTTCTCACTCACCGGCTGGAGTTACATTGCATATTTATTTTTACTTTCAGCTTTAACCTTCATCGTTTTTTATTTTTTTGCAGGAAGCTCTGCACAGCAAAAGTTAGCCGTAATTGGCGGTGGTGTTTCTGTGATTATACTTCTAGCTGTTATTTCATTACTTGTTGTTAAGGGGAACAGGGAAGTGAATATAAAGTCAGGGGTAATCATTGAGCAGGTTGTAACAGCTAAACTTGCCCCGGATGAAAAAAGTAACGATGCTTTTATAATTCATGAAGGATTGAAAGTGAAAGTAGAAGACAAAGTTGAGAGCTGGTTTAAAATTCGTTTGCAGGACGGAAAAGTTGGCTGGCTTCCTGACGTTTCTGTTAAAATTATATAGTCATCCCAAAATAAAATCCTTTGCCATTCCGCAATATTTTTTTAGATTGAACTATCAATAATTATGAAAGGATATACAATGTTTAAGCTGTTGATTATTGTAACCGCGTTTATTTTAACACTAAGTTCGATTTCGTATGCCCAGGAAGAAGTAAAAAAAGACACTAAAAGTACTGAAACCGTTCAGAAAGAATTAAAAGTATTTAACACAATTTGTCCTGTTTCAAGCGAAGAAGCTGATCCTGAAATCACACATGTTGTTGATGGTGTAAAGTATTCAGTCTGCTGCAAAAGCTGCCTTAAAAAGTTTAAAGCCGATCCACAGAAATACATTTCTAAACTAAGTGAAGACGGTAAATCATTAAAGAAAAAAAATAATCAGTAAAGGAAAAGAACATGAAGCTACTAACATTTTGCCTGTTCCTGTTAGCCGGTACTCTTGTATTCGCTCAATCAAAAGAAAGTAATTGCTGTTCAGATGATAAAAAAGACGGCGTTACAAAAAAAATGTGTGAAGTTCCTGAAACAACTTCCAAAGTTGAAGTAAAAAAAGAAGTGACTTCAACATCAACTGCACCGGCGACTACGGTAGAAACTGTTACAAAAGTGGAAACCGACAAAGTAGTTGGAAAACAGGAAAAAGTATTGGTAAACGAACAAAAGAAAAAAGATTGTTGTACTGTTGAAAAAACTGATAAAGTCAAAGAGAAAGAAAAAGATTAAATCTGAGATAAATCAGATTCGAATCCCGGTAATTCAAAAGCCGGGATTTTTTTTGCTGTAACCGTTATTTGTTTGCAGAATTATAACTCTTAATTTTAAATATGGATTCAAAAAAGTATAATAATACAAAGCTTGCGTTAGGTATAGTTAAAAGCGCATCAGTCTTCGTTTTGATGTTTCTCTTCATTTGGTCGGGAAACAGCACATCACTGGATAAATATCTCAATGATTTTGTTCATGATTCTTACCTTAGATTTATCGTATTTCTTTTGCTGATCAGTGCTTCCACCGGAATTATTTTTTCACCTTTAAGTTTTTATTCTGGCTATTACCTCGAGCACAAATACAAACTATCTAATCAAACAATCATCAAATGGATATGGGAAAATATTAAAGGGCTGCTTTTATCGTTAGTTATAGGCATTCCTGTTTTGTTATTGTTTTATTATTCGCTGAATAGTTTCCGGGAATTATGGTGGCTGCCTTTTTCAATTATGATGTTTATACTTTCCGTTGGATTAGCACGTATTGCACCTATAGTTATACTCCCTATATTTTATAAAATTATTCCATTAGATAATGATGAACTAAAATCCCGTATTGCCAGGCTTGCTGTTGATGCTGGTCTGAAGATTGAAAATGTTTATAAATTTGATATGAGTAAAAACACAAAGAAAGCAAATGCTGCATTTACAGGAATCGGAAGGTCAAAAAGAATAATTCTTGGTGATACTTTG
>JAEXTA010000097.1 GCA_023453665.1 Bacteroidota bacterium | reverse complement strand
TCACGATAAAAAAATCTCCGCGATGAAAGACCTGTTACCTGTACTTGAAAAAGTTGCACAGCAGGGTCGTTCAATGTTAATCATTGCTGAAGATCTTGAAGGTGAAGCTCTTGCTACATTAGTAGTAAACAAAATTCGTGGTACACTGAAAATAGCTGCTGTTAAAGCACCGGGATTCGGCGACAGAAGAAAAGCAATGCTTGAAGACATTGCTGTTCTTACCGGCGGTACCGTAATTTCAGAAGAACGCGGATTCAAACTTGAGAACGCAACTGTTTCTTATCTCGGTACAGCAAAGAAAGTTGTTATCGATAAAGATAATACTACTGTTGTTGAAGGCGCTGGTCAGACTGATGATATCAAAAAACGTATCAATGAGATAAAAGCACAGATTGAAAAAACAACTTCTGATTACGATAAAGAAAAACTACAGGAAAGATTAGCAAAACTTTCAGGTGGTGTAGCAGTACTGAAAATTGGTGCATCTACAGAAGTTGAAATGAAAGAAAAGAAAGCACGTGTAGAAGACGCTTTACATGCAACCAGAGCTGCAGTTGAAGAAGGTATAGTTGCCGGCGGTGGTGTTGCATTCGTAAGAGCAATTTCGGTTCTTGATAAAGTTAACGGTGAAAATGCAGATCAGAACACCGGTGTAAAGATAATTCAGAAAGCACTTGAAGAACCATTAAGACAAATAGTTAACAATGCCGGTATCGATGGTTCAGTTGTTCTTGCTAAAGTTAAAGAAGGAAAAGATGATTTCGGATTTAACGCAGCCACAGAACACTACGAAAACCTGATAAAAGCAGGCGTTATCGATCCGACAAAGGTTACAAGAACAGCACTTGAAAATGCAGCTTCTGTATCATCACTCCTGATAACAACTGAAGCAGTTGTTTACGAGAAGAAAGAGAAAGAAGCTCCGGCTCCAGCTATGCCAGGCGGTATGGGTGGAATGGACGGAATGTACTAAGATAATATTTCGTGGAAATATTAAAGGCGGATTAACAATCCGCCTTTTTATTTTCTTCGTGTCAATAAACTTCAGAATTCTGTAACTGAAAAATTTTTCTTTCCACAGATTTTATATCATTAAGCTCATCAATAATCATTTTTCTCTGTTCATAAAAACCATCCTGCAGATAGCTCGCAATATTTTCATCATGTGAAAAGGGACATCTTAAGACAATTCCGGTATTATAAATCCTTGCATATGAGTTTCCTGTAAAACTTATAATAATATCATCTGCAGAATTAACGATATTAATATTTTTTAACGATGGTAATTGTTCCAACAGATTTTTGTATTCAAAATACTTTTCAATATGATCTCTTGTTACTGCATATATCTGGTGCAGGATTTCAACCTGCACATCTCTTCTGTCAACAAATTTTTTGAAGTTAATACTTCCTGCCAGTCCGTGAGGAATATTTTTATTACTGATCAAATGCTCAAATAGAATTTTTAATTGCTTAGGTTTTATGAAAATATCATCATCAATTAGTATAAAATTATCGTTTTTGTCATTGATCGCTATATTCCACCTGTTACCAAATCCTTCATTCTTCTTTTGATTTATTAATACTACCCTTGGATCTGTGAATACCATCCAGTCGTGAATATCATATTCATCCGGATTATTGTTCGATACTATAATTCTATCAATGAACGAACATTTTAATGCAGCTTTTATTATTGGTTCAATATTCTGAATTCGTTTATAGGAAAGTAAAATCAAGGTTGCCTTTTCATGTGATTTTGAGTTTACCATAATTCCCAGATGGATTCTTAAAATCCATAGCCAGTACAATGCCCATTTCCCTATAGACTTCAACGAGTCTTTTGGCTTCTTTATACTGATTTTACCGTAAGATATTTTATAATTATTTCTGAGGATTCTAAACATCTATTGATTCCTGCTAAAATTATTTGTCTAACTTTAAGTGATTACTTTATAGCCCGTTCTTTTTTTGTAAATGTAATATTTTGAATCATTGTTCTCAATTCCCTTCAATCTTTCTTTCAAAAAAATAATTTTTGTAAATTTAGGTTAAAATTTGTCAGATTTTAAGGGCATAAATTTTGTTTTGAGCGCCTTAATAAAATTCAATTATTTGATTATACATTTTATATGCCACGAATCTGCTAACCAATAAAAGTGAAGTCAGTGGAAAATTCTTTAACAAAGACATTGTCACAAAAAATAGATTATATCGTTGAAAATTCCGAAAGTCTCACACTTAAAGTTAGGCTGCTACTTTATTTAAGATGTATCAGGATCAAAGAAGTTATCCTAATTGGTGGCGTTACATTTTTGGGTTTACTATTCTCAAATGCTCCATTTACATTACCTGTTCTGGTTAAGTGGTCAATGGTAATGATATCAACTTATCTTTTGCTTGGGCATGTCTATTTATATAATGATTGGCAGGGTTATGTTTATGACAAGAATGATGCAAATAAACAAAATAAACCCGTGATCAATGGAAAAATTTCATTAACCGAAATAAAAGTACTCGCGGTCGTTTTCCTCATGTTGTCGCTTTCGATAGCATTATATTTTTCCTTCTGGATGATGATAACAGGATTAACAATTGCATTTCTGAACTTTGTCTATAGCAACAATAAAATTTTTCTTAAAAGTGTACCTGTTATTTCGTCTTTTCTTCATGGGATTGGCGCTACATTGGGATTTAAATACGGATTTCTGTACCAGGGTGAATGGTCATTGAATGCATTACTGTTCGGATCATATTTCGGAATTGTTTACGCAGCAGGTCATCTGAATCATGAAATAACTGACTTTGATTCGGATAAAAAGTCAGGTGTACCTACTCATGCTGTATTATTCGGCAAACAAAGAGCATTCAAAGCAAGTTTTGTTTTATTCACAATATCATTTCTTTATATCTTTATATTATCTTTGATTGATGTGTTACCTTCAATATTGATTTTTGGTATTGCTGTAACATACCCGCTCTATTTGTTCTTTTATATAAATACTTTAAGAACCGGTATGAGCTATTCAGCAATGATTGACTTCCGTACCCAATACAGAATACTCTATCTTGTATGGGGAATATTTCTCGCTGTTTGCATTGCCATTTAATTTCTAAGAACATACTTAAACTTTGTACTATAACAATAAAAATATCACGGGAGAAGTATTATTCATTATTGCATGTGTAATAGTGCTTCATATCCCATTTTTAGCACAGGCTTATCATGTAGATGACTGGGTTTATCTAAGTGCCGCACAAAAATTTTTAGCTGAAGGCTACAGTTCATTTCATGGCACAAGCGAGCAGATGGGAATGACCATCCCTAATTTTTATATAACTCACCCATTATTATGGCCCTGGATTGTT
>JAEXTA010000194.1 GCA_023453665.1 Bacteroidota bacterium | reverse complement strand
GCGTATAAGATTGTTTCTTCTTCTTCTTCACGTTCAATAAGACATACTTTTGAATGAACCTTCATTCCCGGAAAACTATAATGAACATCAACACCTTGTTTAGCTAATTCTTCTGCCCATGATAAGTTCGCCTCTTCATCAAAGCGTGCTTTTATCTCTACAAACGCGGTGACTTTTTTCCCGTTCTTTGATGCTTTAATAAGTGCTTCAGCAATTTTTGAGGAGGAAGCAATTCTATATAAAGTAATTGAAATTGATTTTACTTTTAAATCATTACCTGCTTCATTTAAAAAGTTGATTACATATTCATACGAATGATATGGATAATGAAGTAAAACATCTTTTGATTTTATAATTTCAAAAAAAGATTTGTTGTTTACCTGTTCGTCAAACTTAAGAGGAGGTTGCGATTCATAGAAAAGTTCTTTTTTATCTGATTGCGGGAAAGTAAAAAAATCATGAAAGTTATGATAACGTCCGCCGGGAACAAGGTCGTCATTACTTAGCAACAGAGAATCTTTTAAAAAATTCAGAAATTCATTCGGGATAAGTTTATCAAATAAAAACCTGCTTGGTATCCCGGTGCTTCTTTTAGATAAACTCTTTTTTATCTTTTCAAGGAGATTGCCGGAGAATTCATCATCGATATAAAGCTCAGCATCACGTGTAAGTTTTATTGAGTATGCTTCTTCAACAAAATAGCCGGGGAATAATGCCGGAAGATTTTCACGGATTATATCATCGAGGAGAATTATATATTTTTTTTCTTCGCCTGGATTAAGTATATAAAATCTTTTCAACTTGTCTGACGGAATTTCAACAAGCGCGTACTTATGCTTTGTGGATTTTTTATCTTCATTTTTTCTAATGGCTAAACGAACTGCAAAATATATATGTCTGTTGTGAAGAAATGTTGAGATTTTTTTTCGTTCAAGAATTATCGGCTGAAGGTTATGCAGGATATGTTCTTTAAAATATTCAGATGCTGCTGATTTGTACTGTTCAGGAATTGATTCTTCATTTACCAGGAATATTCCTGAATCAGCTAAAGCCGGAACAATGCTTCTGTTAAAAATCTCACCGAATTTTTCCTGTTGTTTATAAACAGTGTTATGAATTTTCTTTAATAATTTATCAGGATCTAAGGAAAGTTTTTTCCGCGATTTCTTTTTCAGATTTAACAAACTGCGTAAAGATGCAACTCTTACTCTGAAAAATTCATCAAGGTTTGAAGAATATATCGCAAGGAATTTTATTCTTTCATAAAGCGGAACCGATTCACTTGCAGCTTCCTGCAAAACACGGTAGTTGAATGATAGCCAGCTTAGTTCTCTGTCAAAATATTTTTTATCCGGTGAATTATTCATACTTCAGTTTTTTCTTTTCGATAAGAATATTTTCAGGAATATCTTTTGGGAAAGTCAAACCAGTTTATTTCACATGAGCCTCTTGAAAGATCGTTCCATGATTTTGCTTTTAGTGTAAGAAACACTACACCGCAGGTAGGTATGTTTTCAATTCCGCCTTCAGAAATAAAATTTACAAAATCAGTTAAACCGGGGTTGTGACCGAAGATCATTACAGAATCAATATAATCCTGTGTCGCCGAGATTACATTGAGTATATCAAGTGAATCAGCTTCATACAAGCCTTCATCATAATGAATATGTGATTGCGGATAATCAAATTCCTCAGCAAATATTTTTGCAGTTGAACTTGCCCTGTTAGCCGGACTTGAGATTATAAGTTCAGGTTTTATTTCTTTCTTATTAAGAACTGAAGCCATAAATGGAGCATTTTTTTTCCCGCGTTTATTTAAAGGTCTTTCAAAATCAGGAAGACCGGGATTATCCCAGCTTGACTTTGCATGTCTTACAACAATTAATTTCTTCATTACTATTTTTCAGTCTATTCAATTAAAGGATTAAGATTAGTTCCTTCAGGATAAAGCATTATAGCAATTGTAAAAGCAATGATAGAAATTATCAATCCATACATAAAAATGTTATAACAAATTCTAAGATAGCTGTACTTTCGCCCTACTACCTGCCCAAGAAAATAAAAATCTTTTATCATACTTTTGTAAAGGTAGTCAGTATCTTTCATCATTTCGAGCATACCCCACTCAAAATCCTTCAGGTTCATTCTGAAAAAATTTCCAAAGAATAAAAGGTTAGCGCGTTTTTGTTCAATATCCTCTTTTGTAAAAACACCTGATGTAATTTTAGGCCTGGTTGCAATTGTAGCAAAGATAAGTGTTGAAAGACTAACGATAGTAATAATTGCTGTTGGTACGATCAAATGCGGGTTTGTATCCAGTTTTCTTGCAAGCACTGCAATTATAGCTGTCAGTAATAAAGTGTTAACGCTGATCATAATGTTCGCTTTATTGTCTGCCATAGCACTGAACTCAACATGTGTACGCATTGTGTTTCTGAACATTGTTTCAATTCCACGTTCAGGAAGTTTTTCCTTTTTTGGTTTTTCTGGAACTGGATCAATATTTAATGTCTCGTTTGTAATGTGAGAAGGCTTTTCCATAATTTCTTTCTTGAGTTTTTTTTGCAACTTAACAAGGTTGGTTTCCTTTTGATCATTATACAAAAGTTGTGCACACTTTGTATAAAATTTTGTTTTGTTCAGAAACTCTATGTTTATTTTATACCATTCGGAATCCGAATATTTTTTCCCCGCCATTGTCTCCCATTCAGCACGCAGTAGTTGTGTTTTTGAGTTGTATCCTTTTTTACCGAGATGTGCAAGGTCTGCATCACACAATACCTGCTCAGCCAAATCAGAAGGCGATTGCGGGATTTGTGTGCTGAGAATCATATGCGAAACTTTTTCGATCTTGATATCAGGGTATGAAACACTTTTCAAATAAGATTTGCTTAATTCAACACTCTTCATTTCGTGTTCTTCATAATTTTCAGTGAGCCCGATGTCATGAAACCACGCGGCAATTAATGTTAATTCCATTTCTTCGTCAGTTAAATTGGAATGTTTACCGATTTCTTTAACTGATTCAACAACCTCGGTTGTGTGAGCGAGGTTGTGATAAACACATCCGGCAGGAAGTTTTTCTGAAAGAAGTTTTGTTGCGTACTCGGCGACACTGTTAACAAAGGCAGTCATGTCAACCCTCAAAAGTAATTTGAAGTAAACTTAGATATTTTTATTCAAAAAGAAAATCTTATAAACCCCTGTCAATCTAAAAAGAAATTTGAAGTGATAATCTATCAGGTCCGGGATAGAAATTAACTTTTATATTTTCATTCTCCGCCTGATATCTTTCTGCTTCTCTATTCACAACGTAAAGTCCTGTCCCAAGCCCCAATAATCCGCCTATCACAACGTCTGAAGAGAAATGCTGGTTATTATAAACGCGTGAGAATGCAGTTATAGAAGCCAATCCATAAAACCCAATTCTTGCCCAGATGTTATCAAACCGTTCGGCTAATACAGTGGACAATGCGAATGCGACAACTGTATGTCCAGATGGAAATGATTGAAATTCATTGTCGATATTAAATCCTTTAAAAGCCCATTCACCTTCGTTATAATAAGGACGTACCCTTCCGGCAATGTACCGTGCAATCATTACTGTAATACCAGAGTAAGTGAGACTCTCCAAAAGCAAACGACCTGTTACCCGAATTTCATCTTCGCGGGAAATTAGTCCGGTTACGTAAACACCGGCACTGAATAGATTAGCGTAAGTTACAACGCCATAGCTTGTTCCTATATCCCAGAAATCATCATTGAATGAACTGATGGTATTTCTTCCGACTTTATTTTTTATTTCTTCATCAAGACTAATCAGTAATAATGTTGAACCTGCAAGTCCTGCTGTTAATAACCAATCGTTTGTATCAAACCTTAACGGAAGCGTGAAGTAACTGCCGGCATCCTCAAGAAAAATTTTCCCGTCGTACAATAAGTCATCAGTAATTGATGAACGGATTTGAGAGGTATCCTGAGAATAAATTGCAGTGCCGGATAAGAAGATGAATACCAACATTATTTTTATGTTAAATCTGTAACACAACAGGAAAAACATATTAGTACTTAAACGATTTTGTGATAATTTTGAGTATGAATAAATTGCTTTACAAATAAAATTAATTCGGCATCAAAATAACATACTTGAACATAAAAACAGACTATGAAAAAAAATATTAAACCAGAATTGTCATCAACAGTTAGATTACCTGCCGAATGGGAAAAACACGAAGCAACCTGGATTGGCTGGCCTCACAATAAAGAAGATTGGCCGGGAAAGTTTGCCCCAATTCCATGGGTGTATGGTGAGATTGTCCGTTACATTTCACGAGGTGAAAAAGTTCGCATCATTGTAGAATCAAAAGAACATGAAGCAAAGGCTAAAAAAGTTCTGAAGTCGGTTGATGCTGTTATGGAGAATGTCGAATTCTATCAACTTAAAACGAATAGAGGTTGGACACGCGATTCTGGACCTGCATTTATTAAAGATGGAGATCAAACTGTTCTAATAAATTTTGGATTTAACGCCTGGGCAAAGTATGATAATTTTAAAAAAGATGAAAAATTACCTTCATTTATTTCAAAGAAATTAAAACTGCCTTTGATTGAAGCTCTGCATAATAATAAAAAAGTTATACTTGAAGGCGGAAGTATTGATATAAACGGAAGCGGCACATTACTAACAACAGAAGAATGTCTGATGGATGATAAAGTGCAGGTAAGAAATCCGGGTTTTTCAAAAAAAGATTATGAGGAAGTTTTCAGAAAATATCTCGGGATAAAAAATGTATTGTGGTTAGGGAAGGGAATTGCGGGTGATGACACTCACGGACACGTTGATGACTTATTCAGGTTTGTAAATAAGAATACAGTTGTGCTGGTAAGAGAAAAAAATCAGGCAGATAAAAATTATAAACCGCTCGAAGAAAACTTTGAACATACCAAAGATATGAAACTTGAAGATGGCTCACAGCTAAATGTTGTTGAGTTACCAATGCCATCACCGGTTATGTTCAAGGGTGAAAGACTGCCGGCAAGTTATGCTAATTTTTATTTCACTAATTACGCGGTACTTGTCCCTACATTCAATGATGTGAATGACAGAAAAGCACTCGGCATATTATCAGAGTTAATAACTGACAGACCTGTAATCGGCATTCACGCTGTGGATCTTGTCTGGGGATTGGGAACGATACATTGCCTGACGCACGAACAAACAGTTTAATATTATTCCATAGAAGACGAAAAATAATATTTAAATAAATAATCAATATTAGTTTACTTTTTCCCTCTCAATCTCCTCAGCAAGCATCTTATTAATTGATGCTGCGGCTCTTCTGCCTTCACCCATTGCGAGTATAACGGTAGCAGCTCCAAGCACAATATCACCGCCTGCAAAAATTCTGTCAACACTTGTCTTTTGAGTTTCATCAACTAAAATGTTTCCCCATTTATTAACATTTATTTCAGGTGTGGTTTGGCTTATCAATGGATTACTTCCGTTGCCAATTGCAACTATTACTGTATCGACTTCAAGATTAAATTCGCTGTCGGGTACAACTACAGGTCTTCGTCTTCCGGAGGAATCCGGTTCACCTAATTCATAACGCAAACATTCCATAGCATTAACACGACCTTTTTCATTTCCCAAAATTCTTTTTGCGTTTTGAAGAAAATAAAACTCGATGCCTTCTTCTTTTGCGTGTGCAACTTCTTCTTTACGCGCAGGCATTTCGACTTCAGTTCTGCGGTAAACAACATAAACATTTTCAGCACCGAGACGTTTTGCCATTCTTGCAGCATCCATAGCAACATTTCCACCACCAAGCACAGCAACATTTTTCGATGGATAAATCGGTGTATCAGCTTTTCCTTTTTCAAATGCACGCATCAGATTTGCTCGGGTGAGATATTCATTCGCTGAAAAAACTCCGACTAAATTTTCACCTTCAATATTCATAAACATCGGAAGTCCGGCACCGGTACCAACAAACACGGCGTGATAACCGTCTTTGTTAATCAGGTCCATCAGTTTTCTTGTTTTGCCTACAACAAAATTTGTCTGGAACTCAACGCCCATTTGCGTGAGTGTATCAATCTCTCTGTCGATAATATCATTCGGTAATCTGAATTCTGGAATTCCATAACGAAGTACACCGCCGAGTTTGTGGAATGCTTCAAACACTGTAACGTGATGACCTTCTCTTCTGCAGTCTGCGGCGACAACAAGTCCTGCCGGACCGCTTCCAACAACCACAACTTTTTTCCCGGTTTCAGGTTTTACTTCCGGTACCGAAACTTTTCCGGTTGATCTTTCCCAATCGGCTATGAACCTTTCAAGCCTGCCGATTGCAACAGCTTTGTCAACATCTTTCAATGCTTTACCTACCATACATGTTTGCTGGCATTGAACCTCCTGCGGACAAACTCTTCCACAAATTGCCGGAAGCAAACTTGCTTCTTTTATTACTGCGGCAGCGTTTTCAAATTCTTCATGAGCTATGTGATTTATGAATCTGGGTATGTCGATCTTTACAGGGCAATCATCAACGCATGTTTTTTTAACACATTGCAGACATCTCATTGCTTCAATTCGTGCCTGTTCAATTGTGTAGCCGAGTGCAACTTCATCAAGGTTTTTAATTCGAACATCAGGTTCCTGTGATGGCATTTCCTGTGATGGAATTGAGGTTCGTTCATTATTTTTTAGTGAGTCTATTTTATCTAAGTACTCAACAATTAATTCTTTAGCTTCGTTTGATAACTGTTCTGCTGATTTATGACTCATATTCCCCGTTCCTTTCTATCAATTTCAGATTCCAAGTAGCAATTGTGCATTTCCTTTTCAAATTCTTTATATGAATTAAGTCTTGAAATCATATTATCAAAATCAACTTTGTGTGCGTCGAACTCGGGACCATCAACACAAACAAACTTAGCTTCATTAGCTACATTCACTCTGCATCCGCCGCACATCCCGGTTCCGTCAACCATTATTGTATTTAGAGATACCTGAGTAAATACACCATAAGGCCGGGTAGTTTCAGCACAGAATTTCATCATAACAGGTGGACCGATCGCGATTACCATATCCGGTTTCGGATTTCTTTCGCAAATTTCTTTTAAAGGTTCAGTCACTAAGGATTTTCTTCCATAAGAACCGTCATCTGTACACACAATTAATTCATCTGCAATTTTTTTCATTTCATCTTCAAGTATTAGCAGATCTTTATTTCTTGCACCAATGATTGTTATGACTTTATTTCCTGCATCTTTTAATGCCTGCGCTATTGGGTGAAGCGGGGCAACGCCAATTCCTCCTCCGACACAAACCACAGTGCCAAATTTTTCTATGTGTGTCGGTTTACCAAGCGGACCAACAAGTGCGGGCAGTTCATCACCTTCATTAAGCTTTGAGAGTTCTGATGTAGTTTTTCCAACTACCTGGAATATTATGGTAATACTTCCCTCGTTAGGATCAGCATCGGCAATGGTTAATGGAATTCTCTCTCCGTAATCATCATCCACTTGCAGTATGATAAATTGTCCGGCAAGTCTTTCATTTGAAATAAGAGGTGTGTGAATTCTCATAAGGTAAACATCTGAAGATAGTTTTGATTTGTACAAGATTTTATTCATAATTGCTCCGCCTGATACTTGATATTAATTTCGCTGCAAAAATATTAAGAATTGTCCCACATTAAAAGAAAATAATTACTATAGCGTTAGAATGAATCTAAATACGGTTGAATAAATCTAACCATACAATTTTGTGCAATATTAATGAATTGTTAAATTGCTTCAGCCAGAAAATAACAAGGAGAATAAATTGATAATAGCCGTTCCAAGGGAAGTACTAGAAGGGGAGAACAGGGTTGCACT
>JAEXTA010000064.1 GCA_023453665.1 Bacteroidota bacterium | reverse complement strand
GTTATATGTTATCTGTAAATACGGATTGATATGACTTTCCTTTTCTTTGTCTTTATAAAATGTTACGTATGAATATTCAGATGCAAATGCCGGTTTAACGGTAGTAACAACAACTGTAGAAGCAATGTAATGAAATTGGTTGTACAAAAGTCCCAATTCAATTCTGAATGAGGAATTTTCATTTGATGAATAAGTTGCCAGACCAAAATTTCCGTTAACTAAGTTTATATTATTCTGATTTGTAAAACCCAGACCAAGTGAAAGAGCCAGCCCTTTTAATACTTTCATATCTATATCAACTCCTGCAGAAAATTCAGGAAGGTTCCAGGAGAAATTATCTTTTTCGTACTCCTTTGTATTTGCCGGAGAAATTCTGTAAACAGGATTTCCATCATGCATTATTGTATCAAGCTGTAAAATACCCTGCTCATTTACTTTTGAATGTTCACTTATTTTTCCAGAAAGTCTTTTTGTCCCGGAATTAATTGCGAACTTTGGTGAAACTGTGAATGAACCTGCTGTATCGTTATCTGATAAATGAATTGGCGGTGTGTTTATAGACCCGTTCACCTGAACATCCTGAAGATAAATTGTTTGTTTTGTGGTTGTACAGCCCGATAAGAAAAAGAAAAATGGTAATGAAGTTACCAGTGAGATTAAATACATTGATTTCATTTTAAACCCCGATAATTTTATTTAAAACTGATTTTAGCTAGTACCGGATAATGGTCTGAAGGATACCTGTTTTTATATTTTTCTGCCAGGACTGAATGGCGCTTTACAGTTATATTCTCTGTTACAAAAATAAAATCTATTTTATTGCCAGGTTCTTCGCTCTCACCGAAACCATTAAATGTAATATTACCGCCCATGTGTCCGGTTGTACTAATAAACTGAGCATCAAATAATCCTTTTTGATTTTCAGATGAGATAATCTCAGCATAACCTTTTGAGTTTAAGGTAAAATTTAAATCTCCCATCAGTATTACGGGGTCGGCTGATGTCTCTTCCTGAATTTTCTTTAAAATAAGTCTTGAGCTTTCATACCTGGCTGAATCACCTATGTGATCAAAATGAGTATTGTACACATAAAATAAAATTCCCGTATCAGTTTCTTTTAACTGTACCCAGGTTACAATTCTGTTCAATGCTGCGTCCCAGCCTTTTGATGGTTTATATGGTGTTTCCGACAGCCAGAATGTTCCTTTTGCAATTAATTCAAACTTATCTTTTTTATAAAAGATTGGAGAAAATTCACCTTTATTAAATCCATCATCTCTGCCAACGCCTGTCCAATCATATTCGGTTAACGTACTGTCGATGTATATTATTTGTTCGAGCAGAGCCTCCTGCAGACCAAAAATATCAGTATTATTTTTTTTAATTATGTCGGAAACAAATTCACGTCTGTGTAGCCAGTGATTAGGGTCGGTAGAAGGATCGCCGCCTGCAAACCTGATGTTATAAGTCATAACAGTTAAATCGTTTTCGATAGACTCGTTTTGTGCAATTATATTTGGCTGAGATAGTAGAAAAATATAACTAATGATGAAAGATATATTTGTACTTAGTTTTATAATCAGTGTCTTAATACTAGTTCTTTTTTGGTTGATAATATTCTTATTCATATAGAGTAATGGCAATATTGTTCAAGATATTTTTCATACACAACTTAAACAGAAATCAGTTAATGATGATATACCAAAGTTTGGTTCAAATAAAAAAGTTTATTTCTGAAACACTTTTTATTAAAAAAATATTAGTAATTCTTTTTTACTTACTCGTAAAAAAGTTATAGATAAATGACCGCATTTGTAAAATATACCGGAAAAAAATTCTGATAATTTCTTTTTTACATTGTAATAATTACAATCTTCGTTCTCAATATTGTACTGATGTAGCCTCTATAAAACTTAAACACGATTAAAATGAGACAGCAATTTTTTAATACTGCTGGAACGATACTTGGGATAATGATTGTGAATCTGTTTAATGGATTCAATTAAAAAATAATTTCATAAATAATAGCAGGGGAAAAAAATGAAATACGCAGGGGTATTATTCGTTTTTATCGTTTCTTTGGTTCTTGTTTCTTGCAGCAGTTTAGATCAGGAAAATCCAACATCATCACAACTTCACAAACCAAACCCGGATTCATTCGTATATCCATATGATTACCTAACTGAATTCCAGGAAGTAGTTGTAAAAGATTACTTCAGGTTTAATGATGTTATCCGTGTTACAGTTCCGGAAATACCATTTAAGGTAGAACAAATTTTTGCAATTGTTGAATACAGTGCTAATCCGGATTTTGATTATCCTACTTCAACAATGGTATTCGTTGGTAATCCAAGATCAAATGAATTTACAATTGGTACATTAGGTGATAAAGAGATAAGCGGATTAAAAATTTTCGCTCTACCGCAAAGGAACATTCCTGATTTAGTTACCGAGTTCCCATACGAAATCTCTCAAAAGTTTAATGAACTTACAGTTACAAACTGGAGTTCAGCAGGTCAGTTTATTAAAATATCTTCAGATGAAGTTGAAAATGTAGCCCAGACATTTGCTGAAATAACATGTAAAGCAGGTAAGATTTTAGTTTACATTGATAAACCGGAAACCAACACATTTGAAATTCCTAAATTCGGAGATTTAGGTGTTACAGGAGTGAAATTATTTGGTTATTCAGGTCCTGAAGATCGTCGTACTAACACAACGAAATAACAGTTAATATTAAAGATGTCCTAGCCGGAATTGATAACATTCCGGCTTTTTTTATTGCGGAAAATTATTCTTTAACTGTAAGTTTTACCGATAATTAGTGCAGCAATTTTCCGGCAATAATTTCAGTAGTTCCATTTTATTTTGAAACATAAGTTCACTCAAATGGCATTATAGTTGCAAATTTTTAACTAAAATAAAACAGGAGATTACAATGGGTTATCTGGAAATAGGGGTTATACTTTACCTCGCAACACTGGTAGTATTGGCACGTAAAAATTTCAGAAAAGTTTCCGAAGCAATGCGGGGATTTAATACTGAGAAAAGTTTAAAATAAATTTCACGTTCAATTGTTTATTTCAAAATAGAATCAGGATAGATAAAACTGTTCCTGGTTTTATTTTTTTAAATAGACTTTCTTGTAATTGTGTTAACGCCCCCTTCACTTCCTATCAGCACCACGTCTGCAATATCAATAAATAATCCACACTCAACAATACCGCTAATTTCTTTAAGTGATTTCTCAAGTTTCCTGGGATCTTTGATCAAACCCAGGTCAAGATCAATAATATAATTATGACTGTCAGTTGTGTAATGCTCTTTACCATTCATTCTGAATTTTGGATTATATCCCTTTGTTTCAAAAAAAGTGAAAATTTTTGCAGCCCCAAACTGAACGACTTCGACGGGCAGCGGGAATTTACCAAGCTGATTTACAATCTTTGATGAATCAACAACCCAGATATTTTTTAGAGAAGCTTTAGCAACAAGTTTTTCAAAAAGCAAGGCACCGCCGCCGCCTTTTATTCCATTAAGATCCGGATCAACTTCATCTGCGCCATCAATTGTAAGGTCAATACTTTCAACTTCATTAAATGGTGTAATTGTTATATTGAGTGACTGAGCGAGTTTTGTAGTTGCTGATGAAGTAGACACACATTTCAATTTCATACCTTCTTTTATTAACTCAGCAACTTTGCAGATTGTGTAGTGTACAGTTGAACCCGTACCTAATCCGATTGTCATTCCATCCTTAATAAACTCAACGGCTTTTTCACCGGCAGATTTTTTATTGTTCATTACAAGGGGTCTTTTATTAAAAAATTTTTGTTCAATGAAAAATAGACAGAATCATCTGGTTTTACAATTCCTGAGTTAATATTGCCCGGATTGCAATTACTTAATAATATTAAGTGTTTAGAATATATACAGAATATAATTTGATACGAATTGTGATACTCAGTATATTATTAGTAAAGATATTATTAATTATAACACCGTTGATATAAATGAAAATAGATAAAACAGACAAAAAGATTCTCGATATTCTGCAGAATGATGCATACATAACTAATGTCGAACTCGCATCACGGGTTGGAATATCACCGCCGGCAATGTTAGAGAGAGTAAAACGTCTTGAAAAAACTTCGGTTATTAAACGATATGTTGCCCTTGTTGATAGTCACAAAGTTGGTAAAGGAACGACAGCCCTTGTGTCAGTTTCTTTAACTGCACATCAACTGAGTTCGATTGATATCTTTACGGCAGCAATTGAAAAACTTGATGAAGTAATGGAGTGTCATCATATTGCTGGTGACCACGATTTTCTTCTTAAAGTTTGTGTAAAAGATATTCAGTCTTATGAAAAATTTATTCTTGAAAAACTAACAAAGATAAAAGGAGTTGACAGGATCAACACCACTTTCGTTTTATCATCAGTTAAATACAGCACAAAAATCCCAATCGATCAGATTTAATAAAAACAGGAGGAGTTTAAAATGTATAAGTACGACCCAAGCAGAAAAATTCAGGATTACTTAGTCTTCGGTGAATTCGGTGATGTTAATCCGTCAATAACAGATTCATCTACATTCACTTTTATGAGTCCTGAAAAAATGAATGAACTGTTTGATCATGAAATTGAAGGATGTTTCCTTTATTCCCGTCACTGGAATCCTTCAAATAAATATCTCGCCGACGCACTTGCAAGGCTTGAGGACAGTGAATCAGCAATTGTTACTTCATCCGGTATGTCTGCAATCAGTTGTACCATACTTCAGTTATGTAACACCGGCGATGAAATAATTTCAAGCAGAACTATTTACGGCGGTACTTACGCTTTATTCAAAAACTATCTGCCGAAGTTTGGCATAAAGGTTAAGTTTGTAAATACTCAGGATCTTAAAGCTGTTAAAAATGCGATCACAAAAAAAACTAAAGTGATTTATTGTGAATCAATGAGTAACCCTCTTCTTGAAATTGCAGATATCCCTGCATTGAGCAAAATTGCAAATGCTCAGAATATCAAATTGGTAGTTGATAATACTTTTAGCCCGATTATAATTTCACCTTTAAGGCTTGGTGCGCACATAGTTATTCACAGTCTGACAAAATTTATTAACGGTACAAGTGATTGTGTGGCAGGTTGTGTTTGTTCTACGCACGATTTTATTTCAAAGCTGACTGATATAAACTCAGGTTCGGCAATGCTACTTGGTCCCGTGCTTGATAGTTTCAGAGCCGCAAGCATTTTAAAGAATTTACATTCGCTTCATATAAGAATTCACAGGCACAGTGAGAATGCAATGTACATGGCAAAGCAGTTTAAAAAACTCGGACTTAAGGTTTATTACCCCGGGTTGCAATCTCACAAACAACATTCAATTATGAAAAAAATCATGAATAATAATTTTGGTTACGGCGGAATGGTTGCAGTAGATACAGGGAGTTCTGAAAAAGCTGACAAACTGTTAACCAAAATGCAGGAAGAAAAAGTTGGTTACCTGGCTGTAAGTCTTGGTTATTTTAAAACATTATTCAGTTCACCAAGTCATTCAACTTCATCCGAAATACCTGAAGAGGAACAAAAGAAAATGGGACTTAGTACCGGTCTGATCCGTTTTTCATTTGGTCTTGATGAAGATATAAATAAAAGTTTTGAAAGAATTAAAAAGAGTATGAAGCAGGTGGGTGTGATTTAGGTTTTAAGAATTTATTCAAACAAAACTATTCTTCAGGGTGATTACGATATTTTAGTAAAAGTTGTAATCACCCTTTTCAATATCATCACCACGGTCAGCAAACGACAGAACTTCATAAGATATTAAGAAATAAATTTAATATTTTACTCACCGGATTATTTAACTTAATCAGACATCATAATGAACAAGCAGGTTCGCAAAATAGGGTTCATACTTCTTCTTATAATTTTACTTCCCGCAGTGACGTTCACAATTTTTGAAATAACTTCTCTTGACGAAAACGAAAAAGTTATTGAAGAGATTTACAGGAACCAGCTTGAAGCAATTTTGTATTCGGTAAATCAATACTCAGAAGATGCTGCAAGTGCGTGGGCTAACAGGATTGATTTTCTCTTTTCAGACTGGCAAATAACATCAGTCGATTTCAGGAATGATGAATGTGACGAATTTTTAAATGAAAATAATTCGATTACCGGAGTATTTAAATCAGATACTTCCGAATCAGGATTAAAAAACTATTACGGGATTGAAAAAAATACTTCCGATGCTTATTTGAATTTTCGAGGTGCAAAAGATTCAATTGATAAAGTGATTACCCGCATCCTAAAAGAAAACAAAACTGAAATTAACAGGATAAGAACCTACAAGACTGGTGGATATAGAAAACTGCTGCCAGTAAGCCCGGAAGATAATTCCGGTGAATCAATTCTTCTTTTTATATCAAATGCGGAGCCTGGAAAACAATATTTATACGGCATTGTTATAAATGCCGAAACTTTTATACAATATGTACTTTCGCCAAAGATCCAGGAAATAGCAAAAGATGAATTCAATATTTCCGTTTCAAAAAATAAAAGCAAAGAGATAGTATTTTCAACTGAACGGGTAAATGAAACAAGTGCCCAGCAGGAAAAAACTCTATGGCTGCTTCCGGAATATTCTCTTGGAATTTCATTAAAAGGCATTACGATTGAAAGTATAGTCAGAGAAAGAATGTATCTGAATCTTTTACTCATTCTTGCACTCGTTCTTACACTAATAACCGGGGCATGGATAATATTCAGGAATGTTAAACGTGAAGTTGAGCTTGCGCAGATAAAATCTGATTTTGTTTCTAATGTATCACACGAACTCAGAACACCTCTGGCACTCATCAGTATGTTTGCCGAGACACTTGAAATGGATCGCGTTAAAAACGATTCGAAGAAAAAAGAATACTACTCGATCATAAGTCATGAAGCGAACAGGCTTGGAAGAATTGTAAATACAATTTTAAATTTTTCCAAAATGGAAGCAGGCAAACGTAAATTTAATTTTGCTGAAGAAGACCTGAACGATATCGTGGTTTCGGTCTATCAGAATTACAGTTATCATCTTTTTAATAAAGGCTTTGAATTTGAATTCGAACCCGGCATCGATTTAAGGAAAGTTATAGTTGATAGGGAAGCGGTATCAGAGGCAATCGTAAATCTTTTAGACAATGCAGTTAAATACAGCGGCGATAATAAATTCATCAAAATGATAACGCGTATGGAAGATAATTTTGCTGTAATTGAAGTACAGGATAAAGGCATCGGAATTTCAGACGATGATCAGAAAAAAGTTTTTGATAAATTTTATCGTGTTTCCACCGGACTTGTTCATAACACCAAAGGAACAGGACTCGGGCTCGCTTTAGTTAAACAAATTATTGACGCACATAACGGAAAAATATCATTAACAAGCAAACCCGGAGAGGGAAGCAGCTTTAAACTTTTATTTTCCACAAACTCAAACCATAGTGACGGAGAAAAAAATGGCTAAGATATTAGTCGTTGATGACGAACAAAATATGCGTACCGGATTAAAAGACAACCTTGAATTCGAAGGATATGAAGTTGAAACTGCAAACGACGGCGAACAAGGATTAAAAAAAATATTAGAAAATAATTATCACCTGATTATTCTTGATGTAATGATGCCAAAAAAATCAGGATTTGAAGTATGTAAAGAAACCAGGAAATCAGGTGTAACAACTCCAATCATTTTACTTACTGCTAAAGGCGAAGAAATTGATAAAGTACTTGGACTTGAATTAGGGGCTGATGATTATGTAACAAAACCATTTAGTCTCAGGGAACTTCTTGCAAGAGTAAAAGCGGTTATGCGGCGCAGTGATGATTCAAACATTTCTGTAAATAAAGATAGTGAAGTAAAAATCGGAAGACTTGAAATTAATTTTGCATCTTATAATGCTGCAGAACAAAATGAGGCTGTCCAGTTATCACATAAAGAGTTTGAAATACTTCATTTCCTCTGGAAGAAAAAAAATTCTACCGTAAGCAGAGATGATTTGTTGACAGAGATATGGGGATATGACGAAAGTCCGACTACAAGAACAGTTGATAATTTTATATTGAAACTCAGACAAAAAATTGAAAAAGATCCTAATCATCCGCAGATCATAATTACGGTGCACGGAATAGGTTATAAACTGGTAGATAACTAAAAATAAAACCGGACTGCGTTTTCTTAGCTAAATAAATGTAGTCATGACATTTTTTTACATCTCTTTACCTTGAATTAACACACGTAACATATTACAGGACTAAGTTTGAACTGAGAGTTTTAATTGATGTTTAATTAAAATTATGGAGGTTCAAAATGAAACGGTTAACATTAACTACTGCTGCTTTGGTTCTTTTGCTTTCTACTTCAGGTTTGTTTGCTCAAAATGAAAAAATACTGAATCTTAAGCCCGAGTTCCTGCAAAACCTTGAAATGGCTGTAATGTCCGAAAATCATGGTTTAAGCAAAAGCGCAATCTATCTCACAGGTAAGTACAAAATATCTTCGCTTGTTGATGTGCTCGTAGAAAAAATATCAACTGAACAGGATGAGTCGATTCGGTTACTGATAGCGCTTACTTTAAATGAAATTGGAACACCTGAAAGTATGGCTGTTGTAAATTTTATGTCAACTGAAGATACAGATAATCGCGTGAAAAAATTCTGCAGACTTATAATGGATGAATATCTGGATTCACATAAATTAGTTGATGTTGAATATTAATTGTTAGATTATTCTCAATGAAAAAAAAAGTTCAGATATTCCAAAAGATAAACATGAATAAAAATGATTTGATAAAATTTCTGATTATTCCGGCAATGTTTTTGATCATTGCATCCGGATGTGATATACCGGCAGGTGAACAGGATGATAACAGAATAATGAATCTTGCCGGTGATTGGAAATTTTCAATAGGTGATGATGAAAAATGGGCTGATCTTGGTTATAATGATAATGAATGGGAAAGTATAAACGTACCATCGTCATGGGAAAATGAAGGATTCCATGGTTACAATGGTTATGCGTGGTACAGAAAAAAAATTAAATTAAGTTCATCATTGGAAGGTAAGAGCATATACCTTCACCTAGGTTACGTGGATGATGTTGATGTTACTTATATAAACGGACATCTTATTGGATATTCAGGCACATTTCCGCCTAAGTACGAATCAGCCTACAGTGCATATAGAAAGTACTATGTGCCCGGTCATTACTTAAATTTTAACGGTGAGAATGTGATTGCAGTAAGAGTCTATGATTCGCAGCAGGAAGGCGGAATTGTTTCCGGGAATATCGGCTTTTACTCTGCTGGCGATAAACCGGTGAGTGATATAAATCTTGAAGGAGAATGGATGTTCAGTCCGGGCGATAGTTCGGATTGGAAAAACATTTCTTATGATGATAAAGACTGGTCCAAAATAATTGTACCCGGCATGTGGGAAGCACAGGGATTCAGGGATTATGACGGCTTTGCATGGTACAGGAAATCTTTCGTACCCGATAAAAAATTCAGTGAAGAAAAACTCGTTTTGCTGGTTGGAAAAATTGATGACTTTGACCAGGTTTATCTTAATGAAGTGCTGATTGGTTCAACAGGGGATATAAAGGATTCACCCGGTGGATCCAACAACGAAGTACAGAACTTCCAACTTGGTGACAGCTACCTGGAATTACGGGGGTATTATATCCCGGATGGACTCATAAAATTTGGTGCCGAAAATACAATCGCCGTCCGTGTTTTTGATGGATTTAAAGATGGAGGTATTTATGAAGGTCCGGTTGGAATCATCAGGCAAAAAAAGTTTAAAGAATTCTGGACAGACAAAAGAAAATCAGGCAGTCTGTTTGAGGAATTAATAGAAAAAAATTAGTAGCAAGATAAAAATCATACAAATTTACTTGTCAGAACTTTCCCTGTTTATCACACATTAACCAATCGAAACAAATTACTGTTCTTTTACTATCCAAAGAAAACCGCCTTACATTCCTTAAAACAGGGTAGTTTATAAATATTATTTTTTAATTTTAAAGAAGAAAATTTATTGAAAAAGTATAAGGAACATCGAGGTAACAAAATGACGAAACTAAACGAACTTGCGGCACTTGGACAATCTGTCTGGCTGGATTTTATAAGCAGAAAACTTTTAACAAGTGGTGAACTGAAAGAATTAATAATCAGGGGATTGAGAGGCATGACATCAAACCCTACAATATTTGATAAAGCAATATCACAAAGCAATGACTATGATGATGAAATTAAAAAGCTGATAAAGAACAATTTGTCCGTTGAAGACGTTTATGAAAATCTTGCCATTACAGATATAGCAATGGCTGCTGATGAAATGAAATCCGTTTATGATTCAACTAAGGGACTTGACGGTTATGTAAGCCTTGAAGTAAATCCATTTCTCGCCAACAATACAAAAGATACAATCGACCAGGCATTAAGACTTTATAAAACATTGTCACGACCGAATGTAATGATAAAAATTCCCGGTACACCGGAGGGTATTCCTGCAATTACTGAAGTGCTGGGTGCGGGCGTTAATGTTAACGTTACATTAATATTCAGTGTTGATAACTATAAGAAAGTTGTAGAAGCATTTATAAGCGGGCTTGAGAAGTTTGATAAATCAGGCGGGGATGTAAATAAACTCGCATCCGTCGCTTCATTCTTTGTAAGCAGAGTTGATACTGCTGTTGACAGCGAACTTGAAAGACAAAAGAATAAAGAACTTCAGGGAAAAACAGCGATTGCAAATTCGAAAATCGCATTTGAATATTCACGTGAAATATTTTCATCAAGCCGATGGAAAAAACTTGAAGCAAAAGGTGCAAGAGTACAAAGACTTTTATGGGCTTCAACAAGTACTAAAAATCCTAATTATAAAGACACAATTTATGTCGATGAACTGATCGGTCCTGATACGGTAAATACAATGCCGCCTGCAACCATTGATGCTTTTGTAGATCATGGCATTGTTAAAGAAACTTTAAGTAAAGATGTAGAAGGAGCAAAACTTCACCTAAACGGGATTAAAGAGTTCGGGATTAATCTTGAACAAACAACAAATAAACTTCAGGTTGATGGAGTTAAATCCTTCTCAGAGTCCTTCTCGTCATTGTTAAAAAGTCTTGAAGAAAAAATCACCAGATTAAAAAATGAGGCATCTTCATGAATATTTTTGCCGGAAATTTTTCTGAAAAAATAAATACTGCTGTAAAAAAAATTAATGACGCAAATGTCGTAAACAGAATTTGGAACAAGGACTTCACTTTATGGAGTTCAAAACCAGATGAAGTTGTTAACAGGCTCGGCTGGCTTGTAAGTCCTGATGTAACCCAAAAATCAGTTAGTGAGATTATTGACTTCGTTAATCAGATTCAAAAGGAAGGATTTACACACGCCCTGCTTATGGGTATGGGCGGATCAAGTCTTGCCCCGGAAGTATTCCGGTTAACCTTTGGAGTTAAAGAAAAATTTCTTGATCTGTCAGTAATAGATACGACCGAACCTTCGACCATACTTTCTTTTGATAATAAACTCGATCCGGCAAAAACATTATATATTGTTTCCACCAAGTCCGGTGGAACAGTTGAAACTATTTCGTTTATGAAATACTTCTACAATTCAGTAATGAAAAAACTTGGAAAAGAAAAAGTCTCCCAACATTTCATCGCTATAACTGATCCCGGCAGCGGCTTAGAACAGATGGCAAAAGATCTTAAGTTCAGAAAAATATTTTTGAACGATCCTGAAATCGGTGGCAGATATTCGGCTTTGTCTTTATTCGGTATAGTGCCTGCCGCGTTAGTCGGGATTGACATCAGCACATTATTGTCAACCGCGCGTACCGAAGCTGATGCATGTAAAATATCCGGTGATAAAAACAAAGCTGCTTTATTAGGAGCCGCGCTTGGTGTTTTTGCTGATGAGGGAAAAGATAAAGTTACATTCTTCTGCTCAAAAGTAATTGCAAGTTTTGGAGGATGGGTTGAACAGCTAGTTGCAGAAAGCACAGGAAAAATCGGTAAAGGAATTTTACCTGTTGATATTGAGGAGCTTTCAGGAATTGATAGTTACGGGAATGATCGTGTTTTCGTTTTCCTAAGACTTAAGGATGACTATTCGATTGACAAAATAGCCGGTGAGTTGAAAAACTCCGGTCATCCGGTTATTGAAATAATTCTTAATGATATTTATGATTTAAGCAGAGAGTTTTTCCGTTGGGAATTTGCGACCGCTGTTGCAAGCTGGTTTATTAAAGTTCAGCCTTTCGATCAGCCAAATGTTGAGGAAGCAAAAATAATTGCAAGAAAGATGGTGAAGGAATACCAGGAAAATGGAAAACTGCCTGAATTAATTCCTTCTATTGATGAACCCGGTATGAAAGTATACGGCGAAGTGACGGTTAAGGAAGTAAAAGATGTTTTATCAGAATTTTTAGACTCTGTTGTAAGCGGTAAAAGTTATGTAGCCATACAAGCATATCTTCCGGTGGATGAGAAAATCTTTTCATCACTACAAAAACTTCGTATAAAGATTTTGAAAAAATATAAAATTGCCACAACGGTTGGGTTTGGTCCAAGATTTTTACATTCAACCGGTCAGCTGCATAAAGGCGACAGTGGTAATGGATATTTTATTCAACTCATTTCAGCATCTAGAAATGATGCGGAAATACCTGATACTGCCGGAGAAGACAGTTCCACAATTTCGTTTGGAGTTTTAATTAGAGCTCAGGCATTAGGAGACAGGCAGGCATTGTTGGATAACAATAGAAAAGTAATTACGATTGATATTAACGGAGATATCGAAAAGAAAATAGAAGGTCTGATTTAAAAAAAATTCCGGGGGCTCTTTCTAATTCCTGAAAAGTCAAGATCAGGTCCGCGGGCGCTGTTTTTATTAGATTGAGCTAAAGATTAAAATAATAATCCCCCGGATCATAAATAGCCCACAAGCTTTCTTTGTTTCGGAAAGTAACATATGTGGTTCAAGCGATCATTTTTGTAGTGTTTTATTTGGGTCGCTTATGAGCTGGTATCGGAACTCAGAAACTGCGGCGTTTGTTACACATCGAATAGCCATCCTCAAGAATATGAACATACTCTATTTCTATTATCATCGTTCATGCTTAGCCGCAGTTTATTTTTAATTCCCGTTAATAAATGAAAAGTTCAAAAAGATTTTTTACTCAAAAACTTTTTAACTGGTTTTCAAATCGTTCAGTTTGTCAATTGAATGATGCGGGTTCCTTTTTATCTCGGCATAAACAACAAATCATTCATTAAACATTCGAACAAATATTCTATCATATTAATCCGAACCCGCTCAATCATTCATTTATAGCACAGATCTCCGAACTTTATCATCAAATCGTCTGATGTTCATCATTTAATCAAAGAGCAAAATAATTTTTCGTCCACTATCAATTTAGTTACAGACAAAAATGAACGGTATAGTTGTAAAAGTGAATTCCCGGTAGAATTATTTAATCTGCTTTTGTAGTATAATCGCTACACGGATGAACATTGAATTACCAGTAAAGACAGGAGAACCATTCCGGAAGTTTAATAACACATCCCCTGTTATTTATTAAAACCTATTTGAGTTGAGTGAATTTTAATGCAAGATTTTCCAGTACAATTGATACTCTGTCAAATTCAGTTGTTTTATCAAAGAAAAAATCTGCGCCTTCTGTCTTACATTTTTCAACATACTGTGCAGCAGTATAATTGGTCAGCATCATTACAATCGTCTGAGGCGTTCTTTCTTTTATTTCACGTATCAGGTTAATACCTGGACCTGAAGGAAGATTTATATCAAGAACAACAGCATCATAACTGTTCTTATTCAGGATTTCAATTGTTTCAGGGACATCTTTTGCTTCATCAATTACTGAAACACCTTCAATTATCTGAAGTAATTTTTTCAGGCTCTGCCTGATTACATTTGAATCATCAACTATTAAAATGCGTAACATTCTTATCGATAGAATAAAAGTATCTTGGTGCAAAAATAAAACAGAGGGAGTTAATCGAACGTCACTAATACAATGAAAGATTTGTAGTAGTTTTACTACAAATATTTAATTTTCAAAAATCAATCAGCTTATTTTCAATTGCATAGTGAATCAGTTCAGCATTTGAATTAAGATTTAATTTTTCGAGTACACGGGTGCGGTAAGTATTTACGGTACTAAGGCTGAGTGACAATTCTTCAGCAATAATACTTTGTGGTTTGCCTAAAGCTAACAGATGCATTACCTGGAATTCCCTGTCAGATAAAATTTCATGAGCCGGTTTTGCACTTTCAGAAAAGAGTCCGCCGGCAAGTGCTTCAGCTAAATTGGGACTTATGTACTTCCCGCCGGCTGCAATCTTTCTTATGGCTTTTACTAATTCTTCGGGTGCGCTGTCTTTAGTAAGATATCCTGAAGCGCCTGCTTTAAGAGATCGTATAGCAAACCTTTCTTCGGGGTGCATGCTTAACATAAGTACATATTGATCCGGTATTTGAATTTTTATTTCCTTAAGTACATCAAGCCCGCTTTTACCCGGAAGATTTATATCAAGTATAAGTACATCAATTTTGGGATTAAGAATTTTGTTTATTAAATCGAATGGGTCAGCAGATTCGCCGGCAATTTCGATATCGGGTTCACTTTTAAGTATTTTTTTGAATCCTTCTCTTATAAGTGAATGATCATCTGCTATAAAAACTTTTATCATGAATTTTCCTTAAGAGGTATTTCTATAGATAGTTTGGTTCCTGAACCCATTTCACTCAGGATGTTGAAATTTCCGCCGAGAATAATAGCACGTTCACGAATGCCGATTAGTCCAAATGTTTTTTTATCTCCGGATTTAGATAAATCCATTCCGGTACCGTTGTCAGCAATTTCAAGAATTAATTTAGAGTCAATTCTGTTGAATTTTACCTGAACCTCAGAAGCTTGTGCATGTTTAACAATATTGGTCAATGCTTCCTGAAAAATTCTGAACAAAGCAATTTCAATCTGTTTATCAGTTTGTACTTCATCAATATTTTTTTCGATCTTACACTTTATTCCGGTCTTTTCGGTAAACTCCTGAAGCAGCCATTCAAAAGCCGGAATCAAACCAAGATTGTCCAAAACTTCGGGGCGTAATTCAGTAATAAGTTTCCTTATACGCTTAACTGCTTTGTCAATAATATCAGTCATTCCTTTTATTTCTGACTGGTAATCATCTTTTAAAGCTTCCTCATTATTTGAAGTAAGAGATTTTCCAAGTAATGTAAGGTTAATTTTAAGATATGTTAAAACCTGTCCCAGTTCATCATGAATTTCCCTGGCAACAGCAGTTCTTTCTTCTTCCCTGATATTCTGAAGATTAGCTGCAAGTTCACGCAACTGGTCTTTTGAGTTTTGAAGTTCTTCTTCTGCTTTTAGTTTTTCTGTTACATCATTTGCGAGTATAAGTCTTGCAGGAACATCACCAAAGTTTATAGAGTGAGAAATTATTTCTGTATTTATAATAGTTCCGTCTTTCTTTTTATGACGCCATACCCCGGCATAATTAAATTCATTGCCATGCTCTTTCAGGAATTTTTTCAGAGCAGCTATATCCTGGTAGGGACGGATATCTTCAATTGTCATATTCAAAAATTCTTCACGTGTATATCCATACTTTACTTCTGCGGCGTAATTGACAGCTAAAAATTTTAAATTGGTAGTATTATAAACCCACATCGGCAGTGGATTATTCTTAAATAATAGCTTATACCTTTCTTCAGAATCTTTTAAGGCTTCTTCAAGAATTTTCCTTTCGGTGATATCCTGAGCAGTTCCGAAAATTCTTACTGCATTATTATTCTCGTCAAAACTAAATTCACCTTTTGTAAGAATGTGACGTACTGACCCATCCGGACGGATTATCCTGTACTCAACATCCATTGGTTTTTTATTAGAAATAGCATCAGCCTGTGCAAGAATTCGCTTCTGCCGGTCTTCGGGGTGTATAGCTTTAAAGAGATCATCGTAATGCGCTGAAATAGTATCACGTGGTATTCCGAATATTTCAAAAATTTGTTCTGACCAGGTAAGAGTGTTTGTTTTTAAATCAAGTTCCCAATTGCCCAGTTGTGCAATCTTCTGTGCCTTTGCAAGCATCTGCTGACTGCTTCTCAATTCATATTCTATTTTTGTTCGTATTTCCAGTTCTTGTTTTAATTCAACAGAACTTTTTTGCAGCCTGTTTTTATAATGAACTGTTATGAAGAGAATAATGAGTGTTATAAGTAATAATAATGCCAGCAAATATTGCAAATACCTTGATATGAATTCCCAAGCACCGGGATCATCATCAACTAAAAGCCATTTATTATAAATTCGGTCAAAGCTGCCGTCTAATTTTACTTTGCTTAAAGCATTGTTAAGATTTACCAGTAATTGTGTATTACCTTTTCTTACTGCAAGTCTGTATTCGCATGGCAGGAGTGGAGGACCACTTGTCGTTACGTTTTTTAGTTTAAGTGCATGAACTGCATATCTGCCAACCTGTTCACCAAGAATTGAACAATCATGTTTACCTGATGCCAATAACTTTAATGCTGAAGGTTCATCTTCAACAAGTACAAGCTTTGTATTATGCTGCATTGTTTGCAGCATATCATGCACGTAAGCCTGGTTTTGCAGTATAAGTTCTTTGCCCGAGATATCTTCAAGATTATTTATGGAAGGTGAATCTTTTCTTATAAATATCTGGTGATTAATAATTGTGAATGCATCACCAAAGTCAACATTCAAAGAACGTTCGGGCAGATAAAACATTGAATGAACATCTGCATTTCCGTTTTCAATTTCTTTTCTTGCCTCGGTCCAGTTCATCAGTTTTACAATTACTCTTTTGTTGAGAACTTTTCCGATTTCATAAATCAGATCGACATTTAATCCCGAAGCTTTCCCGTTTTTGTCAATAAATTCGTAAGGGGGGTATCCTCTGTCGCCTACATAAATAATTGTTGAACTATCCCTCTGTGAAAATGATAATTCACTTGTAAACAGTAGTATTATTAACAAACTGAAAATGTATAAACAATCTGGGAAATGTGATCGAAGTTTATTTTTTTTGAAGTGACTCATCTTGATTATAGACAGTGTTATTATCCTTATTCCTGAATAATAAATTCTGAATTCTTGACTAACTTAATAATACCTTACCCGAACCTGCTTAAATATAGTAAGATTATTTTTCAGACTCAGTCAGGCAGAAAAAAATATTCCGGTTAATTCTGTCCTTATGTTTTTTTATTTAAATCATCACCCCGTTTTACAAGAGCAACTCCGGCAAAAACAATAACCGATGCGACAATTGTTATTGAATCGATATGTTCATTCAATATAAGCCAGCCTAAGAATAAAGCTATCACCGGATTTATATACGCATAAGTTGATACAAGTGAAAGAGGCAAATGTGCAACTGCATAGATATAAGAACCATATCCTATAATTGAACCGGCAAAAATTAAATAGAGTAATGCTAACGTGCTGTTTGTTTCGAGAGTGAATCTTGAAAATTCACCAAGTGAAGTGCCAAGCAAAGTAAGTACAACACCCGCAACAAGCATCTGTACAGAAGCGCCCATCAAAGGATGAACGCTGATCTTTTTATGTTTTGAATATAATGTCCCAAGCGCCCAAAAAAATTCAGCGGCAAGAAGACTGATTATCCCGACTATATATGAACTGTCAAACAAAGTTGATATGTCTCGTCCAAAAATTAAGAATATACCAAGTAAGCCGAGAATTAATCCTGCAATAGAAGTCAGATTTAATTTGGGTCTGTTTGGAAAGAAAGTTTCCATCCCGATTATCCAGAAAGGGACGGTAGTGATTATCAAAGCTGTTAATCCGCTTGGTATCCACTGTTCAGCTACAACAACAAGACCATTGCCTCCGCCTAACATCAGTAAACCCATTACACCGAGATGTACAACTTCTTTTTTTGAAGGAAGATGTTTACCTCTGAGGTAAAGGAATGCCATAAAAATAGTACCTGCAATTATCCAGCGAAAGCCGGCAAATAACATTGGAGGTAAATGCTCAACACCAACTCTTATTGCCAAATAAGTTGTTCCCCAAACAATGCATATCATTATCCAGGCTAAATACGCTCTGAAGTTCTCTTTGTTCATGATCCTTTGATTTTTAACGGCTGTCAATATAACTAAAAAGCAATACTTGCCATTGAATATTATGATGAATTAATAATGACCTTTTGAACGGTTCTTCTTTCTTTTTCGTACCCCATTGTCTAATTTTGTATAGCAATTTTTGATAATTAAATTCTTTTAAAACATATGACAGATCAGGAGAAACAATGACAACTATAGTAGATATACTCGGACGTGAAATTCTGGATTCAAGAGGCAATCCCACAATTGAAGTTGAAGTACAATTAGAAAGCGGCGTGATAGGAAGAGCAGCAGTGCCAAGCGGTGCATCAACTGGTGAACATGAAGCAGTTGAACTGCGTGACGGTGATAAATCAAGATACCTTGGCAAAGGTGTGCTTAAAGCCGTTGAAAATGTTAATGATAAAATTGCAGAAGAACTGGTTGACTTTGATGCAGCAGACCAGATTGGGATCGATCAATTCCTTATTACAATGGATGGTACAGAAAATAAAAGTTCACTCGGCGCAAATGCAATGCTTGGAGTTTCACTTGCCTGTGCAAAAGCGGTAGCTGAAACTTTTGAAATGCCTTTATACCGTTACATCGGCGGAGTAAATGCAAGAACATTACCAGTACCGATGATGAACATACTTAACGGCGGTAAACACGCTGATAACAATGTTGACTTCCAGGAATTTATGATAGTTCCTGTCGGCGCACCAAACTTTGCTGAAGCAGTAAGAATGGGTGCAGAAACTTTTCACGCATTAAAATCAGTATTAGGCAAAAAAGGTTATAACACAGCAGTTGGTGATGAAGGCGGATTTGCACCCAACCTTAAATCAAATGATGAAGCAGTTGAAGTCATCCTTGAAGCAATAACTAAAGCCGGCTACAAACCGGGTGAAGAAATTGCTCTTGCTCTTGATGTTGCCTCAAGCGAAATGTTCCAAAAAGAAAAAAATGTTTACCAGTTCTTCAAATCAACAAAAGCAGAAATGACTGCTCAAAAACTTATTGAGTTTTATGAAAACTGGACAAAACAATATCCTATAGTTTCTATTGAAGACGGACTTGCGGAAGATGATTGGAACGGCTGGCAATTACTCACAGAAAAACTTGGTGATAAAATTCAGCTTGTAGGTGATGATCTTTTCGTGACAAACACAAAGAGACTTGCACAGGGAATTGAAAAGGGAATTGCAAATTCAATTCTTATAAAAGTTAACCAGATCGGAACCCTTACCGAAACTCTTGAAGCAATTGAAATGGCAAAGATTGCAAGTTATACAAATGTAATAAGCCACAGATCAGGTGAAACTGAAGACACAACAATTGCTGATATTGCTGTTGCAACAAATGCGGGACAAATAAAAACCGGTTCACTTTCAAGAACTGACAGGATTGCAAAATACAATCAGCTTATCCGTATTGAAGAAGAACTTGGTAACAGTGCGGTTTATCCTGGCATCGCAGCTTTAAACTATACAGCATAATACTTTTCTATTATGAACTGGTAGTTTACCAATTATAAAAAATGTCAGTCTGAGCCCGTCGAAGACTGACATTTTGGTTTAGCGGTCACACTTCGGCAAGCTCAGTGTGACAGAAGTAATTTTCGATTTAACATTTTTTTCTCAACTGATTAAGCGGGGATTTATGCCTGACAAAAATCTGCAGAAATGTAAAAACATAATTAAACAAAAGAAGATCGAGTTTGTTGATCTTAAAGCTATTGATCTTTCCGGAAGATTACATCACATATCACTTCCTGTTTATGATAACATATTAGAAAAACTTTTATCCGAAGGTGTCGGCTTTGACGGATCGAGTTATGGTTTCCGTAAAGTTGAAAACAGTGATATGATCATGCTTCCCGATCTTTCAACAGCAGTTATCGATCCGTTCAGAGATGCACCTACATTAAGTTTTTACTCACACATAGTATTAACTGATGAAAAGAGAAGTCCATTCAGTCAGGACGGAAGATATCTTGCAAAAAAAGCTGAACTGCTTTTAAAACAAATTACAGGTGCGGAAAAATCTTTATGGGGACCTGAGTTTGAATTCTACATCTTCTCAAAAGTTGAATACGATACACGCACAGCAACATCATACTACAAAGTTGAACACGCGGAAGAGTTTTATAAAAAAGCTTATCACGCTGCAAATCCTTTTGATGAATATGATGACTTTCGCGATGAAGCTTGTAAAATATTAAAAGCACAAGGTATCAATGTTAAATATCATCATCACGAAGTTGGTGAACGCGGTCAGCAGGAAATTGAACTTTACTTCACTGATCTGCTGAACACTGCGGATCATATAGTCACTGCTAAGTATGTACTGTTCAACTTTGCAAAACAAAAAGGACTTTACATTACATTTATGCCCAAACCTATGTACCAGCAGGCAGGCAACGGAATGCACCTTCATCTTTTTCTGACTAAAAAAGGGAAGAACGCATTTTATAAAAAAGGTGAGTACGGAAACATAAATGAACTCGGTAGATATTTTATCGGAGGAATGTTAAAACACGGTCCGGCGCTTTCAGCGTTTACAAACCCGAGTACAAACTCTTACAAAAGATTAGTGCCGGGATTTGAAGCTCCTGTTGCTTTAACTTACGGACAGGGTAACAGGGCATCGGCGATAAGAATTCCCAAATATGTTTCCAATCCTGATGAAACACGATTTGAATACCGTCCGCCTGACGCAACTGCAAATCCTTATTTGTGTCTTGTTGCAATGCTGCTTGCAGGTATTGACGGAGTTGTTAACAAGATAGATCCTGTAAGAGAAGGGTTTGGTCCGATTGACAAAAACTTTTTAGATGACAGTTTTAAAGAACATATACATTTCCTTCCAAGGAATCTTGCGGAAGCGCTTGACGCACTTAATGCTGATAATGATTTCTTAAGAAGAGGAAATATCTTTACAGATGAACTGCTTGATCAATGGGTAAAATTAAAGCAGGAAGAAATAATGTCGATAGGCACAATGCCTCATCCGTTCGAATACAAAATGTATTTCAATTTATAACCTTTTTATTAATTGAATAATAAATGTCACCCTGAGCCTGTCGAAGGGTGACATTTATTTCAAAAAAATTATTTTATCAAAATCATCTTACGAGTTTGAACAAAACTACCAGCCTGCAGTTTATAGAAGTAAACACCGCTTGATAATCCTGAAGCATCAAATTCAATTTCATAATTACCTGCAGGTTTTTCTTCATCTATCAATGTTACAACTTCTCTTCCAAGCACATCATAAACTTTTAACGCAACACGAATGTCACTCTGAGCCTGTCGAAGAGTGACAGAAGGGATAGTAAAACTTATCTTCGTTGTTGGGTTAAAAGGATTTGGATAATTCTGCATCAACATAAACTCATCAGGCGAAGCAACGTTGTCATCATAAACACCAACAATGTTAGGGACAAACGCCCCGTAAAAGTTTTGTATTTGCTGAGCTTTTTGTTTAAGGACTGCGACACTATTAAAATTGTCTGTACCTAACGCCATAAATATTGCTACTACAACTTCTTGTGTATCACCAACAACTAATGTAGTTGGACCTGAAGTCATAGCCTGCCTGGTATCGTGTGAATTTGGTCCACCGGGCCAACCTGTACCCGAAAACCATCCGGTTCCGGAAACAGGATCACCGCTTAACGGATATAAAGTTGTTTGATTTGTTATCGGATTAATATATTGATCTCCATTTCTGTTCAATCCACACATGATATTAAAAAATTCTAATGTGCCTGTGTTTCCATATTGTGGGTGGTCATAGGTGATATTTCCACTAATGAAAAACGAATAAGTAGTTAGTGGTAAATTTTTATAACCTGATATCCATGAATTATTATAATACGCACTATCGGTTGCGAGGGCTGGAGTAATGGGTCCCTGTACAAACATGTGCCCTACTGCTGGCGGGGGAGTACCATAAGTATTTCCCGCACCACCGCCATCATTGTTGTCACCGTTATAGGTGTAAGCAAGGTGATAGTACGGATCACAACCAGGATAATCATCATTTGCATCACCAAGATCATTATCTGACCAATAGGTGAAAAAGAGACTATCAATATCTGTGTTTCCCTTATTAATTATTTTATATTTTTTAAAAACGACATCGCCCAGAAAGTTTGTGCTGTCAAATGCCCAGATAGTTGTTTGAAATTCAAGTCCGATAGGCATTGTACCATAAGTGAATGTGGTACGGGAAGGATCCATATCATTAGCCACATACCAAAGAGTTTCATCACCGACATATTTAGGTTTGTCAACGCCGGGCGTATAAACTCCATCGTCATTAACATCAACCCAGGGTGCACCATCCTCAACAGGCCATTCATTGTAATCTAATTCATATTCGTCTCTTATCGGTCCTGGAGGAAGATTCTCCCAATCTTTGAGAATTTTATAGACTCTGTATTTTGGTAATGAAGGATCATCAGGATTTCCATTTGGTAAAATCTTTCCGGCTTGTAAACCCTGGCGATGTGTATTTCCATTTACTCTTTTTTGGCCGTTAACAATTCCGCCCCAGACCAAACCATCTTCAAAGATAGAAGACTTAACTGCTAATGGTCCACCAGGCCAGTAAAAACCACTACTCGCTATTTGTGGATCGTGCGAACCATCACCATTATTTGAAACCCACATCTTGACCTGGTTAACACTGATAAAATCGTAGTTGTCATTGGTTGTAATTTTAGACAAACCTGATTTTTCAGACTGTGAATAAGCGGATATAATAAACACTGATAGAATCAGAACAACCTGAAATAAAATTCTTTTCATTTTCTCATCTCCATAAGAAATTAAAAGATTAAAAAATTATTTTATCATCAACATTTTTCTTGTCTGTACAAATTGTCCAGCCTGCAACTTATAGAAATAAACACCGCTAGATAATCCTGAAGCATCAAATTCAACTTCATAACTACCTGCGGGTCTTTCTTCATTAACTAACGTAGCAACTTCATTACCAAGCACATCATAAACTTTTAACGCAACGCTAATGTCACTCTGAGCCTGTCGAAGAGTGACAGAAGGAATAGTAAAACTTATCTTCGTTGTCGGGTTGAAAGGATTGGGATAATTCTGCATCAGCATAAACTCATCAGGCGAAGCAGCAATGTCATCATCAACACCAACAATGTTAGGAACAAAAGCGCCGTAAAAGTTTTGTATCTGCTGTGCTTTTTGTTTAAGGACTGCGACACTATTAAAATTGTCTGTACCTAACGCCATAAATATTGCGATAACTACTTCCTGAGTGTCGCCCGGAGCCATGTTAAATGATCCTGTTGGTATGTGGAATCTTCTGTCTCCTGCTGCAGGGCCTCCCGGCCAACCTTCTCCTTCATACCATCCAGTTTGATTAATAGGATCTCCGCTTAAAGGAAAACGAGTTGGATTATTAGTGGTGGGATCTATAAGTTCAAAACCTGAATTATGTAATCCCTGAAATAAATTATACCATTGCAAGGTACCGCTATAGTTACCCTGTGTAGCGTCATTCGGATATTGAGACATATTTTTCATATTCATACCGGTAGCATTCATTCTCAGGCTTCTAAGTCCTCTATACCAGGTTCCATTAAAAAATGCACTATCGCTCTGAGATGACGGAACTACAGGGAATTGAACGAACATATGTCCTACTGCTGGCGGCGGGGTCCCATATGTACTTCCGGTTCCATCTCCATCAGCATTATCAGAGTTATATTGAAAACCAAGTTGCAAAGTTGTATCAAATCCTACGTAGTCATCATTTGCATCACCAAGATCAACGTCAGTCCAATATGAAATGTACATGTCGGTTATTGCTGTATCAGACTTATTGATGATTTTATATTTTTTAAATACAACATCACCAAGAAAGTTAGTACTGTCGAATGCCCAGATTGTTGTTTGAAATTCCAGTCCGATAGGCAGACTACCATAAGTAAATGTTGATCTTGCGGGGTCCATATCATTAGCCACATACCAAAGAGTCTCATCACCGACATATTTTGGTTTATCAACTCCGGGAGTATAAACACCATCACCATTTACATCTACCCAGGGAGCGCCGTCTTCAACAGGCCATTCGTTGTAATCTAATTCATATTCATCTCTTATTGGTCCGGGCGGAAGGTTCTCCCATCCTTTGAGAATTTTATAAACTCTGTATTTAGGAAGTGAAGGATCATCTGGACTACCGTTAGGTAAAATTTTTCCTGCCTGCAATCCTTGTCTGTGTGTATTTCCGTTAACTCTTATCTGACCATTTACAATTCCACCCCAAACCAAACCGTCTTCAAAGATAGAAGACTTTGTTGCATTAATTCCGCCGGGCCAGTAAAATCCATTTCCATCTGTCAAAGGACTGTGTGAACCATCCCCATTGTTTGAAACCCACATATAGATTTCATTAACACTAATGAACTCATAGTTATCATTCGTTGTGATTTTGGATAATTGTGATTTTGCGGTCTGTGAATAAGAGGTTATAATAAACAATGATATTATCAGAACAACCTGAAATAAAATTCTTTTCATTTTCTCATCTCCATAAGAAATTAAAAGATTAAAAAATTATTTAATCAGCATTCCCGCAAAGCGGAATTTCTGACAAAGCGATTGCATCACTTAATCATCAACATTTTTCTTGTCTGTACAAATTGTCCAGCCTGCAGTTTATAGAAATAAACACCGCTAGATAATCCTGAAGCATCAAATTCAACTTCATAACTACCTGCAGGTTTTTCTTCATTTACTAAGACAGCCACTTCATTACCAAGCACATCATAAACTATTAATAAAACACCAATGTCACTCTGAGCCTGTCGAAGAGTGACAGAAGGGATAGTAAAACTTATCTTCGTTGTTGGGTTAAAAGGGTTTGGATAATTCTGCATCAGCATAAACTCATCAGGCGAAGCATCGATGACATCATCAACACCAACAATGTTTGGAACAAAAGCGCCGTAAAAGTTTTGTATCTGCTGTGCTTTTTGTTTTAACAGAGTAATGCTGTTTAAATTACTCGTACCTTTTGCCATAAATATTGCAACAACAACTTCCTGAGTATCACCAACAGCAAGCGTAATTGGACCAGAGTTTAAAACAAGCCTGCAGTCACTCGGACCTGGACCCAAAGGCCAACCAGGACCCTGGTACCAACCAATGCCTTGTATTGGATCACCGTTGAGTGGAAAAACTGTCGGTTGTGATGAAACAGGACTAACATATTGAGTGCCATCCCAGATAAGACCCTGCATATAATTGTAAAATTCAATACTGCCTGTGGGTGTACCTTGTTGTGGATCCCTATAAAAAGTACTTGCATTTAAATAAAATGTAAATGAAGTCATAGGTAAATTCTTAAAACCAATCTTCCACTCATTATTGAAGAACGCGCTATCAGCAGGTAGTCCAGCTATAATTGGTCCTTGTAATAACATATGACCGACTGCTGGCGGCGGAGTTCCATAAGTCGAACCTGTACCACCCCCATCATTATTATCTGCATTAAACACATATCCCAAATGATAATAAGGATCACATCCAACAAAGTCATCTGCTGCGTCACCAAGATCATCATCAGACCAATAGCAAAGATAAAAGTCGTTGATATTGGAATTGCCTTTATTAATAATTCTATATTTTTTGAATACTACATCTGCCAAAAAGTTTGTGCTGTCAAAAGCATAAATTGTCGTCTGAAATTCCAAACCCATAGGCAAAGTACCATATGTAAATGTTGATCTTGCGGAGTCCATATCATTAGCCACATACCAAAGAGTTTCATCACCGACATATTTAGGTTTGTCAACGCCGGGCGTATAAACTCCATCGTCATTAACATCAACCCAGGGTGCACC